>JBAVML010000465.1:0-3190 GCA_049690035.1 Chthoniobacteraceae bacterium
GGGTGTCGCCGCGGTCGATCGCGAGAATCTTCGGCGCCGAGACTTCCCACAGGCGCTCGATGCTGGAGCGCAGGGCGATCGGGCGCAGGTCGTGTTGGATCTTCATCATGAAAAAGGTGGTCCCTCAAATGAAGGGGCGATCATTTGAGCACAAAGCGACGGCGTGGGTTCAAATGAATTCGCTGTGCCCTGCCGAATCCACTGCCGTTGGCCGCGCTGAACCACGGAGCGCGGCGCCCGCGTGGCGCGCTGCTCAGCGACGATTCGGCTCGGGGAAGACGGTGCGGATCGGTTTCCGCTCACCCGCCACCCGGCGCATGGCAACTGGGGCCGGCGTGACCGGCGCTGGCTTCGGCGCTGCGACCACGCGCAACTTCGCAACTCGGGGTGCTGGCAGCGGCAGGAGCTTGGCCGGGGTCGGTTGGGCCGCCACGGCGACGCCCTTGGGCGCGGGTGCAGCCTTCGGCGCAGTCGCGACCCGCTTTGCAGCTGCGGAAGCGCGCATGCGCAGGGGATAGACCCGGTAGTAGTCGGGCGAGTAGCGCCGCGAAGGCGGCACCGGCGGCGGGCCGGCCGTGGCTCGGGCGCCCGAGATTTCGCCCAACACCACGCCAGCAGCCGACGCTTCTCCCTGCGAAAGCCCGCGTTCCTGCGCGAGTCCACCGCCACCGTAGGAACGGGTCGAGAAGGCTGCTGCGCCGGCGGGCGAACGATGGCGCTTTGCTTCGCCGGTGGCGACGGAGAGCGCCAGCGCGACGAGAAACAAGGGAAGGAATCGAATCTTCATGAGAGGAAAAAAGCTATCGGCGCGTTGCCCGATATTGCCGGGCCTCGGCGCCATCTATGAAGCCGTCGCGGTTCGTGTCGATCGAGGCGAAGAGCGACAGGAGCGAGCCATTCTTTTCCGCCGCCAGCCGCGACTCCTGCGGCGAGATGCGGCCGTTGCGACTCAGGTCGCGGAGCCGGAACAGCCCGTCGTTCGCGGCGCCCTTTTCCACGGCCTGCCACTCGGCGAGTTCGATGAAACCGTCGCGATTGCGATCGTAGGTCGCGAACGAAACATCGGCCACCCCGTCGGTAAATTCGCCGCGGGAGATCACGCCGTTGCCATCGAAATCCAGGTGTTGAAGGCTCGCGCGGTGAGTGACGCAGCCGTTCAGGACGAGCGACAGGGGGAGCAAACAAAAGAAATATTTCACAAAGAAGTGGAGCGGGCTGATAGCGGAGCGGCCGCGGTGCGGCGATGAAAATCCGAGCGCTCGGCGCGGCGCTGCCTCGGGCGCCGGCCCCGAACCCCGCGACGATGCTTTTGCGCGTGCGTTCCGCCTCGGGCCACCGAAGACTGGCAAAGTCTTACCACGCGTTCCGCCCATGGTGCTCCTGCCGCGGGCGAGGCGTGGAAACCGGGTTCGTTCGCTGCTTATGAAATCCATCTCTTCCTTCAACCTCCGCGCGGCTTCAGCGATCGAACCGCTCGAGGCGCGCATCGCTCCCGCAGGCATTGTCGCCCTGACCGGGAGCAACGAGCTGCTAACCTTCGACAGCGCCACGCCGGGCACCGTCAGCACCGTCACCATCACCGGCCTGGCAGGTGGCGCCGGCGAGAATATCGAGGGGATTGATTTCCGGCCCGCGAGCGGCCAGCTCTTCGCGCTCGGGATCAAGGATCTCGGCGCGACGGACGAGGTGCGCGTTTACACGCTCGATCCCGCGACCGGCATCGCCACGATCATCCCCGGCTCGACCGCGTTCACGGTCACCGATGGCACGGACTACGGCTTCGATTTTAACCCGACCGTGGACCGCATCCGCGTGGTCAACGACGCGGAGGAAAACTTTCGCATCAACCCGGACAGCGGCGCGCGCGTCGACACGCCATCGAACGACACCGACCTCACGCCGGCCGGCAATATCGTGGCCGCGGCCTACGATCGAAATTTCATCGGCGGCACTTCCGCGGGGACCACGCTCTTCGCGCTGGATTCGGTGGCAGATTCCCTCGTCACCATCGGCGGCGTGAACCAGTCGCCCTCCCCAAATGGCGGTGCGGTGCAAAACTCGAAGGCCCTCGGCGTGGACATCGGCAGCCTCGCGGGCTTCGACATTCAGGGTGTGAGCAGCGCCTTCGCCGCGCTCACCGTCGGTGGCGTCACCAGCCTTTACGCGATCGACCTCGGCACCGGTGCCGCGACCTCGCTCGGGTCGATCGGCGCAGGCGTGGTGCCGCTGAAGGGACTTTCCGTCCAAGGGCCGCAGGTGACGATTCTGCCGGGGGGGAAGTCGGCCACTTTCACCGATGTGGACGGCGATCTCGCGACGGTGAAGACCTCGGTCGGCGCCTTCGGGAAAGCCGATTTCAACCTCGCCTTCGTCGCCTCCGGGACCGACCGCGGGCAGCTCACGCGACTCACACTCAGCGATGACGGTCCCGAGTTTGTCGACGCAAAGATCAGCATCTCCGCCGCGAAGAAACCCGGCGGCGACGGGCTTGTGAACGTCGGCTTCATCGATGCGACCGGGCTTCCGTTGAACAGCATCACCATCAAGGGCGACCTCGGCCAGGTCGAGGTCGGCAATACTACCGCCGGACTAAAAATGCTCGACGTCCGTTCGATGGGACGCCTCGGAATGTTGACCCAAGGTTACACCAATCCGTCCGGGATCTTCGACCTCACGTCGATCAGCAACGGTCCGCTCGGCACGTTGAAAGTAGCCGGCGATATCACCGAAGCGAGCGTCAGGGCCAGCGGTCCCGGTCTCGCCATCGGCAGCGTGAACATCCTCGGTTCGCTCATCGGCGGAGCGCTCCCCCTCAGCGGCTTGATCTACGTGAACGGCAAGCTGGGCCCCGTGAAAATCGGCGGAGATCTCATCGGCGGTGGTGGGGACAACTCGGGGAGCATTCAGGGCACAAAGCTCACCTCCGTCGTCATCGGCAGCGCGCACCCGGGCTCGATTCGCGGCGGCGCCGGCTTCTTCAGCGGCTCGATCTTCGGGGCCACCGGAATCGGTTCGATCAAGATCACCGGATCGCTGCATGGCGACGTCGGCTTCGTCAGCGGGAATATCAACAGCTCCGGAAACGTCGGCCCCATCACCATCGGCGGCGACATGGAAGGAAACATCGCGGATCAATCCGGGCGCATGTTCATTGCGGGAAATCTCGCCTCGCTCACCATCGGAGGATCGC
>JBAVML010000466.1:0-2310 GCA_049690035.1 Chthoniobacteraceae bacterium
ATCAAGCGGATCGAAGCCACGAGCAGTGCCTTGTTCTGGAGCTGATCGACATCGATTTCAGGGATCTCTTTGAGCTGCTCGTAGCAAACGTGTGCGCTGCCGTCTTTGCAGCTTTCCAAGACCATCAGAGCATTCTTTCTAAACCTAGGAGGCACCAAGCGAAGGCTTTCGGGCGTGCCTTGAAAAGATGGTGTCGCGAGTATCCTGACGCCGACACGCCCTTGGGTCCTAAGCCGCAGCGAGGTTTGCACGCGGAACTTTGGTTTTTGCGCGAATACCTCCTGCCGTACTATCGGCAAAAGAAGATTAGTCCGGCAGTCGCCCTTCAATACTGGGTGGGACCCCTAGGTCAGGATCACGATTTCCAGTTTCCACGTTGTGGCGTCGAAGTGAAGGCGGTCAGCGCGAGCGACGAAGACCCTAAGGTCCAAATCTCAAATGAATTCCAACTAGATCCTAGCCGTAGAGCACGGGGCCAGGTGGTTCGTAGATCCCACGATCTGCTTAAGCTGTTTTTGTGCTGCGTGTTTTTGCGCGATACTGAAAAGGACGAAAGCATACCCACCGAGGAAGATGGAGTGATTAACAAGAGAAAGAAGGGTGAAGCTGGCGAAACGTTGTTTGAAATGGTCGATAGTCTGCGTCCAATGCTCTCGAAGAATCACAGTGCGTTTTGGACCAAGTTAAACCGGGCTGGGTATAGGAAGGTCCACGAAGACGAGTACAAAAAGATCCGGCGAATAGTTGCTCAAGATTCCCGACCTCTATTCTATGAAGTTGCCGATCGCGGAGAGAAGGAACTCTTTCCGAGAATTATTCGCTCAGATTTTCGTGGAACTGGAGAGGAGATGCCCGCGTCAATCAGTAGGGTTAAGTACTATTTACGACTCGAAGATATACAGGGGTTTGCGTGTAGTAGCGAGAACGACGAACTGGGTGCTGTAGTAGACTATTTTCTTTGAGGGCCCATCGATCGACACGCTGGAAGCGTGTCGCAGATCTACCGATCCTCGGCTGCAACTTCATTATTGAGATATCGGCCGCTGGAGCGAAAAGCCAGCTCATCACCGCATACGACAAACTCTCCGCGGTGGAGATTCACTTCCGCAAGCATGGCGTCGGCGACTGCGCCGCGCAGATATTTCTCCACCGCGTCGCGAAGCGGGCGCGCGCCAAGACGGGGATGGAAACCGCGTTGAATGATGAACGACACAACAGACTCGTCCGCGACCAAGTCGAAGCCTTGATCGAGGAGCAGGGCAAGCTCTCGGGTGATGTGCAGGCGGGCGATGTCGAGTTGCATGTCGTAGCTGAGACGGCTGAAGACGATCTTCTCGGTGATGCGGGCGTAGAGTTCGGGGCGCAGCGAGCGCTGCGCTTTCGTCAGGACGTGGCGCTCCATCGTCGTGAAGGATGAGTGCTGAAGGTTGAGGAGTTCGGCGGCGCCGAGGTTGGACGTGAAGACGATGTAGAAGCCGCTGAGATCGAGCACTTCGCCGTTGGCCATCGTCACTCGGGCGGCATCGAGGACTTGCAAGAAGACATCGAGAACGCGCGGGTGCGCTTTCTCGATTTCATCGAAAAGCAGGGTGCCGGTCGAAGACTTCGCGACGGCTAGTCCGAGCAGACCGACCTCGCCGAGTTTGCCGCCGAGAAGCAGGCCGAGGCTGTCCTGGGTCTGATACTCCGACATATCGAAGCGGAAGAGCTTGTCGTCGCCCCCGAGGTAGCGGGTGAATGCAATCGTGAGTTCGGTTTTTCCGACGCCTGTCGGCCCAAGAAACAGGAAACTGCCGCGCGGACGATTACGCGGCGCAAGGCCGAGTTCACCGCGATGCAGGACGGATGCGACGCGTGGGAGGACATGATCTTGTCCGCGGATTTGTTCGGCAAGATGCGCTTCGAGGTGGCGGAGATGTTCGAGACGGTCGGTAGAAATGGCAGATGAATTCATCCGCCGAGGCTGATGCGCATGAGCTTTGAAGTGGCTCTGGCACTGGAGCAGCGTGCGTTTCGCGAGGCGGTAGAACGAGCGCCGTATGAAATCACTACTCGCAAATCCATTCACTCCCATCCTCGCTCAAGCTGCCGGCGGTCTCGCCGAAGGCGCCAGCAAAGCGATGGGAATCGTCATGCTCATCGGCTTCATCTTCGGCACCATTTGTGTCGTCGGTGGAGGGTTCGCTATCCGCCGCGGCGACACCGATGCCGGCAAGTTGTCCATCATCGGCGGACTCATCATCGCGGGCGCGCCGGTCATCGTGAAGGCGCTCTTCACCGCCTTCGGTCTCGACGGTTCCACGGTCGATG
>JBAVML010000467.1:0-54740 GCA_049690035.1 Chthoniobacteraceae bacterium
ACTCGAAGCACGAGCCGCAGATGACGAGCTGGCGGACCTGAGCTGCGATCGCGCAGCCCCACAGCGCGAGCGACGCGGTGACGTTGGTCTCAAAGCACGGGCCCCAACCCGTCTCCGCCGGATTGACGCCGGCGGCGGCGAAATGCACGAGCGCGTCGCATTCGCGCAGCGGGACGCTCCAGTCGTCGGTGAGGTGGCCATCGAGCCAGCGCGGCTGGGCGGCGAGCGGGATGCGAGCCTGCGCGCCCGGCCGGCGCAAGGCCAGGACCTCGTGCCCCGCGGCCAGCGCGGCGGCGAGGAAATGCGAGCCAATGAATCCGGTCCCGCCGGTCACGAAGAGCTTCATCCCGCGCTCTGGCAAAAGCGCCCCACGAGGCGATGAATCGTCTCGATTTCGTACTCCAGCATCGCCGGGGTGAGCCCGGGATAGGTGCCGAGAAAGATCGCCTCGTTCATGATGCGATCCGCGCCGGGCAGCGAGCCGATCGTGCGCAGGGCTTCCGGCCGGTTGCGACGGAGCTGGATGAAGGCGGGCTGCCGCGTGAGGTTGCCGCCAAAGAACATGCGGTTGCCGATGCGGGCGTCGTCGAGCCCGCGGGCCAGTTGCGTGTGGCTGAAGGGCGCAGCGGGACGCACCAGCAGCAGGAAACCGAACCAACTGCACTCCGAGCGGCAGCCGCTGGCATCCCAGATGAAACCGTCCGGAGTCCAGCCGGTGGCGTGCGTGGGGAGGGAGAACTCGAAGAATTCCTCGAGATCAGCGAGGCCGCGGCGCAGCGTCTCCCAATTGCGTTTCCGCGCCTCGATGAAGCTGGGCAGCTTCCTGATCTGCTGGCGCCCGATCGCGGCTTGGGGGTCGAGGGGTTTGAGGTTATAGCCGAGATGGCTGTAGATGTATTTGTGGTCGTAGCCCTCGGGCAGTTCGCCGAGCTGCCAGCCGAAGCGCTTGTTGCACGTGTTATCCTGGCCGCTCGCGCACCAGCAGTCGCGCCCCCAGTCGCGGAAGCTTTCCACCAGCACCTTCAGCTTCATGTCGCGCACGATATTGACCGCCCCGCCCTCACCGGTGGTGAGATGGTGCGGTGGGTAAAATGACTGCGTCGAGAGGTCGCCCCACGTCCCGGTGAAGCGGGTGAGCGGCGTGCTGCCGGGATTCAGCGCATGCCCGGCGGGCAGCGTGTAGGAGCAGCCGAGCGCGTCACAATTATCTTCGATGAGCCAGAGATCGTGCTGGCGGCAAAAGGCGAGGACGGCACTCAGGTCGAAGGGATTGCCGAGCGCGTGGGCGATCATCACGGCTTTCGTTTTCCCTGGTGAAAACGCGGCCTCGAGCTGGCTCACGTCGGCATTCCCGGTGCGCGGATCGTTGTCGATGAAGACGGGCACGGCCCCGTTTTGGATGATCGGCGTGACGGTGGTGGGAAAGCCCGCGGCGCAGGTGATCACTTCGTCGCCGGGTTGCACGCGTTTTTCCGGCGGCAGCTTGTGACTGGTCAGCGCGGAGAGCGCGAGCAGGTTGGCCGATGAGCCGGAGTTGACGAGGAGCGTGCGTTTCACGCCGAGGAACCCGGCGAGTTCGCGCTCCATTGCTTCACCCTCCGGTCCGAGCGTGAGCCAGAAATCGAGCGTCGCCCCGACTGCAGCCTCGACTTCGTCTTCTGTAAAGACGCGGCCGGCGTAGGGCACGACGGTCTTTCCGGGAATGAATTCGCGTTCTCCCGCTTCGTCGCCGGGCCGGTTCGCACGGTGCACCAGGGCGCTGTATTCGCGGGTCAGTGCGAGGATTTTTTGCTTGAGGATTTCGGCGTCGGACATGGTGGAGTTAGCGCGCCCATCCCTGGCCGGCTTTGGTCGCGTCGGAGAGATAAGCCTCGATCTGACCGCGCGTAAACCCGGCGGTGTCTTCCCGCGGGGCCCGCAAATACCAGCGAACGGTCTCGGCGATGCTGCGCTCGAAGCCCCACACGGGCTGCCAATCGAGGAGGTGAAAGGCTTTGTCGATGGCGAGGTTCAAACGGCCCGCCTCGTGCGGCGCCGCAGGGTCGGACTGGTCGAGCCAGGAGCCGGGCCGGTGCTTGAGCAGTTCGGTGACGAGCGCGCCGACATTGCGATTGGAGTCGAGCTGCGGGCCGAAATTAAACGCCGAAGCGCAGGCCGCCAGCCGTTCGGGATCATGAGCCGCGCGCGCTTCGGCCAGCGCGCCTGCGAGGGTAAGATAACCGCCCAGCGGTTCCAGCACATGCTGCCATGGCCGGGTCGCATGGGGATTGCGCACCGCGATGGCTTCGCCGCGATCGAGCGCGCGCATGCAATCCGGCACGATGCGGTCGAGCGCCCAGTCCCCGCCGCCGATCACATTGCCCGCGCGCCCGCTGGCGAGGGCCACCCCGGAGAGGGCGTCATTTTGGAAAAAGGAGCGTCGATACGCGCCGGTGACGAGCTCGGCCGCCGCTTTGCTGGAGCTGTACGGGTCGTATCCGCCGAGCGCGTCCTCTTCGCGATAGGCATGCAGCCACTCGCGGTTTTCATAGCACTTGTCGGTAGTCACGCAGACGACGACGCAGGGCCGCGCGGCGCAGCGGACCGCCTCGAGGAGATGCACCGTGCCGAGGACATTGGTGGAGTAGGTCTCGACCGGTTCGCGGTAGGAGAGGCGGACCAGCGGCTGCGCGGCGAGGTGGAAGACGAAGTCCGGCTGTGCCGCCTGCACACACGCCCCGATCGCGGCCAAATCGCGGACGTCGCCCAGCACGTGGTTGATGCGCGAGGAAAGCGCGAGCTGCTCGAAAAGGGCGGGCTCCGTGGGCGGCGGCAAGCTGAATCCCGTCACGCGGGCGCCCAGCAGGAGCAGCCATTCGCAGAGCCACGATCCCTTGAACCCGGTGTGCCCGGTGACGAGGACGGAGCGCCCGGCGAAGCTCGCTTGCAGCCGTGAACCGCCGGACATCACCAGACTTTCCACGGCGCACGCCCTTCGTTCCAGAGACGGTTGAGCAGCAGGAACTCTTGGTAGGTGTCCATAGGCTGCCAGAATCCGTCGTGCGGACGTGCCCGGAGTTGATCCTCCGCCGCGATCTTTTTGATCGGCGCCTGCTCGAGCATCATGTCGTCGGCGTTGGCGAGGTAATCAAAGATCTTCGAATTGGCGACAAAGTAGCCGCCATTGATCCAGCCACCTTCGGCCTGCGGCTTTTCGTTGAACTCCCGCACCGCGCCATCCTCCGCTAGGCCGAGTTCGCCGAAGCGCCCCGGCGGGTGGACTGCGGTCAACGTGAGCAGGCGTCCGTGTTGCCGGTGAAAGGCCAGGGAGGCCGGGATATCCACATTGCCCACGCCATCACCGTAGGTGAAGAGAAAGGTGTCGTCCCCACCGATGTAGCGCTCGATGCGTTTGAGCCGGCCCGCGGTCATGGTGTCTTCCCCGGTATCCGCGAGTGTCACGGTCCACGATTCTTCGGTGTGATGGGTGTGAAATTGAACCTCCGCATCTTGGCCCAGGCGCAACGTGGTATCGCAAGTGTTCCACAGGTAGTTGCGGAAGTAGTCTTTGATCATATCTCCCTTGTAGCCCAGGCAGAGCACGAACTCGTTGAAGCCATGATGCGCGTAGGTCTTCATGATGTGCCAGAGGATCGGCCGGTCGCCGATGGGCACCATCGGTTTCGGGCGGTACTCCGTCTCTTCCCGCAGGCGCGTGCCCCGTCCGCCGCAGAGGATCACGACCTTCATGGATATTGCCGGGTAGCGGGCTGTTTCATAAATGATGACCTCATTTCAGACGCGAGCTGGGGTTGGTTTTCGCAATCCGTCGGGATTGCGTCCCTTTTTCGAATTCCCCGCGCCGCGCCGCCACTTCGGGAGATTCCGCGGCCGCGCCAGGCTCCGCCGCGGACGCGCGATCCGCGGGCCGTCGGGCGAACCGAAGGCTGGCGGCGATCGCCGGCGTTTGGACAAAGTGGACGGGTGATTTCATGGCGAAGATCGGAGGCACATCGTCCCCCGACCCGAACAACGTGTCTCGTAGGCAACTCTCGTGGAATCGCCAAGCCCGAAAATGGATCGGCCGTTCACTCCGGCTCCGGGGGCCGGCGTGAGGTGGTCTTCAAGCCGAGCACGCTGAGGAACCAGCTCGCCGCCATGATCTGATGGCCCACGACGATGAGCGTGACCGACGCGATGATGCGCCGGAGATTCTCGGAATAGGGAATGGAGCCGAAGCCTGCCTGCCGCCAGATCCACACCGACCACGCGAGGAGCAGCGCGCCCGTGGCAAACGCGAGCGCGCCGATGACCAGCCCCTTTTCTAACGTGAAGAACTTGAAGATGCGAGCGAAGCGCGGGTCGGGCGGGAGCAGGCCCTCGGCGAGCGCGAAGACCTTCGCAAAAAAGGCAAAGGCGACGAGCTGCACGCCGATGATCAAAAGCATGCAGGCGACGGCGAGCGTGCCGGCATCGAGCTGCACGTGGCCAAATTGCATCGGCCCGAAAAAGGTCGCGAGCGCGCCGAGCGCCCCAATACCCGCGAGCGCGAGCCCCGGCATGAGGAACAGCCAGCGCGGCGAATAGATGAGCATGAAGCGCAGGTGGCGCCAGCCGTCGCGCCATGGCTTGAGATGGGGCGGACGCGAGCGGCCATCCTTGTGCAGGGTGATCGGCACCTCGGCCACGCGCATGGATTTGATCGACGCCTTCATCACCATTTCGCTAGCGAATTCCATCCCGGTCGTCTTGGTCTCCATGCGCTCGAAAGCCTCCCGGGTGAAGGCGCGCAGGCCGCAGTGGAAGTCCTGAATCGGCGTCTGAAAAAAGAGCCGGCCGAGGAAGCTCAACGTCGGATTGCCAAGCCAGCGGTTTTTCCACGGCATCGCGCCGGGCATTACGGTGCCGCCGCCGCGCGGCATGCGGCAGCCCATCACGAGGTCGTGGCCTTCGCGGAGTTTTTCGACGAAGCGCGGGGCCTCGGAGAAGTCGTAGCTGTCGTCCGCGTCGCCCATCAGGATCCACCGTCCGCGCGCCGCCTCGATGCCACCGCGGAGCGCGCTGCCGTAGCCTTTGGCCGTCACGCGCACGACTCGGGCGCCGTGCTTTTCCGCGAGTTCGATCGAGCCGTCGGTCGAGCCATTGTCCGCGATCAGCACCTCGCCGGTCGCGCCCGCGCGCTCGATTCCGAGCTTTGCCTTGGCAATGCACGCGACCAGCGTCTCTGCCTCGTTGAGGCAGGGCATGACGATCGTAAGGTCGAGATCGGTGGTCGGCATTTCGCGGGCGTCCAGCATTCCGTGGCTCCGCGCGGTGCGCCACGCCAAAAGGATGAATGACTAAACGTTCACCGGAGCAGCTGCTTTCTTCGCGAAACCGCGGGTGGAAAGATCACCGCACGACGCCGAACTCAGCGCGGCGATTCTTCGCCCAGGCGCTCTCACCCGAGCCGGGATCGGCGGGCATCTCGGCGCCGAAGCTCACCGTCTGGATTTTGCCGCCCGGCGCGCCGGCACGGATGAGCGCTTCGCGCACGGATTGCGCGCGCCGTTCGCCGAGGCCGCGGTTGTATTCGGGTGTTCCGCGTTCGTCGGTGAAGCCGGCGACGATCACCGAGTTGCCCGCGCTGCGCATGAATTCCGCGACCTGCTGCACCTTGGCCTGCTCGCTTCCGCTGACCGTGTAGCTGTCGAAGCCGAAGTGGACGGGCGCGAATTTGCTGCGGTCCACGTTGCTGCTCAGAAAGGAGACGCCTTCCGTGCGCTCGGGCAGCGCGCTGCCATTGACGAAGTCGCCGTCATTGGCTGCGCCCATCCCGGCGCCTTTGTTTTTGGCGCAACCGCCGAGGGCGAGGGCGATGAGCGCGATGGTGGTGAGGTGGAGGAGGTTTTTCATGGCGGGCAGGGAGCGCGGCGGAGTCGGGTTAGCGCGACCAGGTGGGTTCGGAAATCTTGCCGAGGCCGCTGACCAGAGTTGTCCGCTGCCCGGTCTGCGTATCAAGCAAAATGAGCGCGGCGCCCGTGGAGAAAATGAGGTGCCTCGAGTCCGCGCCCCAGACCGGATCCTGCCCCTCGCCGACGGTGCGCGTGGCGCCGCTGCCGAGATCGAGGATGCTCACCTGGAAGCCGCCGCTGCGCGTGTTGAACGCGACCTTCTTGCCATCCGCCGACCAGTTTGGCTCGGTGCTGTAACCCGCGCCGCCGATCGGCCGGCCGCTGCCGCCGCCGGCGGAAATGCGGTAGAGCTGCGGCGTGCCGCGGTCGTCGCTCGAGTAGATGATCTCGTTTCCATCCGGCGACCAGGTCGGCGAACTCTCCACGCCTGGCGTGTGCGTGAGCCGCCGCGCGCCGCCGCCGCCCGCGCCGGTGATGTAGAGCTCGGGATTGCCGTCCTTGCTCAGCGTGAGCGCGAGCCGGCTGCCATCGGGCGAATACGCGGCACCGGAATTCGTTCCGGGGAATTTGATGATCCGATTGCGCGCGCCGCTCGCGAGGTTGATTTCGTAAACGTCCGCGTAGCCGCTCTTGTAGCCGGTGTAAACGAGCATGCGTCCATCGGGGCTGAGGCTCGGCGCAACGCTGATGTTTCCATCGTTGGTGAGCTGCGAGACGCCCGCGCCGTCGGCATCGGCGGTGTAAATTTCCTTGTGGCCGCTGCGCGTGGCTACGAACGCGATTTTCGAATGCGAGATGCCCTTGTTGCCCGTGAGCGTCTCGACGATTTCGTCGGCGAATTGATGCACCTTCCCGCGCGCCGAGCCGCTGAAAGTCTTGCTCAGCGCGATCTTCCCGCCGCGATCCGTCACCGTCCCGGCGATGGCCGTGGCGCTGGAAGTCCCGCCCGCGATGAAGGTCGCGCCAGCCTGCGGCACGACGCTGAAGTAGCCCGACATGGAGAGATCATTTTCGAGCACCTTCGCCTCCGCGGCGGGCAGGGCGGTCACGGCGATGGCCAGCTTGTCGCTCTTGCTGATGGTGATCGTCGGGGTCTCCGCCGCTTGCGCAGATGCGGCCGCGAAGAGAAGGGTCGCGAGGAATTTTTTCATGCGCGCGGAGACTAGCGGAGGAACCGCCCGGGGGGAACTCGGAATGCGCTCGCTGACTCGAACTGTGCGCTCCTTCGCGCAAGGAGCGCTGCCGCGAAGGCGGCCTCCTCGCCGGCTGGCGAACGCTTTCGGCAACTTCGAATGAAACTTGCGAGCCTCGCGCTTCCCTCGACAATGAGCGTGTGCGCATCCTCGTAGTCGAAGACGACAAGAAAACGGCGACCTTCATCGCGAAGGCTTTGAAGGAGGAAGGTTTTGCCGTGGATGTGCTGCGCGACGGCGATGACGCGCTCGGCGCCATCGAGATCACGCCGTTCGATGCGGTGGTGCTCGACATCATGCTCGTCGGGCGCGACGGGCTGAGCGTCTTGAAGCAGATGCGCGCGAAGGGAAACCAGACGCCCGTGCTGCTGCTCTCGGCACGTGGCGAGGTGAATGAACGGGTGGAAGGACTCAACGCCGGCGCCGAGGATTACCTGCCGAAGCCCTTCGCGCTCGAGGAACTCACCGCTCGCGTGCGAGCCCTCGCCCGCCGCGGCGGCGATGTGAAGTCCCCCACGCTGCACGTCGGCGACCTGACGCTCGATACCATCACCCGTTTGGCGCAACGCGGCGGGCGCAAGATCGAGCTGACGACCCGGGAATTTCGGCTGCTCGAATTCCTGATGCGTTCGGCAGGCCGCGTGTGCAGCCGGATGATGATCCTGGAGAAGGTGTGGGACTATCATTTCGACCCCGGCTCGAACCTCGTGGACGTCTATATCGGCAAGCTGCGCGAGAAGATCGACACCGGCAGCGGGGTGAAGCTGTTGCACTGCGTGCGCGGCGAAGGCTACGTGATGAAGGAGGTTGCATGACCTCGATCGCCCGGCGGATGGCCAAGGGCTACGCGGTGCTTTCCGCGGTGTGCCTCGCGCTTGTCGCGTGGCTTGCCTACCACGAGTTTGTCGAAGAGCCGGCAGAGTTCGCGGCCAAGGGATATACCGACATCCACAAGGACACGGAGGCGGAATTTTCCACCGTCCTTTTCCTCGCCGCAGTGCCCGTGCTGCTCGGGTTCATCTGGTGGTGGATGTTTCGGGTGCTGTCTCCGCTCAAGGCGCTGCTGGCCGCCGTTGAAAAAGTGGATGAGCACAACCTGCTGCATCCGCTGCCCCGCAGTATGAAGGATGACGAGGTGGACAAACTCTCCGCGGCCTTCAGCGCGATGGCGATGCGGCTCGATAAATCGTTCCGCCGCATTCACGAGTTCACACTCCACGCTTCACACGAACTCAAGACGCCGCTGACCGTGATGCGGGCGCAGTTGGAGACGGTGCTGCGTGAGAATGGTTCCCTGCCGGCGGCGCAGGCCGAGTGGGTCGAAAGCCTCCTCGATGAAGTGCAGCGCCTCGCCAAGATCGTCGATTCGCTGACGTTGCTGACCAAGGCAGACGCAGGCCTCGTGACGCTGGAACGCCAGTCCGTTTCCTTCGGCGAACTCGTACAGGAGGCCTTTGAAGACGCGCTGATTTTGGCGCCGCCACAACAGGTGCGGGTCACGCTTGAAGCGTGCGCCGCCGCGCCGCTCACGGGAGATCGCCACCGGCTCCGGCAGTTGCTGCTGATCCTCGTGGACAACGCAGTGAAGTACAACCAGCCGAATGGGGAAATCCAGATTTCGCTGCGCGAACAGGACGGCACCGCCGAGCTTCGCATCACCAACGACGGAGGCGGCATCACCGCGGAGACGCAGCGGCGCCTCTTCAGCCGCTTCGTGCGTGGGGAAAATGCGATGGGAAAAGTGGAGGGCTGCGGCCTCGGCCTGACCATCGCGCAGTGGATCGTGCAGGCGCACGGCGGGAGCATCGAGCTCCGCACGGAGCCGGGAAAAAGGACGACGGCGCTCGTGCGGCTCCCGCTGGCGCACTCGACGCAGCCGGTGCTTGCGGAGAATCCCATTGCGGTTTGACTCGGTGCTCGGTCGGCTGCGCATTGGTCGGCGCGAGATAAACGAATTTTCATTGTAGATTCACGGTCCAGTCATGGAGGTGCGGCAGATTGGGGTCAGATGAAAACACTACCCCTCCTCTTCAAGACCTCTCATCTCGCCGTATTCGCTTCCACCGCCTGCGTCCTCTTCAGTGCAGTTTCGCCGGCACCGGCGGCCACCATTACTCCGAAAAGCCAGGCGCGCAGTGTGCAGATCGCCGTCAGCTTTGGCGGCGTTCCGCAATCGACCTCCGCGAAGGCCACTGGCTACGGCCCGTTCAACAAGACGCTGAACTACGCCGGCGGCGCCGGCTTCGATACCTATCAAGTCCAGGCCGTGCAGACTTCGCAGGTCGATGCCGCGGCGATCAGCGCGACGGGGAGTATCATCAATCGCCTCGGCCATCCCTTCGCCTCGGATGCCAACGCGCAGTCCGATTTCAAAGTGACGTTCCGGGTGACACAAACTGTAACCTACACGCTGGGCGGCTCCCTGCTTTGGGATGAAATCTATCCTGACCCCGCCGCGCCCTCGCCGACCGTCACGCTCTCCGGCGCGAGCGGCGTGATCTACGAGGCAAACACGATGAGTGATGGAACACCGGTCGATTACACCACCAACGGCACCCTGCCTCCCGGCGACTATGTCATCGAGGGACACGCGGCGGCGCTTTTGCCCTACGGTGGCATGGCGGCCAGCAAGAGTTTCAGCCTGCTCCTCTCAGTGACTCCCGTCGGTCCGCCGCCGCCCGGCCCGGGGCAGGTGTATGCCTTCAATGGTTCGTTGATCGGCCTGCAGGACATCGGCGGCGTCTTTACGCCGGTTACTTTGAAAGCGGCGGATCTCGTGAATCTCGCGCTCGCCAAGCCCGCAACAAACGTCCCGAAAAATGAGGTGCTCGCCTTGGTGAGCGACAACCTCGATCACAGCTTGCGCATCGTCGTCTGGGATATCAAAGCCGCCGCCGTCCTCAGCGAGCTGGGCCAGGTGGTCTTGTCCGGCGGCTTAGTCTCGCCGACTGACTTCGCAACGATGGCCGACGTACCAATCAATCACGTGGGCAGCCTCCTCGACACGCTCAATAACGTGCCGAGCATGCTCACGATGATTGCCACCGGCACCTTCGATCCGGCCAATCCTGCCACCGCCAACAAGCTCACCGCCAACCCCTGCATTGGTCAGCTCAGCTATGTCGATGCTACCGGCGCAAGTCAGAGCGTGCTCATTCATCGCGGCTCACTTGTCACTGGCCGCAAGCTCGGCACAACGCCGTAACTAACTAACCAACCCCGCTTTCCCCCCCGAGGCATATGAAGACGCCCGCCGCAATCGTGAACGTCGCAGTTGCGGCGGCGTTCTTCCTTTCAAGCCACTCCACCGCCCTTGCCGGTGGCGGCAAGTGGACGATCACTGGCTGGAACAACCTCGGGATGCATTGCATGGACGATGACTACTCGGTCTTCTCTATCCTTCCGCCTTTCAATACCATCAATGTGCAGTTGATGGATGCGCAGGGGCATCTGGTCACTAATCCTGCGGGACTAACCCTAACCTATGAGGCGGTGGCCGATCCGCTCGGTTCCATTAACAAGACCTCCGCAGGAAAAACGAACTTCTGGGACTATGCGCCCGCGCTCTTCGGCGGAAATTTGCTGCCGGATCAGGGTCTGGCGGGCAAGAACATGCCGGGTTTGGCGAACATCCCCCAGCCGATGGATTGGGATGCAAACTTCCGGTGGTTCAATGCGACGGGCATCCCGATCACGCCGGTGGATGACTATCAATCCACCAACACCTACCCGCTAATGAAGCTCTCGGCGAGGAATGCGGCGGGCGCACTGCTCGCCTCGGTTGATGTGGTGCTGCCCGTTTCGTCCGAGGTGGACTGTCGCGCCTGCCACGCACCGAACTCGAATCCGAAGGCCATGCCGGCGGTCGGCTGGGTGAATACTGGCGACGGCAAACGCGATCACCGGCTGAACATCCTGCTGCTACACGACGAAAAGAATCTCGGCTCGCCGCTCTATCAGCAGGCACTGCTGGACAAACAACTTCTGAGCGCCGGGCTTTATCAGACGGTCGTGCAACGCGGGACGCCCATCCTTTGCGCGAGCTGCCACGCCTCGGAGGCACTGGGCACCGGCGGTTATCCCGGAGCGAAGCCGCT
Organism: Chthoniobacteraceae bacterium; assembly: GCA_049690035.1. Classification (GTDB taxonomy): domain Bacteria; phylum Verrucomicrobiota; class Verrucomicrobiia; order Chthoniobacterales; family Chthoniobacteraceae; genus Chthoniobacter. The sequence continues at coordinate 11,164 of JBAVML010000467.1, forward strand.
GACGACTTCCGTGCATGGCTTCCACGCCAATGTCGTCGATTGGAAGTCGGGGCTGAGCCTCGACTTGAGTGAGAACCGCGCGTCCTGCTACCAATGCCATCCCGGCTCGACCACGAAATGTCTGCGCGGCGCGATGGGTTCCGCCGTGGCCACCGACGGCACGATGGCGATGCAATGCCAGAGCTGCCACGGCTCGATGAGCGACGTGGGTGCGGTCACGCGCACCGGCTGGCTCGACGAACCTAACTGTCAGTCCTGCCACACTGGGACCGCGACCTCGAACAACGGCCAGATTGTTTACCACACCGTCTTTGACCGACCGCAACACGAACGCGTCGCCGTCAATCCGACCTTCGCCACGAACCCCAATACCCCCGCGCAGGGTAAGTCACTCTTTCGCTTTTCCAAAGGCCATGGCGGCCTGCAATGCGAAGCCTGCCACGGCTCGACGCACGCGGAATTTCCCACCTGGACGGACAACGACAACATTGCGAGCAAGCAGCTCCAGGGACACATCGGAGTGGTCGCGGAATGCATCACCTGCCACGCCACCATCCCAAACACGGTGGCGGGCGGCCCGCACGGCTTGCATCCGCTCGGATCGGCGTGGGCCAGCCGGCATGGCGATCTCCTCGAACACGGCGGCTCGATCAGTAATTGCCAAAGCTGTCACGGCGTAGACTTCCGCGGCTCGCGGCTCTCGCGGGCGCAGGGCGATCGCGCGCTGGCACTCGAGGAGTCGGGGGCGAAACGCTTTTGGCGCGGGCAGACCATCGGCTGCTACGACTGCCACAATGGACCCAACGGCGAAGACGGCCCTGGTCGTCGCCCGCCCGTGGTCCGCAATGGCTCGCTCGTCACCGTGCGTGATCAGGCGAAATCGCTGCCGCTCGCGGGCACCGGAGCCTCCACCTGGCGGGTCGTCAGCCAGCCGGTGCATGGCACGGTCGGCCTGCAGGGCACGCTGGCCACTTACTTCCCAGATCCCGGCTATGTCGGCGCCGACTCGTTTACCTACGCTGCGTCGAATGGATTTGTGGAATCAAATCTAGGCACGACCAAGATCCGCATCGGCGGAGTGGTGAATGGGGTCGCTGACATCGTGCCGCCGACCGTCACTCCGCGTCTGCCGGCGAATCGAGCCCGCGTGCATGGTCCGGACGTTACCGTCACCGGAATCGCCGCCGACAAGAACGGCATCAGCCTTGTTGAGTATCGCATCGGCGTCGGTCCGTGGCAGACAGCCACAGGCACGACCAAATGGAGCGCCGCGATCACCGGCGTCACCGCCGGTCCGCTCACGCTCAGCTTCCGCTCGACCGACGCCGCCGGCAATCAATCCACCGTGATCAAGCGCACCTACACCGTGTTGTAGCGCAACGAGCCATGCGACCCGCGCAAAATCCGCCAATCAACGCACAAGCGCGGGTGAGCAGGCTGCCGTTTCAGGTCGAAGTTACCGCTCTCCCCAAGCTATGAACCGCACTAGAACGACTCTCTCGGTGCTCGCCGCCTTCGCGTTCGTAGCGAGCTTAACGGCGCCGCGCGCCGATGCCGGCAATGGCCAGTGGACACTCATCGGTTGGAACAACCTCGGCATGCACTGCATGGACGACGACTATTCCGTCTTCACGATCCTGCCGCCGTATAACACCGTGAATTCGCAGCTCATCGACGCACAGGGCAGGCTGGTGCTTGCACCGACCGGGCTGACGCTGACTTACGAGCCGGTCGCCGACCTCGACGGCTCGATCAACCGCACGTCCGCCGGCAAAACGAATTTCTGGGAATTCCTGCCCGCGGCGTACGGCGCGACGTTGCCCATGGATGCCGGGCTGGCGGGCAATGCGATGCCGGGAATCGCCAACACCCCGCAGCCGCTGACCTGGAACGGCGGGTTCAATTGGTTTGAAGGCATCGGGATTCCCATCACGCCGGTCGATGACGCCGGTCATGCGAATGCCTACCCGATGATGCGCCTCGTGGCGAAGAACAGCGCGGGCACGGTGCTCGCGAAGACCGACGTGGTGCTGCCGGTCTCGGGCGAAATGGATTGCCGTGCGTGCCACGGCTCGGGCGCCGGTCCTGAGGCGCGGCCTGCCGGTGGATGGGTGGATGATCCCGTCGCGAAGCGTGACTACCGGTTGAACATTCTGCGCCTGCACGATGAGAAGCATCTCGCCGACGGCGTGTATCAAGCAGCGCTCGCGGCGAATGGCTTCCGAGCCGACGGCATGTTCAACACCGTCACGCTCGCCAACACGCCGATCCTTTGCGCGAAATGCCATGCCTCCGAAGCGCTTGGCACCGCGGGCGCGCCGGGTGTCGATCCGCTCACGCGCTCGATGCACGCCAAACATGCGAACGTCACCAACCCGACGAACGGCTTGAAGATGGATCTCATCTCCAACCGCAGCGCGTGCTACCAATGCCATCCCGGTTCGACGACGCGCTGTCTGCGTGGCGCGATGGGCGCGGCGGTTGCGCAGGACGGCTCGATGGCCATGCAATGCCAGAGCTGTCACGGCACGATGAGTCAGGTGGGCGCGTTGAATCGCACCGGTTGGCTCGATGAACCCGGCTGCCAGACTTGCCACACCGGCAGCGCCACGCAGAACAACGGCCAGATCCGTTACACGAACTCCTTCGACACCAGCGGCAATTTGCGCGTGCCGGTCAGCACGCTTTTCGCCACCAACCCCGACACGCCCGCGCCGGGCAAATCGCTCTACCGCTTTTCCAAAGGACACGGCGGTCTGCAATGCGAGGCCTGTCACGGATCAACTCACGCCGAATTTCCGTCCGCGCATCGCAACGACAACGTCCAGAGCGCGCAGCTCCAGGGCCACGTCGGCGTGCTCATGGAATGCACCGCGTGCCATGCCACGATGCCGGCGGCCAATACGACCAACGCGAACAAGGGGCCGCACGGCATGCATCCGATCGGCAATAGTTGGGCGACGAACCATCCCGACATCGCCGAGTCGGTGGGCGTCGCCCAGTGCCGCGCCTGTCATGGCGCCAACGACCGCGGCACCGTGCTCTCCCGGGCGTCAGCCGACCGCACCGTCACGACGAGCAAGTTTGGCGCGAAGGCATTCTGGCGCGGTCAGGAAATCGGCTGCTACGAGTGCCACAACGGCACCAACAGTTCCAACGTCACCACGCGCACTCGCCCCGTGATCAGCAACGCCGCGCTCACCGTCCCCGAGGGCGGCACCGGCTCACTCGCTCTGAGCGCGAGTGGCATCGGCTCGACCGTGCGCATCAGCCGCCAGCCGGGTCACGGTTCGGTCGCGCTGAATGGGAGCGTCGCCACTTACTTCGCCGAACCGGGATACATCGGGCCCGATAGCTTCGCCTACGCCGCCAGCGACAGCGGCGGCTACGTCGATTCCGCCACCAGCGCCACCGTCTCCGTCAGCGTAGGCACCATCACCGCATCCCTGGACTCCGATGGCGACGGCATCCCCGATCTCGTCGAATACGCGCTCGGCCTCTCGCCGCAGTTCCCTTCCGCGAGCGGTGTGAATGTTCCCGCCATCGAGACCTTCAGCGGCCTCCGCTATCTCACGCTGAACATCGCCCGCTTTCTCCCTCCCACGGACGCGACCGTGAGTATCGAGGTCTCGGGCGACCTCCAGACCTGGCTCCCGGCGACGGTGGTAACGAATAATTCCTCGTTGCTCAAAGCCCGCGATCCGGTGTCCGCCGACGGCGCCGCCCGCCGGTTCATCCGGGTGAAAGTCACGCGGCCCTGAGATGGAAGAATTCCCGGGCGGGCGCTGCGGCGCGCAATCGTGGCTTAGCCGATCAATTGCGGGATCGCCGTGCCGTAGCGGGTGATCATCACCGGACGTCCGCTGGGCGTGTGGTATTCCTTGCGCGGGTTGATGCCGAGCGCGGAATAGAACGTCGCGACGATGTCGTCGGGCGTGATCGCCTTGTCCTTCGGGCCCTCGCCCTTCGCGTCGCTTTCGCCCACCACCTGGCCACCGCGGATGCCGCCGCCGGCGAGGAGGCTGAACATCGCGCGCGGATAGTGATCGCGGCCGGAGCGCGGATTGACCTTCGGCGTGCGGCCAAATTCGCCGGTGACATAGACGACGGTCGATTCGAGCAATCCTTTCGCCGCCAGCGCTTCGAACAAGCCGCTGAGACCCGCGTCGAGCGACGGAAGGTTCTTGTTCTTCAAAGTATTGAAGTTGTCATTGTGCGTGTCCCAGCCGCCGATATTCACGGTGACAAACTTGACGCCGTTTTCGATCAGCCGCGTGGCGAGCAGGCAGCTTTGGGAGAATTGATCGGCGCCGAAGAGACTCGTCATGTTCATGCTTTCCTTCGAGAGGTCGAAGGCCTCGCGCGCCTTGGTCGAACGCATCATCGTGTAGGCCTTCTGGCCGAATTCATCCATGCCGGAGAGGATCTTGTCTTCCTTCGCGAAGTCGCCGAACGCGGTGTCGTAGCGCTTCACGAGATTTTGCCGACGGTCCACGTCATCGAGCGTGACGCCGCGCAACGCGAGGCCGCGGATTTCCATCGGTTTGCCGGCCGTGGGCTGCGAGCCGGTGTCGAACGGTCCGTATTCCACGCCGAGGTAGCCGGTCGGGTTGTTGCCTTGGTTCGGCACGGCGACGAAGGCGGGGAGCTCGGGAATCGCGCCGAGTTCTTTCGAAACGACGGAGCCGAGGCTCGGGAAGGAAAGCGATGGCAACGGGCGATTGCCGGTGCCCATGTAGAGCGTGCCGAGTTCGTGCGCCGCGAGGGTATGCGAGACGCCGCGGAGAATCGCGAACTTATCGGCGCTCTTCGCGAGCTTGGGCAGATGCTCGCAGATTTGCATCCCGTCCACGTTCGTGGCGATCGGCTTGAACTCGCCGCGATGCGTGTCGGGCGCGTCGGGCTTCAGGTCGAAGGTATCCATGTGGCTCGGGCCGCCGCCGAGGCGGACGAAGATCGCGGCCTTGGCCTTGCCGGTAGGCGAGACGCCGCCGGTCGCGGCTTGCGCGAGAAAGTTTTGCAGGCTGAAGCCAACGCCGAAGCCAGTGATGGCGCCGACGCGGAGGAAGTCACGGCGCGTGACGCCGTCGCAGCAGAGGTAGTTGCTCATGGGATGGGTTTGTTTGTTTGGGAGTTAGATTGGAAACTAGTTAGTGGTTCACCATGAACTCGCGCGTGTTGAGCATGGCCCAAAGCAAATCGCGCACGCCGTCCACAGGAGTCTTCGCTTCGGCGAGATCGGCTTTGGCCTTGGTGAATTCAGCGTCACTCGGTGGGCGGCTGACCGTGCGGAGAAAGACCTGACGGATCGCCGCGTCGGCTACAAATGGTGTGTGTGGTTTCGTCGCTTCCGCGAGATCCTTTTTCAACTGCTCCAGGCGCGTATTGGCTTCCTTGATTTGCTCTTCGCGCTGCTTGAGCGAACGCTCGTATTTTTCCAGCACCGTGGCGTCCTCGGTCGCGGGCTTTTCCGGTGCGGCGGCGGCGGTCATCGCCGCGAGTTTCTCGCCGACTTTCTGGATCTTCTGCCGCAGCTCTTCCGCGATCTTCTCGGGATTGGCCACGAAGTTCTTTCGCAGGTCCTCGATCCAGGCGCTCTTGTTCCCCATGTCGAGGCGACTTAGGAAGGTGGGATCATTGCGGGTGTAGATGGTTTGCAGCAGGGTCGGATCGGTGGTGCGCTCGCAGTCGCAATTCACTTCCCGCGCCGGCTTGCCGAAAATCCCAAGAGCATAGCCATCCGCATTCTTGCCGCCACCGCCGCCGCGGCTCGCATCATTGCCGATCGGCCCAATCGCGCGGTCCGCCACGTCTGTCGCGAAGGTCGCCACGCGCGTGTCGGTGGTGGTCGCCATCGTCATCGCATCGAAGGCCACTTCGGCGGGCAGGCGGCGGATCACCGCGTGGCTGAAGTTCTTGTCGTCGAGCTTGTTTGTCTCATTGGTCTTCCAGCTCCGCTGATAGGTGCCGCTGTTGAGGATCTCGCGATGCAGCCACTTGAGGTCGTATTTGTGCGCCACGAATCCAGTCGCGAGATAATCGAGCAGCGGGCCGTTGACTGGTGCATTTGCAAGGTTGAGATCGTCGGCTGGCTCGACGATGCCGCGGTGAAAGTAGGTCGCCCACACACGATTGACCCAGGCCTTGGCAAAGTAGGGATTCTCTTTGTCGCGCAGCCATTTCATCAAAGGTTCGCGCGGGTCGTTGTATTGCTGGAGCATCACTTCCTCGCCGCCGAGGATCTTGGGTGTTATCACGCGCGAACTGCCCTGCGCCTCGTTCTTGTTCTTCTGACCTTCCTTCACCGGCGCACTCGTCCGCGCGTAAAGTTCCGGCCACGGCACCATTTCGCCCGCCTCCAGTCGCCGATTGTATTCCGCCTGGGTGGCGCGTTGCTCGTTGTTTTTCTTCGGGTCGAGTTCCTTGCCGGCGAGTTCCGCGGCGACCTTTTCCTTGATCTCTTTATTTATCGAAACATAGGACACGGGCTCCGCCGGCACATTTTTTTCAACCGGTCTGGCGCCCGCGGTGAGGTTGGTGAAGAACGCCTTGAACTGTTCAAAGTCTGTCTTGGTCCACTGGTCGAATGGATGCTTGTGACACTCCGCGCATTCGATCCGCACGCCGAGAAAGGTGTGGGCAAAGGCGAGCGATTTCTCCTCCGGCTTCTGCGTGTTCCGACGCATCCAGAAATACGGCAGGTTCGCGCGTGTGGTGAAATCCGCGCGATGCTCCTTGCGGAAATACGCGCCCATCTCCTCCGCGTATTCCTGGTAGCTCTGCGTGGGCGACGTGCGGCCGGTCGCGAGGATGATCCCGGCTGCGAGTTCGTCATACGGCTGGTTTTGCGAGACGCGCTTGTAGATCCAGTCATACCACTGCCGCGACATCTCGCCGTTCAGGTTCCGCGCATTGCCGAGGACGTTGTTGATGTTGCGCGAGCTGTTGCCGGTGAAGTCGCACAGCTTCGTCGTCCACCATGCCGCGTAGGCCGGGCGCGAGAGCAGTTCATCGATCTTCTTCGTCCGTTTGGTCGGCGATTTGTCGGCGAGGAAAGCGTCGATCTCCGCGGGCGCCGGGAGCGTCCCGGTGACATCGAGCGACACGCGCCGCAGGAACTCCGCATCCGTGGCCAGTTCGCTCGGGACGATTCCGGTCTTCTTCAGCTTGTCGAGCACCAGCGCATCGACCTTTGTCCGCGCCTTCACCACCGGATACTTGTCGCCCACGCGATCCGACACCGGCAGCATCGCGGCGACCGGCTCCACGCCGTTGTCGTAAAAGGCCACGATGTGCGTGTCGCCCTTCTCCTTGCTCGTCACCAGGCCGATCGCGCTCACTTCCGCGACCGACTCGTCATTCGTCCGGAAGCGCGTGATCTGCGTCACGTCCTCGACCGTTCCATCCTTCCAATGCGCCAGCACCTGGAGCTGGATCGCATCGCCCGCCTTCTTGAAAACGAGTTCCTTCGGCAGCACCTCGAGGCGCGCGAGCTCGCCGGTCTCCGCCACGTCGCTCTTCGCTCCGGCGACGATCCATTTGAGGATCAGGTTATACTCCCACGAACCCTTCTCGATGATCTTCTTCCCCTTGTGCTTTTCCCCGTCGAGCGCCGGCTTGGTCAGGATCAGGCTGGTCGTCGGGTCCTGAAGTTCGACGCGGATTCCGTCTTCTTTGTCGGCTGTGATCTCGCGGTGATCTTTTTCAAAGTCGTAGCCGAAGAGCGAAAGCTGAAAGCCGCCCTGCCCGCTGAACGACCCATGGCATTCGCGCCCGCTGCATCCGAGCCGCGACATCAACGGCACCACGTGCCGGCGAAAGCTCGGCTCTTCTGCTTTCTCGAGGTTGATCCACCGCGCCGACGCGGGTTGCAGCGTTTTCTGCGGTGCCTCCGCCGGCATCTTGAGCGTATTGGCCAGCGCGGCGAGCGGGAAAAGGACGAGGCTGAATGCGAGTCGGGTTTTCATCCAGAAAAGGAGAGGTTCGGGGAGTTTGTTGCAGAGGCGGATCGCGGGGCGAACGTTCCAGGGGGAAAAGCGCGCAGGGCCGGTCACGTCTTACCTTCATGCGATCACCCTCCGTGAAATCCCTTGGGCTAAATCTTCGCCGGCGCCCGCGATCGCTGGCCGCCGGATCCTCGCCATCAATACGGCGGGTTTACTTGGCAGCCTCTGGCGCGCTGGCTGGGCTGGAACGGATGTAGGCGATGAGGTCGGCGACATCCTCGGCGCGCAGGATTTTCTCGAAGCCTTCCGGCATGAGCGAGGTCGCGGCACCGGTCAGCGTCTGAAGGTCACTGCGCAGCACCGTTTCCTCCCCGCCGCCGGGGCTGCGGATGACGACGCTGGTCGGCGACTCGGCGGCGATGATCCCGGTGAGCGTGCGGTTCGCTTTGGTCGTCAGGGTGAAGCTGAGGTAGCGCGATTCCACCGCCTTGTTCGGGTCGAAGATCGCCTCGACAAAATGCGCGGCGGGTTTGTCGGCGAGCATGCCGAGATCGGGACCGACCTCGCTGCCGACGCCGCGCAGCCGGTGGCAGATGGCGCAGTTCTGCTGGAAGAGCGCGGCGCCTTTTTCCGGGTGGCCGGTTAGCTCGGCGACCGCGGCATATTCTTTGACGACCTTCACGCGGTCGGCGTTGGTCGCGGTGAAAAGCTTCGTCGCGCGCTCGCAGATCGCCGGGTCGGCATGGGCGAGCAGCTTTTCCTGGTGCGCGGTGTCGATTTGGCCGGGGGGCAATTTTCCTTGCTCGAGGGCGGTGAGCAGGGCTGCGATCCATGATGTTTTGCGGAAGAGTAGATTGAGCGCTTCCAGGCGCAGCGCCGGGCTCGAGCTGCTCCAGCTTGCGATCAATACGTCGGGAACAACCGTGCCGTCCGCGCGGCTGAGCGCGGCGAGCGCGGCATTTTGAATGGGCGCCGACTCGCTCGGGCGCAGCAGCTCGCCGAGCTGTCGGAATTCCTCGCCGCGGGCACGCGGGCCGCGACCGAGCAGACCGATCGCCACGATGCGGTCGGCTTCGGGCGCCGCGGGCGCCAGCGCGATTTTCGGAGCTTCCTGAAAGGCCGGGTCGAGCCCGGCGATCGCGGCGCGCAGCTCGGCAGGCGCCGCCGCTTCATATTTTGCCAGGGAAAAATTCTTCCGCGCGACTCCATCGAGCAGGCCGCTGATGGCGGGAAAGAGTCGGACTGCGCTCGTGCCTTCGCCCGACTTGATCATCCGCGTCAGTGCTTTGGCGAGCGCGGCGCTTTCATCCATCGCCACGGCGAGCCCGAGCAACGGCCCGATTACGGGCGGCGGCGCCGCAGCTTTCTCCGCGAGCAGGACCTCGAGCATCGTGCCGAGGTGCCGGGGCGCGGAACTCATTACAGCGGTCTGTATCTGCGCGTTGTCGGCATCGCGCCGGGCGAGGTGAGCGAGCGCGCGGCCGGCCCGCGGGTCGTTCCATTCGCCAAGCGAAAAGGCGAGCTGATACCGGACGCGCGGCTCCGGATCGTCGGCCAGCCAGAGCAGCGGATCGGCGAGGATCGGCTCCTTGCCGACGAATGCCTCGCTGAGCTGGATGGCGTGCTCGCGCACGGCCGGATGCGGATCGCGGAGTGCGGAGAGCAGGAGTTCGGCGCTCAGCCCGCCGAGGCCGTCGAGCGTGCAAAGCGCTTGGAGCCTGGTCTTCGGGCGTTCGCTCGCGACGACGAATCGGGCCAGCGGCGAGATGGCCGCCTTTGGCTGCGTGTGCAAAAGGAGGCGCTGCACGGTGTCGCGCTGCCAGCCGCTCGGGCTATCCATCGCGGCGACGAGAGCAGCGGTGTCGAGTTGGTCGAGCCGCGGGATCGGCCGCAGCTTCGCGCCCGTCGGGAGGACGCGGTAGATGCGGCCCTTGTCGTGTCCGGCGCGCAGGTCGAGCCGCTTCTGCTGCTCGGCGGGAATCCACTCGGGATGCTCGATGACGAGCCGATACATGTCGGAGATGTAGAGTGCGCCATCGGGACCGGTGCGGGCGAAATCGAAGCGCGACCAGTTGTCGGACGAAGCGAGAAATTCACACGCCTCTTCGCCCGCCGGACGATGACTGGTGAAGGTGACGCCGTCGGGTTCCAGCACTTCCTGATGCACGAGATTGTTCACCGGCTCGCAGATGAAAATCGAGCGCGCAAAGGAGTCGCCGAACAATTCGTCACGATACGGCGTGATGCTGCAACCCGAGGTGAGCGCGTTGGTTTTACCGGGCCAGTTGAAGCGGCGCATGGTCGCGCTGATCGGGAAGACGCGACCCGGATCGGGATAGGTCGCGAGCGTGCGGCGCGCCTCTTTCACGACGAGATGCGGATTCCGCGCGAGGTAATGCTCGGGAAGGAAATAGTGCCACGCCCACGTCGAGTTGTTGCCGCCGAACCAGTTCCCCCAATCGTCGCGATGCCGGCCGTACTGCGTCCGGCCGGGCTGCAACTCCAGCGCGCCGTCATCGGGCCGGAAGCGCAAATCGCGTGCGCTGAGATCGACCGTCTGTCCCGTGCGGACCGAGCTGATCTTCCCGCCGCTGTCGCCGTTGGCGGCGTAGAGCCAGTTGTCGAGTCCGGATTCGAAGCCGTTGATCCGGTGTTGCTGATTGCCGAGCGTGAAGCCGGTGAAGAGCACCTCGCGCTTATCCGCCTTCCCGTCGCCGTCGGTGTCTTCCGCGTAGAAAATATCGGGTGCGGCGGCGACGAGCACGCCCTTGCGCCACGGCATCATCCCGCTGGGAAAAGGCAGCGCTTCGAGGAAGACGGTCGATTTGTCATACCGCCCGTCGCCGTTGGTGTCTTCGAGGAAACGGAGGACGCCGCCGGCTTTGCCCTGGCCATCGACGCCGAGCGGATAGTCGCCCATTTCGAGCACCCAGAGTTTGCCATCCGCGCCCCATTCGAAGGCGATCGGGTCCATGGTCAGCGGCTCACTCGCGACCAGCTCCACAGTGAAGCCCGGCGCCACGCGGATCGCCGCGATCGAGTCGGCGGGCGACTTCGGCGCCGGCGGCGGATCGCGGAGCAGATCCTCGAATGCGATACGCTGCTCCTTCTTTTTCGCGGTGACGATCATCGCGCCATCGCGAAACTTCACCGCGTCGCCGCGACCTGCGATGAGTGGAATCTCGCCGGGTTCGCCGCGTTGGCCCGCGCGCATTTCTAGCGACCAGCCGAGCTTCCAGTCCACGCCCTTCTTTTCCACCGGCACGAAGAGATGAACCGAGTAGCTGCCCGATCCGGAAAAGATCGCGTCTTCGAATCCATCGCCGTTGAGATCGGCGAAGCGCAGGCCCGCATCGCGCCCTTCGGCATCGACGATCGGCGCGGGCAGGGGATACGGCAGTCGCTTCCAGGTCTTCTCTTCGGCCGACCAGGCGAAGACGGCGTTCTGCGTTTCGTTGCCGACGAGGAGTTCCGGTTGACCATCGTGATCCACGTCGAGGAGACGCACGCCGCGATCCTTGCCGTCGCGGGTGGCGACGACCGGCTGCCCATTCACCACGAGACCAGTGAGCGGCGTTTTTTCGTCCGGCATTTGGCCTGCGTCTTCGGCGCTGGCCATCGACGCGGCGAGCACTGCGGCCGAGCGGACGAGGCGGCGAAGGCGGGGTTTCATTTCGCCGGGATTGGCGCGCCAGTCCGCTTCGTGAGCTCGATCACTTTCTTCACCAACGTGTCTTCCACCTCCGGGGCGAAGCGCGCGGGCAGGCCGTAGTAGATGAGGTTGAAGTCCGCCTCGTAGCCGCCCTCGGTGAGGATGCGCATGCTCGGCACGTAGGCGAAGACGTCGTTGCAATAGGCGGCGACCCAGAGTCGCTCGGTCGGCAGTTCGCGGCGCAGGCGGTAGGCGTAGTCCACGACGACCTCGCCGCCGAGTGCGATGAGCGTGAGGTCTTGCCCGAAGCGCAGGATCTGCACGGGGCACGGGTAGCTCGACATCAGTTTTTCCCCGCGCTCGAGCATCGCGATGTGGCGTTGGGCGTGGCGCTGCACGGCGCCGCGTTTGTCGGTGAGTTTCGCGGTGAATTCCTCCTTCGTCGGCGGCGTTGAGATGGGGAGATCCACACGCTCGAAGGCAGTCGTGATCGGCCCGCCGATGTTGATGGGTGGCTCTTTCAGCGCGCGGGCCACGGAGCCGGCGAGCTCGAGTCCGTGCTGTCGAGCGAAGGGCACGCCGGTGCGTGGATTTGGATTTGCGTCGGCGCCGCAGCCGGTGATGAAGAAGGCGGTGGCGCCGGGATAGGCCTCTTCGAGATAGTCCTGCGCGTAGGTCGCCCAGTCGCCGCACACCTTCATCGTATCCGGCCCGAGGGTGGTGCAATGGCAGGCATAGCCGAGGACGACTGCCTTCAGCGCATCCTTCTCGCCGAGGACGCGCAGCACAGGCACTTCGTGATCGACGAGCCCGGTGGGATTCACGCCGAAGCCGACGCCTTTCGGTCCGAACGCGCGCCGATTGACGGCGAAGCCTGCTTCGCCGCGGCTGAACTGCAGCCGCGCCGGCTGGAGATCGGCGATCGCGGTCCTCGCGGCAGCGAGCGCCTGTGCTTTGAAAAACTCGGCGTAGCGGTCGAGCGCAGCGCGCTGCTCAGCGTCGAGCGGATACATGTCGATCAGCGCCGGTGGCATCACCGGCGTCGCGTGGCTGTGTGAGGAGGCGAGGAGGAAACGATCGCGCGGGACGTGCAGTTCCTTCTCCACCTGCTCGGCGACCGCTTCGGTGAAGGAGCGGGGTGTGCCGATGGTGTCGGCGGTGACGATCAGCGTGGTCGCGCCGGTGGTGTCTTGGAGCGCTAGCGCCTTGACGTTGATCCTTTGCTCGATGCCGATGGAAGGCGTGCGGCGGCCTTCGTAGCCACCGAGCCACACGGGTTCCTGCGGGGTGATGTCCGCGCGACCGACGCCGGCTTTGAATTCCTGGGCGCGAGCCGGTGCGACGGCGCAGATGAGTCCGGCGAGGAGAAGGGCGAGGTGGGGGGATCGCATGGAATCTTCTATCGCCGGAGCCGCGACGAAAGGCGAGAAAAGCCGCGCCTAAGCCATCGCGGCCAAACGAATCCCTTGGTAAGCTCGAAGATCAACGCCCATGACGCAACCGCCTTCCCCCCTGCACGACGACACTTCCACGCCCGGTGCGCAGCCACCGTTGGAGGACCACGCACCGGAAATTGGCGCGGTCTCGAGCGCGGCGGCGGGATTCCCCGCGCTGTATCAGACGGCGCGGTTTGCGCTGCGCGAAATGGGCGTGGTGCGCGGGGTGAAGGCGCTGCTCGACGTGAACAAGAAGGACGGCTTCGACTGCCAGAGCTGCGCGTGGCCCAGCCCGGATCACGAGCGGAACCTGGCGGAATTTTGTGAAAACGGAGCGAAGGCCGTGGCGGATGAAGCGACGACGAAACGAGTGACGCCGGAGTTTTTCCGCGAGCACTCGCTCGCCGATCTGCGCGAGCGCAGCGACTACTGGCTCGGTCAGCAGGGGCGCCTCACGAGCCCGATGGTGAAGCCGGCGGGCGCCACGCACTACGAGCCGATCTCGTGGGATGAAGCGTTCGCGCTGATCGCTCGTGAATTGAATGCGCTGCCGACGCCGGACGCGGCGGCGTTTTACACCAGCGGGCGGACGAGCAATGAGGCGGCGTTTCTGTGGCAGCTTTTCGTGCGGCAGTTCGGCACCAACAACCTCCCGGATTGCTCGAACATGTGCCACGAATCGAGCGGCACGGCGCTCAACGAGACGATCGGCGTGGGCAAAGGCTGCGTGACGCTCGAGGACTTCGAGGAGGCGGACGCGATCTTCATCATCGGGCAAAATCCCGGCACCAATCATCCGCGCATGCTGACGAGCTTGCAGCGCGCAAAGCTGGCGCGCACCGACGGCTCGCCGCCAGCGAAGATCGTGTCGATCAATCCGCTGCCCGAGGTCGGCAATTTTCGTTTCAAGAATCCACAGGATCTCAAAAGCTTGAGGCACGCTCCGGCGGTGGTGCTGGGCAAGGGCGCCGCGCTCAGCGACCTGTGGCTGCCGGTGCGGATCAATGGCGACATCGCCGTGCTGAAAGGGATCATGAAGGACATGCTCGCCGCGGAAGACGCGCGGCCCGGCGCGATTTTCGATCACGCGTTCATCCGCGAATCCACCGTCGGCTACGAAGAGTTCATCGCCGATCTGCGGGCGACGACTTGGGAAGAGATTCTCGCTGGCAGCGGCTTGACTCGGGTGCAGATCCGGGGGGCGGCGGAGATGGCGATCAGCGCGAAGCGCATCATCTGCTGCTGGGCGATGGGGCTCACGCAGCACAAGAACGCGGTCGGGACCATCCAGGAGGTCGTCAATTTTCTCCTGCTCGGTGGAAACATCGGCCGCCCCGGTGCGGGGCCGTGTCCGGTGCGCGGGCACTCGAATGTGCAGGGCGATCGCACGATGGGCATCTGGGAAAAGATGGGCGCGGCCTTCATGGAAAAACTCGGGCGCGAGTTTTCCTTCACGCCGCCGGCGAAGCACGGCGCCGACACGGTCGAGGCGATCAAAATGATGCACGAGGGTGAGATTCGCGTGTTCATCGGGATGGGCGGAAATTTTCTCTCCGCCACGCCGGACACGGAGTTCACCGCGCGCGCGCTCGAACGCTGTCGACTGACCGCGCATGTCGCGACGAAGCTGAATCGCTCGCATCTGATCACCGGAGAAATCGCGCTCATCCTGCCATGCCTCGGGCGTTCGGAAATCGATCGGCAGGCGGGCGGCGAGCAGTTCGTCACGGTCGAAGATTCGATGGGGATCATCAATCCGTCGCGCGGCTCCTTCGCCCCGGCGAGCCAGGAACTGCGCAGCGAACCGGCCATCGTGGCCGGGCTCGCACGGGCCACGCTCGGCGCGCGGAGCAGCGTGGATTGGGAAGGGCTCGCCGCGGACTACGGCCGCATCCGCGATCACATCGAGCACGTCATTCCCGGATTCGAGCGTTTCAACGAACGGATCGCGAAGGACATCTTCCATCTGCCGAATGCGGCGCGCGATTCGCGCACCTTTAACAACGGAATCGGCAAGGCGAAGTTCACCGTGCATCCGATTCCGCGCCACGAGCTCGCCCCCGGACAATTCGTGATGATGACGATCCGTTCGCACGATCAGTTCAACACGCACATCTACGGCCTCGACGATCGCTACCGCGGCATCTTCAACGGCCGGCGCGTCATCTTCATGAATGCGGAAGACATGCGCGAGGCCGGCGTGCAACAGGGGCAGTTCGTCGATCTCACCAGCCACTTTGGCGCGGGCGAAAAACGTGTGGCGCGGAGTTTCATGGTCGCGCCCTACGACATCCCGCGCGGCTGCACGGCGACCTATTTTCCCGAGGCCAATGTGCTCGTGCCGATCGACAGCGTCGCCGATCGCTCGAATACCCCGACGAGCAAGTTCGTGGTGATCAGCATCGCACCGTCGCCGGACGTCGCGTTGGAAGCGACGACGTAGCGCGCGCGGGAGCCCCTAGACCGCGGGCGACTTCGGATACGTGCCGAGGATCTTGAGAAACGAACAATGTTTCTCCAACTCGGCGAGGGCTTCGGCCAGCTTGGGCTCGCTGGCGTGGCCGTCCACATCGACGAAGAAAAAGTATTCCCACTGCTTCCGCTTCGAGGGTCGGCTTTCGATTTTGCTCATCGAAATCTTCAGTCGGTTGAAGGGCTCGAGCGCGTGAAAGAGCGCGCCGGGTTTATCCTGCACGCAGAACATCAGCGAGGTGCGGTCGTCGCCGGTCGGCGGCGAGGCGGTGCGACCGATGACGAGGAAGCGTGTGGTGTTGTTCGGGATGTCCTGGATGGACGGATCGAGGATTTGCAGGCCGTAAGTTTCCGCGGCCATGCGGCCGACGATGCAGCCGGCGCCGGGTTCGCTGGCGGCGAGTTCGGCCGCGCGCGGGGTGCTGGAGACTTCGACGAGATCGACATGCGGAAGGTTGTGCCGCAGCCAGTTCCGGCACTGCCCGAAGACCTGCGGATGGCTGTAGAGCTTCTTGATCTGGTCGCGTGGGATCTTCGCAGAGAGATGATTTTCGATCTTGAGAAGGATCTGCGCGCAGATGCGCAGCTCGCTTTCCATGAAGACATCGAGCGTGTGATTCACCGCGCCCTCGGTGGAGTTCTCGATCGGCACCACGCCGTAGTCCGCCTTGCCGCGCGCCACCACGTCGAAGACGTCCGCGATGCTGACCTCGGGAACGTAGTTCACGCTCGCGCCGAATTTGCTCCGCGCGGCTTGGTGGGTGTTGGTCGATTGCGGACCGAAGTAGGCGATGGTCAGGTCTTTCTCCAGCGCGAGGGAGGCTGACATGATCTCGCGATAGATGGCGCGGATCGCGGACTCGGGCAGGCGGCCTTTGAGCTCGGCATTTTTTGCGGCCAGCGAACGGAGCAGCGTTTCCTCACGCTCGGGCGCATAGATTTCGGTGCCGTCGGCTTTTTTCACGATGCCCACCTCGTGGACCAAATCGGCGCGCTCGTTGAGCGACCGGATGAGTTGGTCGTCGATGGCGTCGATCTTCTTGCGGATCTCGGGAAGGGTCATCGGATGGCAGATTGCGGGTTGCCCACGAGGTCAGTCGCGCGGTTCCGCGGGCGGTTCGTCGGCTGGTTCGGGCTCGGGCATTTCGTCGGCGACGATCGTCTCCTCCGGCTCCGCCTCGTCGTCGGGCGAAGGCTCCTCGGCGGCGCCTTCGGAGTCTTCGGTGGGCGCGGGTTCGCCGGTCGAGGCGGGCGCTTCCGCCGCATCCGCGGGAGGCATTTCGACGGACGCGGCTTCGGTCGTCGCGGGTTCTTCGGGAATCGGAGCGGTCGGGAGCACGACACGCTTCAGCTCGGTGGAATTCGGGAGTTCGTCGGTGTTCTTGAGGCCGAAATGTTCGAGGAAATATTCGGTCGTCGAGTAGAGTAGAGGACGGCCGGGGACTTCGGCGCGGCCGGCGATCTTCACTAGGCTGCGGTCGAGCAACACCTGCATCACCCCATCGACCGAGACGCCGCGCACGGCCTCAATGTCGGCGCGGGTGACGGGCTGGCGGTAGGCGATAATCGCGAGCGTTTCGAGCTGCGGGCCGGTGAGTCGCGTCGGTTTGGCTTCCGGGTAAAGTTTGCGCACCCAATCCGCGCACAGGGGATCGCTGACGAGCACCCAGCCACTGATCTTTTCCACGAGTTGAAACGCGCGGTCGGTGGCCTCGAGCTCGGCCTGCACTTCGGCGAGCGCCTCGAGGACGTGATGCGCCTTGCACTTGCCCAGCGCCTGCACGTGCGCGTCTTCGCTGCTCGCGGCGGCGGCTTTAAGGGCGGCGACGATTTCCTTGGTCGTGATCGGCTTCGGCGAAGCAAAGACGAGCGCCTCGCAGACGCGCTTCAGGGCGACGCCACCGCTCAGATCGATGGGTAAATCCGGCTCGGCAGATTCGTCGGACTGGCCCTCTGTAGGTGGCTCGCCGTTGGGGGATGGCTCGGAGTCCGCCTCGGCAGTCGGCTCGCCCTCGGCGGATGGTTGCGCTTCGCCCTCGGCGGGGCGCTTTGCTCGGGCGGATCGCTTGCGCTTGGGAGCGGGAGAGGCGTCCGCGGTCGGCTCCGCGTCGGTCGGCGCGTCTTCGCTGGTGGGCTCGGGGGCCGCCTCCGCGGCGGTCTCCGGCTGCACTTCGCTCTCCTCTGGCTCTTCCTGATCAGGCATGGCTTATACGCGGCGCAATTCAATCTCCCCGAATGGCTCGTCCTGGGCGGCCTTGAGCTGCTTGAGGCGGATCAATTCCAGCAGGGCGAGGAAGGTGACGACGATCTCGGTGCGCGACGCGGCGTCCGCAAAGAGCTCGGAAAATCTCAGCGGCACGCCGGAGGACGTGAGCTTGAGAATGAGGTCGATCTTGTCGGAGACCGTGTAGTTTTCCTCGAAGATTTCGCGCAGGTTTTCGCTCTTCGATTCGATGCGCTTGAGGACCTTGTTGAAGGCATTGATCAGGTCGAAAACGCTCACGTCGCCGAGCGGGCGCTCGGGGGCGACCTCCACCGTCTCCGCGCCGCGGCCGAAGAGATTGCTCTGTTCGATCTCACGGACCGAAAGCTGTGCGGCGGCGTCCTTGAACTTCTTGTATTCCACGAGCTGCCGGATGAGATCCCAGCGGGGATCGTCCTCCTCGGCTTCCTCCTCGGGCGGCTGCACGTGCGCCGGGAGCAGCGCGCGGCTCTTGAGGTAAATGAGGTTCGCAGCCATGACCACGAACTCGCCGGCGACCTCGAGGTCGAGCGTCTTGAAGGCGTCCATGAACTCGAGGTATTGCTGCGTGATGCGCTCGATGACGATGTCGTAAATATCGACCTCATCCTTCTTGATGAGATAGAGCAGCAGATCGAGCGGACCCTCGAAAACTTCGAGTTTCACCTTGTATTCGTTGGACATTGGGGCGCCGAAGCTAGCGGCACCCCGTGCGCTTTGGGAAGCGGCTTTTGCGGACCCGGCTGCGCCCCCTGAAAATGCGGTCAGCGCCCTGCGGTCGGGACGAGATCGATGTCCGGCGGAAGCGCCACGTTTTCGCGAGGCGCGGTTGGTTTCGCGGTCTGCGGGATCTCGGGCGGTGCGGACGAGTGGGGCTGGAAGGTGGAGGGCGACTCGACCGTCGGCAGTAGGCTCGGGCTGTCGCCGGCGTGTTTGAGTTCGAACAGAACTACCCGCGAAAGCACGAAAAGTCCCGCGATCAGCGCGCAGCGGACGAGGAACTTCCCGATCCAGTTGGCGTCCACTCCCTTCGCATCGCGCAGCTTGTCGCGCCGGGCTGTGATTTCTCGCTTCTGAAGGCAAAAGCCGCAGAGCCGCCGCCGGCCGATTTCGCGGAACAAATTCGAAGGGACCTGCTCGCGGCATCCCGCGCATTGCTCAAAAACCGGCGCCGGCAAGCCGTGCGGGGTGGCGGACGGGCTCCCGATGCTCGATCCCGTAGGAGGATGATTCGTCGCCGAGGTGCCGAGCGCGATCTGGGTGCTGTAGGAACTGCTCTGCGGTGCCGCGCTTTCCGTGGGGCCGGTAGTCATCGTCAGGCAGTTCGCCTCGTGGGCGAGCAGCGCCTCGTAGGTCGTCCAGTCGGCGAGCCCGGAGCGCCAGACGCGCGTCGTAGGCTGGACCTCGCCGTCACTGACCCGCTCTTCGAATTCCTGATCGGAAAGGGGGCCGATTTTCCGGTTCTGGGGATCGCGATAGTACCACTGGTTCATAGGACTTTGCCCGCTCTCCGATAGCAGCCTGCGTGCTCAGGTCGTTTGGAGATTGTGCCCGCGGCCCTGCTTCGCTAATGCTCGCCGCAACGCCATGGCCGCCGTCCACGCAGACTTTCTTCTCATCGACAACAGCAACTCGTTCACCAAGTTCGCCCTCTCCAACCGCAAGGAAATCATCGGCGCTCCCCGCCGGCTCTCGACTCCGGCGGTCAACGACGACTCGCTCAAACGCGTGCTCGGCGGCTGGGAATTCGATGCGGCGGTGCTCTGCTCGGTCGTGCCGGAGAAGGGCGAGGTCATCAGCCAGTACATCGCGCCCCGCCGGGTGCTGAATGTCACCGCGAAAACCAAACTCGGAGTCGGCATCGACTACCCGCAGCCGGGTACGATCGGGGCCGATCGGCTGGCGAATGCGGCCGCCGTCTTCAAGAACTTCGGCGGGCCGGCGGTGGTCGTGGATTTCGGCACGGCGTTGACTTTCGACATCGTGTCGGCGGCCGGGAGCTACATCGGCGGCGTGATCGCGCCCGGCCTCGAGGCGATGACCGACTACCTCCACACGCGCACTGCTTTGCTACCGAAGATCACGCTCCTCGAACCGCCGAGCGCGATCGGCAAATCCACGCGCCACGCCATGCTCGCCGGTGCGGTCTATGGCTACCGCGGCCTCGTCCGCGAGATCCTCTTGCAGATCCGCACGGAGCTGGCGTGGAAGAAAAAGCTGAAGGTTGTGGCCACCGGCGGCTACGCGGAGTTGATCGCCGCCGGCATGCCCGAGATCAGCGTGGTGCAGCCCGATCTGACGCTCGACGGATTGCGGATCATTGGGAATCTGACGCTGTGATTCCAGCATCCGCCCCGACGGCTGGCTGCGTTTCCATTCCATCCGCAAACCTCAACCCACGATCCGCAATTCCATGAGTTCCATTGGCATCGACTTTGGCGGGACGACGATCAAATCGGGCCTCGTCCTCGCCGGCGAAATCCTCGAGCGCGGCGAACCCATCGACACACAGGCGCTCGGCGACCCCCGGCACATCGTCGATGCGCTGGTGGACTTGGTGAAGCGACTCGCCGAGCACGCCACGCCGCCGGTGGCGATCGGCATCGGCGTCCCGGGCCTCGTCGATAACACGACCGGCATCGTGCATGAACTGACGAATGTGGTCGGCTGGGACGAGGTGCCGCTGCGCAAGATTCTGCACGAGCGGACCGGACTTCCGGTCACGATCGCGAACGACGCCAAGGCGATGACTTACGGCGAATGGAAATACGGGGCCGCACGCAATGCGCGCAACGTGGTGTGCATCACGGTCGGCACCGGAGTCGGTGGTGCGCTCATTCTCGACGGGCGGCTGTACCTCGGGTCGAATTTTGCTGCCGGCGAAATCGGGCACATGAGCATCGACTACCGTGGGCGGCCGGGGCCGTACGGGAATTTCGGCGGGCTCGAGGAATACATCGGCAACCACCAAATCGCCACCCGCGCCGCCGAGCGCTACCAAGCCGCCGGTCGCGACCTGACCGTTGAGCAATGTTCGCCACGACGGCTCACCGAGATGGCCAACGCGGGCGATCCGATCGCGAAACAAATGTGGGAAGACCTCGGCGACGAGCTGGGCGCCGCGCTCGCCAGCGTCGTCTGGATCGTGAACCCCGACACGATCGTCATCGGCGGCGGCGTGGCCAAGGCCGGCGAACTCCTTTTCGACCCGGTCCGTCGATCCATTCGCGCCCGTACTTCCGACATCATCCACGCCAACCTGAGCGTGGTGCCGGCGACCTTGGGCAACGACGCCGGCATCATCGGCAACGCGACGCTCGCGCTCGAGTCGGCCGGGTAGCCGCCGCATCGCAAAACTTTCTTTCCGAACAATTTGAACGACCGCAAAACCGCCCTGTCGAAGCTGACTGTTTAGGGGGCAATTTCCGGGTCGTGCATGTTTCTTTGTTTGTGTTGTGTCTGTTGTTTCCTTGGCATGCACGGCCCGGACTCCTTCCCGGAGAGCCTGGGCTTTTCGCCGCGTTGACGGCCATTTTTTCCGCGCTAGCCTCCGCCGCATGTCACACCGCCGCGCCCGATGAGTACGGAAGCGCCCATGACAGGGATCCGTGTCTTTTTGATCGATTCGCCGGAATTTGGGCGCCTCCGCTCCTGGCCGGATGGGGCGCTGGTGATCGACGGCGGGCGCATCGCTGAGATTGGCGACTACTCAACGCTTTCGAAGCGCCCGCGCGCGCAGCCGATCCGCTGGCTGCATTCCGATCGCGTCGCGGTCTTTCCGGGGTTGATCGACGTCCACTCGCACGTTCCGCAGTATCCCGCGGTCGCGCGCGGCACCAGCGAGCTATTGCCGTGGCTCCAGCAATACATTTTCCCGCTCGAACGTGAGTTCACCGGTGGACGGGCGCGGCGCGAAGCGGCCGCTTTTTTCGCCGAACTCGCGCGGCAGGGGACCACCACCGCGATGCTCTACACCGCGATCTTCGAAGACTCGTGCGAAGCCGCTTTCCAAGCCGCCGCGGCGAGCGGACTGCGGGTGATCATGGGGAAAATAATGATGGATCTCGGCAGCTACGGAAAGCTGGAGCCCACGCAGATCGTCAGCACTTCGCTTCAGGAATCCGAGCGCCTCTGCAAGACCTGGCACGGAGCCGCCGGCGGATTGCTGGACTACGCGGTGAGCCCGCGTTTTGCCATCGCCTGCAGCGAGGAAATGATGCGCGGCGCGGCGGCTCTCGCCGCAAAATACGGCACCTACATCCAGACGCACCTCGCGGAGAACCTGTCCGAGATCGAGCGGGTGCGGCAGATGTATCCATGGGCGTCTGATTACACCGACGTGTACCTCGGCTGCGGCCTGCTCACGCCGCGCACGGTGCTGGGGCATTGCGTGCATCTGAGCGCCGCCGAGCGGGAGACGCTCGCGAACGCCGGATCGAGCGTCGCGCATTGCCCGACCGCCAATCTCTTCCTCCGCAGCGGCATCCTGCCGCTCGAGACGGTGCGCGCCGCCGGCCTCCGCGTCGGGCTCGGCAGCGACGTCGCCGCCGGCCCGGAACTGAATCTCTGGCGCGTGATGCGTTGCGTGCTCGAATCGCAGAAGGCGCGTTCCTTTTACCAACCGGAGACCGAGGTGCCCTCGCCCGGCGCCGCGCTCCATCTCGCCACGCAGGGCGGTGCCGACGCGCTGGGAAAAGGTGCCGTGATCGGCAGCCTCGACATCGGCAAGGAAGCCGACCTCACGATCATGGACTTCGGGGCGCTGCTGCCTTATCGCCGCGGCGCGAAGGGCGTGAACGATCTCACCGCGGAGGACATCGTGAGCCTGTGCATCTACCGTGGCGGACCGGAGGCGGTGCTGGAGACATTCGTGCGCGGCCAGAGTGTTTATCGCGCGCTGGCACCGGAGCTTTTTTGAGGTTCGAGTCTTCGCGTGGCCGCAAAATCTCCCGACCCCATCGCCATCGCGCTCGCCGAAGACATCGGCGCGGGTGATCTCACGTCGCAGTATTTCGTCGGCTCGCAGCGGGGGAAGGCACGCATTTTTGCGAAAGAAGCGGCGGTCGCGGCTGGTGTGGAGGTCGGTGCGGAAGTTTTTCGCCGCGTCGATCCGGGGTTGAAGGTGCGGGTCGTCCGGGAGTCGGGCACTCGCGTGGTGAAAGGGAATACCGTCCTCGAAATCCGCGGCCCGGTGCGCTCGATTCTCACCGCCGAACGCGTCGCGCTGAATTTCATTCAGCGCCTCTCCGGCGTCGCCACGCTCACGCGGCGCTTTGTCGATGCCGTGGGAAAAAACAAAGCGCGCATCCTCGACACCCGCAAAACCACGCCCGGGCTGCGCGCGCTGGAAAAAGCCGCCGTCGTTGCCGGCGGTGGCGTGAACCACCGCTTCGGCCTCTACGACATGGTGATGGTGAAGGATAACCACCTTCTCGCGAGCGACCGGCTGCCCGCCTTGCAGGCGGCGATCCGGAAATTCCGCCGCGATCATCCCGGTCTCCGCGTCGAACTCGAAGCCGACACGCTGCGTCAGGTCCGAAACTTTCTTACTCTCGAAGGCGTGGACGTCATCCTCCTCGACAACATGAAGCCTGCCGCCCTCGCCGCCGCCGTGCGCCTCGGCGCCGGGCGCGTGCATTTTGAAGCCAGCGGCGGCGTGACGCTGGAAACCGTCCCGGCCATCGCGGCGACGGGCGTCGATTTCATCTCCGTCGGCGCGCTGACGCACTCCGCGCGCGCCATCGATTTCTCCCTCGAGCTTTGGTGAAGACGCCCGACTGCCGGCTGCTCCAGATCTTGCGCGAAGCGAGCGTGCATCTTCCCGCCGGCGATCTCGCCGCGCAGCTTGGGGCTTCGGCGGCGGCGGTCCGCACCCAGCTCGCGGAGTTGCGGGCGGCGGGCTTTGAAATCGAAGATCGGCCCGCGCTCGGTTTCCGCCTCCTCGCCGCCCCCGACCGCTTGATCGCCGATGACCTCCTCGCCCGGCTCGACGGCTGTGCGCTCGTGCGCGACCTCGTCGTCTTCGAGGAAACCGGCTCGACGAATGAACTCGTGCTCCAGCGCGGACGGCAGGGCGCGGCGGCTGGCCTCGTCATTTTCGCCGAAAGGCAGACCGCCGGCCGGGGCCGCTTCGGTCGCCGCTGGGAATCCGCGTCGCATCGCGGGCTCTGGTTTTC
The DNA here is from genome assembly GCA_049690035.1 of Chthoniobacteraceae bacterium. Classification (GTDB taxonomy): domain Bacteria; phylum Verrucomicrobiota; class Verrucomicrobiia; order Chthoniobacterales; family Chthoniobacteraceae; genus Chthoniobacter. Next base: position 35,088 of record JBAVML010000467.1, read on the forward strand.
CCTACTGCTGCGGCCGGCCTTCCCGCTCGCGCGCTGGGCGCGACTCACCACGTGGGCAGCGGTTGCGGTCGCCGCGGCCGTGGAGCGAATCGGTGGACGGCGGGCCGCGATCAAGTGGCCGAACGATGTGTTTCTCGATGGGAAAAAAGTCGCCGGCATCCTCATCGAAAGCGGCACCGACGCGGCCGGGCAGCCCTTCGCCGTCGTGGGCATCGGCGTGAACGTGAACCATCAGCCCGCCGACTTTCCGCCGGAACTCGCCGAGCGCGCCACCTCCTTGTGCCTCGCCACCGGCCGGGTGCGCGACCGGGCCGAGCTGGCCGCGGAGATTCTCACCCAGCTCGCCGCACGATTTGAGCGTCTGGCTGACGCATTTCCGGAGCTGGTCCGCGAGGCCGCCGCCCGCAGTTTGCTGCTCGGACGCTGGGTGCAGCTTCGCTCCGGCGCCACGCTGCACGAGGGGCTGGCGGAGAGCCTCGATGAGAACGGGCAGCTCCTCGTTCGGGCCGGCGATGGTTCCGCGGAATGCTTCGCCGCGGGCGAGGTCACGGTAGTGGGCAGTCAGGCGATTCCCTGAATCCAAATCGGGGAAATACGGACCGGGCCGAGCACACCACGTGCTTTCTCAGAAATGGCCCAAATGCACCTCCAACAATCGGAATTCCAGGACCAGCTTGTGCGCGGCATTGCGCATCGGATGAACAACATCCTGACTCTCTTCCACGGCTATGTCGGCCTCCTCCTGGACGACCAGAAGCTCGACGCCCAGACGAAAGAGGGCCTTGCCAAAATCAAGGAAGGCGCCACCGCGGCTTCCGAGCTGATGGACCGCACCCACTCGCTCGCCCGCCCCTCGGCGCTCGTCTGGCGTGAAGTGAAGCTCGCCGAGTTCCTCCGCACGATGAAGCCCTCGCTGCTGAACTACTGCGGCCCGCGCACGGAGCTCGAATTCGACCTGCCGGATGACGTGCCGCCCGTCTGGGCCGATGCCGGCCGCGTGAAGACGATCATTTTTGAAATCCTGCGCAATGCCCTCGAGGCCACCTTCAGCACCGGCGGCACCGTGAAAGTCGCGCTGCGGACGGTGCCCGCGCCCGGCGGCCCGCGCACGTCGCTCCCGTGGGTTTCCCTCACCATCCGGGACGATGGACCGGGCATCCCCGAGAATGCAGGCGAGCGCATCTTCCAGCCATTTTTCACGACCAAGAAACGGAAGAGCAACGCCGGCCTCGGCCTCACCGTGGCGCTCACCTTCGTCCAGCATCTCGGCGGCATCCTGCGGTCGCACAGCGTTCCCGGAAACACGGAGTTTCAGGTGCTGCTCCCGTCGCGCACGGCGGCGGCGTAGCGTCCGGCGCAGCCGGCCCGGGGCGCGCCCGCCTACCGCCGCAGCGTGTTGATCAGCTCATCGAGCTTGTTCAGCACGTCCTGCATCTGGGTTTGATTGTAGTTGCTGTCGGCGCCCTGGCCGAGCGTGGCCACGGCGTTGCTATTGCTGCTCGTGCCGGCGATGGCGGCGGCGATTGCATTGGCGATGTCCGCGGGCGTCGCGCGGTTCAGGATCTCGGTGAAGAGCGCGGTGAGCTGGCTGCGCATCTCAGCGCTGGAGTTCGGCGAATTGGCGGCGGGTTTGGAGGGATCGAAGGGCATGGGAAGAAAAGGATGAGGGCGGAAGGATGAAGGATGAAGAAAAGTGAGTGAGGGAGGGAAGGGATGAAGGATGAACTGAAGTGAGGGCGATGGGAGGAAGGGCGGAGCAGGACTCAGGAGGCGAACCGAGAAAATGGAGGCCGGATGGGATCCTCGTCTCCCAACGTCCGTCCCACTCCTCTTCATCCTTCATCCTTCCGCCTTCATCCTTTCCTCAGGGGCTCACCGTCACCTTCACCACATCCGTCCAGTCGCCATTGGGCGTGCCTTTGTCCCAGAAGCGCATCCGATACTCGCGCACTTCGGGCGTGCCGGCGGCCAGCAGCGGGCGCTCATCCATGTAGGGCGATTCCGTGTCGATGGCCTGAAACTCCCACGCCCCGGTGCCGCGCCGGCTTTCGATGTACACGCCCATGTGGGTGTATTTGTAAAAGGTGAGCTTCACGCACTGGCAGCCCGTGCCCTGGAGCAGTTCGGCGCTGAATCTCGGCGTCGTCTTCGGCGTCTCCTCCGGGCCCACCACGCCCAGGTCCGTGCCGATCGTCTCCGTGTAGTTGGGCGAGGTTTTCATCCGCGCGATCAAGGCAAAGATGCGGTTGAGCGCGCCCGGCAGCGTCGCCGTCACGCCGGCGGGCAGGGCTGGCGGGACAAAGGTGGGCAGCACGATCGCGGTGGTGCCGCTGCCCGTGAGCACGTCATCCACGGCGTCCGTGGTGGAGGGGGAAAAGGCGCGCACCGCGGTCAGCCAGGTGCCCAGCACATAATTGCCCCACTTCGCGTCATTCACGCTCGCGGTGATGTCGCCGGCGATGACGCCGAGCGTGGGGCCGTGGATGGGGAGTTTGACGCTGTAGTTGTCGAGCCAGTTGACCTGGTCGCCGATGCGGCCGGGGTAGTAGTATTGTCGTTTCACGTTGGATTTGGGTTTGGGTTGGGTTTGGAAATAGTCGGAAAGCTGATCCCAGAAGCCACTGTCCCAGGTGCCGGTGTCCCAGTTCATGGCAGGACCGGTCGCCTCCGGCTCTCTGGCGTCAGTCTGAGGTTCTCTGGCGTCAGTCCGCGGTTCTCTGGCGTCAGTCCGCGGTTCTCTGGCTCCAGTCCGCGGTTTTCTGGCTTCAGTCCGCGGTTCTCTGGCGTCAGTCCGCGGTTCTCTGGCGTCAGTCCGCGGTTCTCTGGCTTCAGTCCGTGGTTCTCTGGCTTCAGTCCGTGGTTCTCTGGCTTCAGTCCGGGGTTCTCTGGCTTCAGTCCGTGGTTCTCTGGCTTCAGTCCGGGGTTCTCTGGCCTCAGCCGGCAATTCTCTGGCGTCATTCCACGATTCTCTGGCTTCCGTCCGCCATTCTCTGAACACCCCGGACGAAATGGGGGCGGCGTTCCGACCGCGAGAAGGCCCCCTTTTGCCCCGAAAACGCCCCCCGGAAGGCAAAACCCCCTCCCCGGCAGCGGGAAGCGGGCAGTTCTGGAGGGAAACGGGTTCATCGCGGGGGGCGGTGGATTCGCCGGCGAAGAAAGCACGTTTCCCGACAAACCGGTTAGCCAATAGAAATTGGGCAGGCTGCCTCCCTACCGCCGCGCCTCCGCCGCCGCGACCAGCTCCGAAAGCGTCGTGCCGAACCGCACGCCAATCCGCGCCAGCGTCCCCGTCCAGCATCCATTCGGGCAGAAACCCTGTTCGAGGTTCAGGATCGTCTGGTCGCTCACCCCCGCCGACCGGCCCAGCGCATACGCACTGATGCCCAGCGCCTCCCGCCGCTCACGCACCTCCGCGCCGATGCGGGCATTGATCCAGAGCGCATATTTATCCGGGTCCGTGGGGGCGGTTTCCTGCTCCATCGCGCCCTCCCGGTGGTGCAAAATCCCTGCCACGCAGGCCGGGTGACTCTGGCCATCCGTCAAGTCGCGTGGCCGGCGGAGCCGGCGCCTCGCCACGAAGCGGAGCTTCTGCCGCTGAAGGTGCGTGTCCAAAGCCCCTTTGGACACAAGGGGAAACTTAACCTCGCGACCTTGACTTCTACCATAGGAGCTTAGGATCGTTGCCGCTGCCCGCGAGCGTCGCTGGCGAGTCAACATCAGTAGCAAACAGTTCGCCACCAAATGAAAGCCAAAATCAGAACAACATTCACCGTCACAACCGCAATCCTGGCGATGCTTTGCCTATTGGCGTCGCCTTCGATTAAGGCCCAGGGCACGAATCCGGCGCAGTCAGTCCTCGTCATCAACGTCCACGGCCCGAATTACGATGAAGATGGCTACAATGTGTTTCAGACCGTCTCAAACGCGGGGGCCAACGCCACGTACGTCAACCTGGACGTAAACGGCAAGGTCGCCAGCTTACTCCAGACAAACCAGTACGCGCAGGTCTGGGTGTTTGATCTTTCCCATTTGACTGACGACTATCCCGCCGACTGGCAGGCGATTGCGAATTGGTATCAGCAACACTCGAGCCTGCCGATCATCTGCGACGCGCGGATCCTTTCTTCCTTTTGGAATGGGCGCTGGGTCGATCAAGGACAGCAATTGGCGGAGAACTACTATGTGAACCTGGCCATGGCCGGGGGAGGACTGATGCTGGGCACAGACCATGACGCGTACCAACCCGGCATCAACACCATCAATGCGCTGATCGGGCTGACCCCTTTCTCCGGGTTTTTCGCTCTCGCCACGATTCCGGTAGATGCCACCAATCCATTGATGAACTCACCCAACGACCTGACGGCTGGCCTGGCCGACGATTCGACACCCGGGCAAGTGCCTTACGGCCTGCAGCCGAACGGGCGTGTGCTTTACCCCATCGCCTGGCAGGGAGGCAACGAGTTCACACCCGGGATCTCGACCACGCTCCGCAGCATCAGTCAGTTTCGGGTAGGGATTCCGTCACCAGCGAACGGGTCGCAATTCGCGCAAGGCGCGGCTGTGACATTGACCGCCACCCACACCAACGGCCTGACGCCGGTGCAATACAACTGGAAGTCCGATCGAGACGGCGCGTTAGGCGCGGGCAGTAGCCTCGTGACCTCCAATCTTTCCGCTGGCGCGCACATCATCACGGTGGTCGGAGTGGACAACAACAACCAAGTCGATGTGGCCTCGGTCACCGTCAATGTCGTGGCGCTAACAATCAACATCGCACACGCGGTGGAAATCTGGTGGCCGTCCGTCACTGGACGACTTTATCAGGTCCAGTGGGCCTCAGAGTTGGCGCCCGCCGTTTGGTCGGATTTCGGCCCGCCCGTGCTAGGTAACGGAACAACCAACTCCGTGTTCGATTCGACACGGCAAACCGAAAAACGCTTCTACAGGATCATCCTGCCCTGAGCAGCAGCAACACGCGGCGACGCGTGCTGCGGTGCGGGAGCGGGCCGGGAACCGCTGCGAATACTGCGGCTTGCCGGAGGCCGCGGAGCCTTTCTTCTCCTTTCACATCGAGCACATCGTCGCCCGTCAGCACGGCGGCGGCGATGCCCAGGAAAACCTCGCCTGCCACCACTGCAACGCGCGCAAGGGCACGAAACTGACGGCGATCGACCCGGCCGCGGGGACGGTCGCCTCGTTGTTTCATCCGCGCCGCCACTAGTGGACCGCTCACTTTGCCCTCAACGGAAATCTCATCGAGGGCCCCACCGCCACTGGCAGTGCCACGGCCGCGCTGCTCAATGTGAACGCGCCGGATCGGCGGCGCTTGCGCGGGTGAAGTCGGTAATTCGGAGGAAACTTTCTTCTCCGGAGCAAATCGCGAATGCTCCGAATTATTTCTTTCTCTGCGGGGGCATTGGAGCCTTCTCACTTCGGCTGCTACAGGAGGTGGTAAGCGTCCACGTCCACCGTGACGAAAACGTCCTCGGGGAAGGTCAGCTTTTCCAGGACCTCGGCCAGCTTGCGGCTCAAGCGCAGGACCGCGCGGCTGCGCAGCATGAGGTGAAAGCGGTAGCTGCCGTGTGACTTCTCCAGCGGCGCGGGCGCGGGCTCGCTGAGATTGGTGCCCTCGGGCAGCGCCTCCTTCAACCGGCGATGCAGCGTCTCGGCGGAAAAGCTCGCGCGCTCCTGGTGCGCGGAGCGGATGACGATGAGCACGAGGTGCGTGAACGGCGGCTGATCGTAGTCGCGCCGGTGCTGGATCTCCGCTTCCCAAAAGCCGTCGAAATCGTGATGCCGCGCGAACTGAATCGCGGGATGAAATGGCGTGAAGCTTTGCACGAAAACCTCGCCCTCCACGTCGCCGCGACCGGCGCGACCGGCGACTTGGGTGAGCAATTGAAACGTCCGCTCGCCGCCGCGGAAATCCGGCATGTGCAGGCCGAGGTCGGCGTTGACGATGCCGACGAGCGTGACGTTCGGAAAGTGCAGCCCTTTCGCGATCATCTGCGTGCCGACGAGGATGTCGATCTTGCCGGTGCGGAAGGCGCCGAGCGTCTCGCGATACGCTTCCTTGCGCTGCATCGCGTCGGCGTCCATGCGCTTGATCACGGCGGTGGGGAAGAGCTTCGCCACGGCGTCCTCGACCTTCTCCGTGCCGGTGCCGGAATACTTGATGCCCGGCTGCGCGCAGGCCGGGCACTTGGTCGGCGCGACGGATTGGTAGCCGCAGATGTGGCAGACAATGCGGCTCGCTGCGCGGTGGAAGGTGAGCGCCACCGAGCAGTTCGGGCATTCGCAGACGTGCCCGCACGAAGCGCAGATCAGCGAGGTGGAAAAGCCGCGGCGATTGAGAAAGAGAATCGTCTGCTCGCGTTTCGTGAGGCGGTCGTTGATCGCGGTGATCAGTTTCTCGGAGAGGATCGCGCCGAATTTTTTCGACTCCATGCGCATGTCCACGACGCGGATGTAGGGCATCTTCTTGTCGTCCACACGCGTGGTCATGCGCAGCAGTTCGTATTTGCCGAGCTGCGCATTGTGGTAGCTCTCGAGCGAAGGCGTCGCGCTGCCGAGCAGCACCGCGCACTTTTCCATGCTCGCCCGCAGCACCGCGAGGTCGCGGCCATGGTAGCGCGGCGTTTCCTCCTGCTTGTAGGAATTGTCGTGCTCCTCATCCACCACGACGAGCCCGAGGTCCGCGCACGGCGCGAAGATCGCCGAGCGCGCGCCGATGATGATGCGCGCACGGCCTTCGCGGATCTTGTGCCATTCATCGTGGCGCTCGCCTTCGCTCAAATGGGAATGCAGCACGGCGACCTCGTGCCGCGTTTCCGCGAAGCGCGACTTGAAGCGCTCCACGGTCTGCGGCGTGAGCGAGATTTCCGGCACGAGCATGATCGCGCTCTGCCCTCGCTCGAGGACGAGTTGGATGGCTTGCAGATAGATTTCCGTCTTCCCACTGCCGGTCACGCCGTGAAGCAGGATCGGTTTGGGCACACCGGCCTCATCGAGGGCCAGCTTCACCCGCTCGAAGACCGCGAGCTGTTCCGGGTTCATCTCCAGCGGTCCAGCGGCGACGAAGGTCTCGCGCTGATGCGGGTCGCGCTCGACCTTGGCCGAATCCGTGACGACGAGCCCCTTCTTCACGAGCGCCGTCACCACCTGATGAGTCGCGTCGCACTTTTCCATCAACTGCGTTACCGCCACGGCTTCTTTTACCTCGCTGAGGAATTGCAGCACCGCTGCCTGCAGCGGCGCCTTCTTTTGCAGCGCCTCGATCTCCTCCGCACTCACCGGGCGCGCGAGCCGCGCGAAGAGCTGCGTCTTGTGCCCGACCTCAGCCTTGCGAATGACCTGCGGCAGCACGCTCTTCATCGCGGCCTCGATCGAGCAGCAGTAGTAATCCGCAATCCACGCGCCGATCCGCAGCAGCACCGGGCTGAGGATCGGCTCCGCGCTGATCACGTCCGCGATCATCTTCACGCCCGGCACATCCGTTTCGTCGAGCAGCTCGATCACCGTGGCCAGCGCCGTCCGCGTGCGCACGGGCACCCGCACGCGCGCCCCCGGCGGCAGCGTTGCCGCCACCGCCTCGGGAAGCTCATAGACAAAGGACTTCCCGGCGGAGTCATCGACGAGCACGCGGGCAAATTTGGGCATGCGCAGAAGATGAAAGCGCGCGGCGCGGAGGCGAAGTCTTTTGTCGGGCGCGTGCATCTCCGCCACGAATTTTTGTCGAAGTTTTCCCGTGGCGCGGTTTGATTGCTCGCTCCCATGTTTGGCTTCCTCAAGCGGCTCATCCTCGTCCTCGCGCTGGCGGCGCTCACCGCAGCGGGCCTGCTGCTTTGGCGATCGCCCGATCCGCTCTACACGTTCGATAGCTGGCGCGCGTTCGGACGGTTTTCGGACTACGACGCGCTGATCACGGACATTGCGAACAAGCACGGTGTCGATCCCATGCTCGTCAAGGCCGTCATCTGGCGGGAGAGCGCGTTTCATTCCGACAAGATGGGGACGCGCGGCGAGCGCGGCCTGATGCAGGTGGGCGAGGGCGCCGCGCGTGACTGGGCTGCCGCGGAGAAGATCGAGACCTTCGTGCCGACCGATCTTTTCGACGCCAAAACGAACTGTGATGTGGGGGCTTGGTATTTGAAAAAGGCGCTCACCCGCTGGAAAGCCAAGGCCGAGCCGATCCCGTTTGCGCTCGCCGAATACAACGCCGGCCGCACGCGGGTCGATCGCTGGATCGTGGCGACCGATCTCGGCGACAAGGCGGCTGCGGAGGATCTGATCGCCGCCATCGATTTCCCGAGCACCCGCCGCTACGTCGAAGACATCGTCCGGCGCTACCGCTACTATCAGGCTTGCGGGCGACTTTAAGGGTGCGGGATTTTGCGTCCCCGTCCTCGCCGCGGACGAACATCCTCTGCCGGGCGTTTTCCGATTTTACAACGCCGAGCCGCTCGCCTAATTTTTCGCTCGTATGCGCCCCTCCCGCCGTCAAACGCAGCCGTTCATCCGACGGTGGACTTCAGGGCGTCCCTCGGCGACCGCACTCCTCGTGGCGATCACGGTGGGTGGATATGTCGCCCAGGAGTTGCTCCAGTACATGCTCGCCGAGCACGAGCAGGCCAATCTCCTTTGGCAATGGCTCGCGCTCGATCGAGCCAGTGTGATTTCAGGGGAATACTGGAAATTCATTTCCTACTCACTGCTGCACTCGCATCCGGCGCAGGTGATCGTCAATATGGCGCTGCTTTTCTATGCCGGGCGCGAAGTGGAATCCATCGTCGGGGCGCGGCATTTCCTCACCATCTACGGCGCCGGGGTGCTCCTCGGTGGCGCGGTTTCCTGCTATGCCCTGCCCGGGCTCCCCGTCGTCGGCACCACGCCCGCCGTTCTCGCCGTGGTGGTGGCCTTCGCCACGATTTTGCCGGAGCTCGAGGCCACCCGGAATCTCTTCTTCGTCCTGCCCCTGCGGGTACGGGCAAAATGGTTTGCGCTCGCGCTCATGATCATGAGCGGGGTCATGTGGGCCACGCTCACGCCGCCGCAAATCGGCGCGCCCGGCATGGTCGCCGCGGGCGTCTTTTCGTGGTTCTATGTGAAGCAACTCGGCTTCGGCAACCCACTCGCCATTCAGCGCTATATCTTCAATCGCCGGCAGCGCGCGGCGCGCCTCGAGCGGATGAACGCCGATCAATTCATGAGCTCCGAGATCGATCCAATCCTCGACAAAATCTCGCGCGAAGGCATGCACAGTCTGAGCCGCGCGGAGAGGAAAATCCTCGCGCTCGGCCGGGAGAAGATCGCGGGCCGCACGACCGCTACGAAGTAGCGCTCGGCCACCTGCCACGGGCCGGATGTGGCCGTTTGCGGCTTTCACTTTCGCCGCTCAGCGTGGAAGCAATTCCTCCCAGCGTTGGATGCCGATCACCGGCAGCGCGAACGCGAATGCCTTCTCCCACTCCGGCGTATCGGCGAGGCGGAAAACCTCGTACATCTGCCGGTGGCGATCCGGAGTGAAAATCGTGTCGGGCTGGTGCGTCCAGAGGCCGAGATTGAGCCCTTCGTGGGCGTGATCCACGTGGCGGTGGAGAATGAACGCGTCGATGCCGTCGAGGTGCGCGACCTTCCACCATGCGGCGCAAAACGCGGCTGCCTGGTCGCGTTCGCCGTCGGGGCGCTCGGGGCAGTGAAAGCCTTGCTCGGACAAAATGATGCGGCGCGGCTTCCCGGCGAATTGCAGCTCCGGCTTCGCCATGAAGCGCGGGAGCAGGTCGAGATTGTGGAAGGTGATGCGCGGGCTGTCATCCGTGCGCAGCGCCGACTTGTCGCGCCAGAATCGCGGCTCGCCGAGATTTTCCGGATACGGATGATAGGCTAGGTGCCAGTCGAAGTCCCCGCGTTCCCGCGCCAGCCGCGCAAACGTCTCCAGCAGCTCGCGCCCGGGGCACGACTGATCAGGCGCGCCGGGCGGGTAGCGGATGCCCCAGTGGTGTTCCATTGAGAGAAAGACGCGCGCATTTTGCGAATGCTCGCGGACCGCGTCATGCACCAGCCGCACCGCGCGTTCGTAGTTGTCGGCCACCTCGGCGACGCTGGCGCGGCCCATGTTGTCCCACCACCAGTGCGAGTTCACTTCGTTGCCCACGATGTAATTCCACACCCGCCCGTGCGGCGCCGCCGGATCGCTGTAACGCTGCGCGAGGAAGCCAGTGACCGCGCGCAGTTGCGCGATGCCCTCCGGCGTCTCGACGTTGAACGCGCTCATCTTGTTCGTCTTGGCCGCGCGATCGTAGCGCGGGTGCAGCAAGATGGCCGCGAGCGCGGGATCGGCGGGTTCGTAGTTCAGCACGATGAGGCTCACGAGCACGCCGGCATCGGAGAGCGGCTTCACCTGCGCATCGAGCGCGCGCATCGGGCCCGGCCGAAAGAAAAAATCCCGCCCGTCGAGCGAGTAGCGGAGCGAGTCGGGTTTGGGCTGGAGTTCGATGAGTTGCGCGATGGCGCAATTCAGCCCCGCGTGCCGGATGCCGAGCGCCAGCGCATCATCCACCATCTGCACCTGCAGCCCCTTTTTTGAAGATGGCGTCGGGTACGGCTCCGGATTCGGCGCGGCAAAAAGCGCACACGTCGCAGAAAGCGCGGACGCTACCGCAACCAGCATTCTTGCGGACTGCCCCGTCACTCCGCCCCCTGGTCCGGCGGCGGATTCGGCCCCACGTAAATGCCATCCGCGGGCCAGTCCTTCTTGATGTAGCCAGCCTCCATATTCACCGGCAGCACGTAGTTGCGCATCACCCGCACCGGCGCCAGCACGCGGATCGTCTGCACTTCCTCGATCGAATCCGCGCCATGATTTTTCAGCAGGCTCGGGATCAACTCCTCCTGCACCGTCTGCACGATGTCCGTATCGCTCGCGCCATCGATGAAGAGCAGCATCGCCAGCTTGCCGTCGATCTCCGCGATGTGGCTTTCGAAGATGATCTTCGTAAAAACCGAGCGCACCGAGGGCTCGCGCTGGATGTCCTCGAGGAGCTGCTTGTAAGTCACCCCGATCCGAAACTGGATGATGTAAAGATGTCGCGCGCTGAACTGCCCGGTGCCGTGCGACGAGAGATCGAGATGCGTGAAATAGCTCAGGATTCCCGCCTGCTCGAGCTTCTGCCGTTTGCGCCCCACCGTCCGCACGTTCACGCCGGTGGCCTCCCCGATGCCGTTGTCGCTTTCGCGGGGATCGCGGATCAAATGGCGGACAATCAGCCGCTCCTGTTCGTCTAGTTCTCTCATGCCGTGCGCTTGGGGGTTCGTGTGGAAGTAATGCAGAACTTAGGCGGCGTTTGCGTGAAACGCGACAATTTTCCGCCAAATCGATCAGCAATTTGACAGGAATTGGACGAAACATCCGCCGTCACCGTCCCTGGCGAATCCGGAGATTAGGGCTTCCGACCGCGCAGTTGCTTCGCAGCGTCCCACTTCGCGGGCGCCGGTTGCGCCGTGCTCGACCAGGGCATCCCGCGCTTCACCCACGCCTCGCGCCAGGTCGCGTGAGTGTGTCCTTCATCGTCATCCGAGACGCCAAACTCGAAGCCACACGACGGACAGATCTCGTACGATCCGCCGCCGGATTTCGAGCGCGGCGCCTCGTGCAATTTCGGCCAGCCGCAGACAGGGCAGACGTGATTTTTCATGGAGTGATGGCCCTCACCGGCCGCCCTGGCTGGCGGTCGAAATATCCGGGACTGCCGGGCTTGAAAAACGTCTTCGTGGTCCCATCGCGATTGTAGGCCGCGAACGCGCCGCTCGCCGGATCGAAGACCCGCTGCACGCCGTCGTCGTCGATCTTCACCTGCAGCGCACCGTTCTGCGCGCGCTGCCGAAATCGCCATGCTTGTGCCGCATAATCGTCCGCCGACCTCGCGCCGAAATCCCCGCCGTGCCGCGCAAAGTGATCTGCGAGGCTCGCCGGCGAACCCCACGTCTGCCGGGTCGGCGGAGCGGAGTCGGCACCTTTGGGAGCGGCGACTGCGGCCAGCGGCGCGAGGATTTTCGCCAGCAGCGACTTTGGCTTCGGAGTCGTGGCCGGCGCCGATGCGGGAGACGTGGAAGGCGCCGCACTGGCACTGCTCGGCGAAACGGAAGTCGTGAATTGTCCCGTCGCCAGTTGCTTCCGCGCCGTCCCGGCCGCGAAGAAATATTTGGTGCCCGTTTGCAGACCACTCAGCGTCACCTCATGCGCATCCGTCAGCACGCCTTCCGAGGAATGATTCAGCCGGTCCGCGGCCAGTCCGTAGTTGACGCGTGTACCCGTCGGAACATCCGTGCGCCAGCGGACGCTGACGCTGGTCGGCGACACCGCGATGACTTGCGGCGCCGCTGTTACTTCCGCCGCGCGCGACCACGCCGCTGCGAAAAGGAGCAATGTAAAAATGATGAAACGACGCACGGAAATCTGGGGGAACATCGCAGGCAGCGTAGGAGGATGATCGAGCCCGGCAAGCCCGCTATTTCAGCCTCCGCAGCAGATTGAGGTGGAAATTCCCGAGCGGAAACTCGTCGGGATGCACGAGGTCGAGCCATCGTTTCACGTCGCTCTCGTCGTTGACCGCACGTGTGTCGGCCTTCCACTGCGACGCGACATTTGGCCGCACGTAGCGGGCGACGAGATCATGCGCGCAGAGCCAGAAGTTCATCTTCGAGCAGTCGGCGCCGAGCTTGTAGAGAGCGGTCAATTCCTCCCGCAGCCCGGCGACGCCGGCGTCGAGCGCATCCCAGCAGATGGTGAGGCGGTTGTCGCGCCAGAGGAGTACGTCCTTTTGATGGAGATACGAAAAAAGGAGCTGGCCGCCGAGCGCATCGTAGTTGCGCACGCGTGTGCCGGTGATGGGGAAGCGGAAGATGCGATCGAGCAGGATGGCCCAGCAGACATAGCGGGCGAAAGGAAAGCCCTCCGCCGCGAGCTGCGCGGCTTCGCCGAAGCTGCGCAGATCCACGCGCAATTCTTCGAGCCCGTACATCCAGAAAGGCGCGCGCTGGCGGATCATGAACGGATCGAAAGGCAGCTCGCCGAGACTGTGCGCGCGGTCGTGAATGAGGTCCCACAGTGCCGTCGTGTCCTGGATGAGCGGCAGCGAACTGAGCCAGCACTCGAGCTCGGGATGAAGCTGGAGATTCACCGCCTCCGCCGCACGTCGCGCGCACGCTTGCAGCCGTCGCGCTTCGCGGTCGCAGAAGATGACGCCGAAGTGATTCGAAGGCTGACTCGCGAGCGACACCGTTTCGGGAAAGAGCACCGCGCATTCGCTCGCATAGCCGTCGGTGGAATCGACCAGATGGCCGGGCACGAACTTCGCGTTGCGAAACCGCGTGCGCTCGATGGCGGCCAGCCACTCCGGCCACGGCGTGCGCACCAGCAGCGCCTCGCAGCGCGTGTCGCTCGACGCGTTCGGCGTGTACATCGGAAAGAGCACCAGATGCTCGACGCCATCGCGCCGCTGCTGCTCGGGATGAAAGGCCGCGAGCGACGCGCCGAAGTCGGGCTTCGCGAAGCCGCCCGAGCTCCACACGCGGAAATCGTCTGCGACGTGATCGAGGTACACGTCTTGATGCGTAAAGTGCGACCGCAATGAATCGAGCGCCGTGAGGCTCGCTTCGACCAGCGTTGCCGCCGCCGCGTGCTCGCTCGCCACGACGCTGCCATCGGGCGATTGCAGCTTGCGCAGTTGATTGATCGCCGTCTTCAACTCCGCCCAGTGTGGCGACGCCGCAGCCGGCGACGATGCTTCCCCGCTGGACGCCTTTGCGAAGGCCGGCGCCGCGCACCAATAGATAAGATTCAGCCAGAGTTGCTGGAGATCGAACGAAGCGAACCGTTCATCGCCAAAGAGATTCGAGTCCGCGATCACCACCACGCGCCCTGCCCCGAATGGCGCGGTCACGATGAGCGCCGCGCCCGCCGGATGGGCCTGCGGCGACGTCTGCCACGCGCCACGCGCCGCACCTTCCACCGAGACCCAGCCGGCGCGGTAAAAGCACGCCGCGTTCGCGCGATGCGCCAGCAAAGACTCCGCCGCCGGCCGTCCGAGCACCCACTCCGGATTGTCGCCCACACACGCGCTGCGATCGAACGCGACGCCGTTCTCGATCTGCACGCCCATGGGTTCCAGCAACGCGTTGAGATTGTCGCCGTACTTGTCGTGCTCGTTTTCCGTGATCACCACCAGCCCGCCACCGCGCTCCACAAACTGCCGCACCGCCGCGATCTCCTCGGGTGAAAGCAGCGGCGAGTTTTGCGACGTGGTGCGCTCCCATTTCGAATCGCACGGATGCAGCAGCGCGAGCACATCGCACTTCGCCAGCAGCGCGCGATCCAGCGGGGAGTCCACATTCCTCGCGACGACAAAGTCGCGCGCAGCGAGGGCATCGGCCGCTGCCTGGTAGGAAGCATTCGCCGGATCCGCCGGCTGCATGGCGCGCGCGCGCTCGGCGGATACCGACCAGCTTTCGCTGTGGTATTCGTCGAACAGGACACGGGCGATGGGACGTTGTGCGATTTTCATGCGAGCACCTCGCGCCGCAACCTACCACAGCGGCATTCGCTCGCAGCCGGCGAATCAAGGCTCGAGGCAAATGCGCTCGCGAAATGAATGCACCTACGTCAGGCTGAGATTTATGAAGTCCCAATTCATTTCCCTCCTCCTCACTTTCGCCCTGAGCGCGCTCGCGCACGCCACGGCGAAACCGATTTTCGACGGCCAAACTTTCACCGGCTGGGAGGGCGACACGGCGAAGACCTGGCGGATCGAGGATGGTGCGCTGGTCGGCGGTTCGCTGGAGGAAAAAGTGCCGCACAACGAATTCCTCGCCACCACGAAGCAGTACGGAAACTTCGAACTGCGGCTGAAATTCAAGCTCACCGGCACCGACGGGATGATCAATGGCGGCGTGCAATTCCGCAGCCAGCGCATCGCGAATCATTTCGAGATGATCGGCTACCAGGCCGATCTCGGCGAAGGCTACTACGGCTCGCTCTACGACGAATCGCGCCGGAAGAAAGTCCTCGTTGCCGCCGACAAGGAAGCGCTCGCGAGAGTGCTAAAACTCAATGACTGGAACGATTACCGCATCCGTTGCGAGGGTCGGCACATTCAGCTTTGGATCAATGGTGTGCAGACCGTGGACTACACCGAATCCGACGAAGCGATCGAGCAAACCGGCTACATCGCGGTGCAAATCCACGGCGGGGGCAAAGCGGTGGCCAGCTATAAGGACATCGTTATCGAGGAGTTGTAGGAGCCGGCCCGCGTCCGGCGATGCACACAGCAGCGGGCGGAGCATTACGCGTGACCATCCAGCAGGCATTCGAACTCGCGCTCGAGCAACACCAGTCCGGGCGGCTAGCGGAGGCGGAGACGATCTACCGGCAGATCCTCGCGGTCCAGCCCCAGCACGCGGACGCGCTGCATCTGCTCGGCGTCCTTGTCTGGCAGGCGGGCAATGGCGAAGCAGGTGTGGATTTGATCCGCCAGGCAATCACGGTCCAACCCCACTTCCCAGCAGCCTACGACAACCTCGGGACCGTTCTCCGGGATCTGGGCAAAGGCGATGAGGCGATCGCCGCCCATCAGCAGGCCACGGCGCTGAACCCCCAGCGTCCCGAGCCTTATTACAATCTGGGCAACGCTCTTCGGGAAAAAGGGAGCCTGGACGAAGCTCTGGCCGCGTATCGGCGGGCGATCGCGGCCAGGCCCGACTATGCGGAGGCCTATTGCAACCTGGGGACTGCCCTCGCGGGAAAAGGCCAGCTCGACGAAGCGATCGTTGCCTATCGAAAAGCGATCACGCTTAATCCAGGCTATGCCGGGGCCTGCCGCAACCTCGGCGATGCACTCAGCGAGGCGGGGGAAGTGGACGAAGCGATCGCTGCTTATCGTCAGGCTCTCGTCCTTAAGCCGAGCGATCCCGAGGCACACTGCTCGATGGGAAATGTCCTGTCCCAGCTAGGCCAGCTCGATGATGCCGCTTCGGCCTATCAACAGGCGATCCAACTGAAGCCAGACTTCGCCGACGCTCACTATAACTTGGGAAATACGCTGATGCGGCTGGGCCGGGACAATGAGGGGATGGCGGCCTATCGCCGCGCCATCGCGCTAAGGACAAACTATGCGGAAGCCCTCTGCAACCTCGGCGCCGCCTTGGGAAAAAACGGGCGGCTCGACGAGGCCATCGTCGTCTGCCGGGAAGCGGTCGCGCTCAAGCCTGACTTTCCGGAGGCCCACTTAAACCTGGGCAATAGCTTGCACGAAATGGGAAGAATTGAAGAGGCCATCTCGTCCTATCAGCAGGCCATCGCGCTGGAGCCAAACTATCCCGAAGCTCATAGCAGCCTCGGCGTTAGTTTGTGGAATCGAGGTCAACTCGACGACGCGATCACCGCATTTCGTCAAGCCATCGCGCTCAAGCCGGACTTTCCGGAAGCGCACAGCAATCTCGGCAATGCCCTGAACGACCAGAGCAGGTTGGACGAAGCGATCGCCGCCTATCGTCAGGCCATGAGCGTCGCGCCGAATCACTCCGTCGCGTGCAGCAATTTGCTCATGACCCTCAACTACCATCCCGGCTTCGATGCCTCGGCGATCGCGGAGGAACATCGCCGCTGGGACCAGCAATACGCCGAGCCGCTGCGGAGCTGCATTCAGCCCCACGGGAATGACGCCAGTCCTGAACGCCGGCTTCGGGTGGGCTATGTCTCGCCGGATTTCCGGGATCATCCGGTCGGACGCTTCCTTTTTCCGTTGCTGGCGGGGCACGACCATCAGCGCTTCGAGATTTTCTGCTACGCGCAAGTCCTCGCTCCCGATGCCTGGACGGGAAAGCTGCGCGGCCATGCCGACCATTGGCACAGCCTCAAGGGACTCTCCGACCCGCAGGCGGCGGACTTCATTCGCCACCATCAGATCGACATCCTCGTCGATCTCTCCGGCCACACCGCGCACAATCGCCTGCTAGTCTTTGCCTGCAAGCCAGCCCCGGTTCAGTTGACCTGGCTCGGCTACCCCAACACGACCGGCCTCGCCACGATGGATTATCGGATTACCGATGCCTACGCGGATCCACCAGAACTGAACGAGCCATTCCACTCCGAGCAATTGATCCGCCTTTCGGGAAGCGCCTGGTGCTACAAGCCGAATGCAAGCGTCGAAGTCACCCCGAGAGCGGATGGGCCGATCACGTTCGGTTGCTTCAATAACTTCGTGAAGGTCACCGAGCCAATGCTCGCTCTTTGGGCGCGCATTCTCCACGCGGTGCCCGGCTCCCGATTGCTGCTCAAGGCGAAGAGCCTGGAGAATGAAAGCACGCGCGAGCGGGTCAGGAAGAGTCTGGGTCGAGCGGGAATCAGACCGGAGCGTTTGGAACTGCGTGGACAGGAACGCGGCCACGAAGCCCATCTCGCACTTTACCACCGGTTCGACATCGCCCTCGACACCTATCCCTACCACGGCACCACCACCACGTGTGAGGCGCTGTGGATGGGAGTGCCAGTTGTGACGCTGGCTGGGCAGACCCACGCGTCACGCGTCGGCGCGAGCCTGTTGAGTAGCGTCGGCCTGGCAGAATGTGTGGCCGCCTCGGATGAGGAATACTTGCAGATCGCCGTTAGCCTTGCCAATGACCTCCCGCGACTGGCCGCGCTGCGTTCCACGTTGCGCCCGCGCATGGAAGCCTCGCCCCTGATGGACGCGCCGCGCTTCGTGCGCGAAATGGAATCCGTCTTTCGCGACACCTGGCGAAGCTGGTGCGCCCATCAATCTTCGCCTTCACGAACATGACGCTCCAGGAGACATTTGCCCTGGCCGTCCAGCACCACCAAGCCGGCCGGTTGGCGGAGGCCGAGGCGATCTACCGTCAGCTTCTCGCGGTGGAGCCGAGCCATCCGGATGTGCTTCATTTGTTAGGAGTGATCGCGCACCAAGTGGGGCGAAATGATATTGCCGTCGATCTGATCGGTCAGGCCATCGGCTTCCTTCCAAACCATGCCGAAGCCTACAGCAATCTCGGGATTTCTCTGCACGCCATGGGACGAAAGAACGAGGCCATTGCCGCGTATCGGACGGCGATCGCCCTCAAACCTAACTACCCGGAAGCTCACACCAATCTGGGCAACGCCCTGCGGGAAAATGCACTGCTCGACGAGGCCATTGTCGCGTGCCGTCAGGCGATCGCTCTCAAGCCAGACTACCCCGAAGCCCACACCAATCTCGGAAATGCCTTGCGGGACAAAGGCCAGTTGGAGCAGGCCATTAACGCTTACAGGGATGCGATCACTCTCAAGTCTAACTATGCCGAGGCCTACGCCAACCTGGGAAATGTCCTGCGGGATAAAGGCCAACTGGATGAAGCAATTGCGACCTGTCGTCAGGCAATTGCACTCAAACCTGATTTTTCCGAAGCCTACAACAATCTTGGCAATGCCTTGCGTGACAAAGGTGAGTTGGACGAGGCTATTGCCGCATATCGTCATGCCATTGCTCTCAGACCCAATCTTCCCGAAGCCTACGGTAATCTGGGGAACGCCCTAAGCGACAAGGGCCGACTGGATGAAGCGATCGCCGCCTACCGGCAGGTGATCGCGCTCAAGCCGGACTTCGCCATGGCGTACAGTGATCTTGGGAACGCCTTGAGAGATAAGGGCCTGCTGAACGAGGCGATCGCGACCTATCGCCGGGCTCTTCTTTTGGAAGCCGGATTGCCCGAGGTATACAACAACCTCGGCGCTGCTTTCCGAGACAATGGACAACTGAACGAAGCGGTCGCGGCCTGTGGCCAGGCCATCGCGTTAAAGCCCACCTACGCGGAGGCACATAGCAATCTCGGGAATGCCCTGCGCGACAAAGGGTGGCCGGACGAGGCGGTCGCCGCTTGTCGTCAAGCCATTGCTCTCAAGCCCAACTTCCCGGAAGCCCATTCCAATCTTGCCAATACGCTGTCTGACATTGGGCAACTGGACGAGGCGCTCGATGCCTATCGGCAAGCCATCGCCCTCAAGAGGGACTTCGTCGAAGCGCATGGTAATCTCCTTCTGTGCCTTAACTACCATCCCAGCTTCGATGCCCGCGCCATCGCCGCGGAACTAAGCCGCTGGAGTCGGCAGCACGCGGAACGGATGCGGCAATTCATCCTGCCGCACCGCAATAACCGGGACCCGGAGCGCCGGCTGCGCGTCGGTTACGTGTCGCCGGATTTCTGGCATCATGTCGTCTGCCACTTCCTGACGCCCCTGCTGGAGGCCCACCATCGTGGGGCGTTCGAGATCTATTGCTATGCGAGCGTCAAACGTGCGGACGCGATTACGGCGCGATTGCGGAAGAGTGCCGCCGTTTGGCGCGATGTCCTCGGCCTGCGGGACGAGGCGCTGGCGGAGCTGATTCGCGCCGACCAGATCGATATCCTCGTGGATCTCAGCCAGCATACCGCAGGCAATCGGTTGTTGATGTTCGCCCGCAAACCCGCGCCGGTGCAGGTCGCGTGGCTGGGCTTTCCGGGCGGCACCGGGCTGGACGCGATGGATTACCGGTTCACGGACGCTTTCATGGAGCCGGAGGGAGCGGCCTGGTCGGATTTGGGTGAGAAGCCGGTGCGCCTGGCTGATTC
>JBAVML010000468.1:0-2712 GCA_049690035.1 Chthoniobacteraceae bacterium
GGCCAACGTCACTGCCGTCGATGGCACGCCGCTGCAGAAGCTCGATGTGGAGCTTGAAGCGCCCGCCAAACTAGCGGCGTGGGTCGATGGGTTCTCCGCACCGTCTGCCGCCAACTTGGACGGTTTCGAGTACCGCCTAAAGACCCCGCAGGGCGCCGCGAACCCTGTCTTCATCGGCCTCGCCAGCGCACCCGTGATCACCGAGCAGGAGCCGAACAACCAGTCTGCGAAGGCGCAGAAAGTTGCCGTGCCGTGTGAGATCGCTGGCCAGTTTTTTCCGGCGGGTGACGTGGACGCCTACACCTTTGACGCGAAGAAGGGCGAAGTTTGGCGCATCGAAGTGCTCTCCGATCGGCTCGGTCTGCCGACGAATCCGTTCCTCCTCGTCGAGCGCGATGGCGCGCCGGCGCAGGAAATCTACGCGTCGGAAGCGAACGTCGGCACGCCCCGTTTCAGCACGCTGAACAACGATCCTTCGACGCGGCTCGAGGTGAAGGATGACGGCGCCTATCGTGTGCAGGTGCGCGATCTCTTCGGCGCCTCACGCAGCGACCCGCGCTGCGTCTATCGGCTTTCGATTCACCGTGATTCGCCCAGCTTTCGCCTCGCGGCCGTCGTCGAACCGCCGCCGGAGAAAAAGGACGACCGCGCCGCCGCGCCCCGTCCCGCCTTGCTTCGCGAGGCAGGCACCATTGCGATTCGCGTCGTTGCCTTCCGCCGCGATGGCTTCGCCGGCGACATCGAAATCTCGGCAGAAGGCCTGCCCGCAGGGGTGAAATGCCTCCCCGCCAAAATCCTCGCCGGCAAGGACGACGCCTATCTGCTGCTCACCGCGGACGAGAAAGCCGCGCGCTGGATCGGCGCGATCCGTGTGATCGGGAAGGCGCGCATCGGCGACACGGACGTGACGCAGGAAGCGCGCGGCGGTTCGGTCGTTTGGACAGTTGCCGATTTCAACAACGACGCGGCGCGCGCGCGGCTGACGCGCGACTTTGTGCTGGCGGTCGGCTCCACCGAGCCCGCGCCGATCACGGTGCAGGCGGCGGAGGAGAAGGTGTGGGAGGTCGCGAGTGGCGGAAAACTGGAGATTCCGCTGAAGATCACGCGACGCGGTGAATTCAAGGAAGCGCTCAAGCTCAGCGCCGCCGGCGCGGCGGCAATCGACAAGGCGAAGGAGATCGATGTCGATCCGAAGGCGGAGAAGGTAACCGCGACGATCGACCTCGCGGCGACGAAGCTGCCGGCGGGAGAGCACACGATTTATTTTCAGGCGCTGACCAAGGGAAAAATCCGCGGCAAGGACGCGACGACAAACATTTTCTCCGCGCCGCTCCGCGTCTCCGTGAAGTGATGATGAAGACCCGCCTCGCCCTTTTCTCCGCCGCCGCCGCTCTCGCCGGCTCGTCCTTTGGCGCGAACGCGCCGATCCCGATCGCCGAGCTCAAGCGCACCGAGTCGGTGAGTTTTGATCGCGACGTGTTGCCCTTTTTGAATGACAACTGTCTCGCCTGCCACTGCCAGACGACGAAGAAGGGCGGGCTCAATATGGAGACGCCGGAGCTGATGCTCAAAGGCGGCGAAAACGGCGCCGCAATCGTGCCGAAGAAGGGTGCGGACAGCCTCCTGCTCCAAGCTGCTGCGCATCTCGACGCCGACCTCGCGATGCCGCCGCGCGACAACAAGGCGAAGGCGAAAAATCTCACGTCCGAACAACTCGCGTTGCTCAAGCTCTGGATCGATCAAGGCGCGAAGCCTTCGCCGAAAGTGGAGCGCAAACTCGACTGGCAGGCGATGCCTGCGACGCTCGGCGCGATCTTCGGCGTTGCGGTGACGGCCGATGGACAATTCGCCGCGTGTTCGCGCGCGGACCGCGTCTTCATCTACCACTTGCCGACCGGGCGTGCGGTGCTGAATGAAGTCGCCCACCGCGATCAGGTGAACGCCGTCGCCTTCAACCCCGAGGGCACGCTGCTCGCGACCGGTGGCTATCGGGAGGTGAAGCTGTGGCGTCGCGTGCCGATCGAGGGCAAACCGGCGGAGCCGGTGACCGCGGCGACGGGCAAGATCGCGCGTGCGGATGGGAAGCGCGTGGTGACCCTCGAGGGGAACGTCGCGAAGCTCGCGGATGCTGAGGGCAAGCTGATCGCCGAGCTGCGCGGGAACCGGTTTGCGCGCGAGGCCAGCGATGAACGTGACCGTGCGCTGCAGGTGGAAGTGGGCAATGTCGCGTACCGCAAAGAGGTGGCGGCGGCGGCGACGAAGACGCGGCAAGCGGCGCAGGATCGTATGAAGAAATCGGCCGACGCGATTGCGCCGAAGGAACAGGAACTCACCGCGAAACAAAAGGCGCTCGCCGATGCGACCGCGGCGAAAATGCCGCTGGAAGCGACGCTCGCGGCCACCGTTGCGGAACTCGCCAAGGCCGACGCCCTCGTGCAGGCCGCGGCCACGAAAGCCGCGCAGCTTTCCAACTCCGCAACCGAGGCGATCAAAGGCGCCGCGGCCGCTGACGCGGGCAAGCTCGCCGGCGATGCCGCTGCCGCGCTGCAGGAGGCGGCGAAGGCGCGCACCGATCGTGATCAACGCGAAGCGCAACGCAAACAAGCTGCCGACAAACTCGACGCGACGAATAAACAGATCGCCGATGCCGAGGAGGCGGCGAAGAAAGCCGAGACCGCGAAGACAGTCGCTGCGACCGAACTCGACCTTGCC
>JBAVML010000469.1:0-19956 GCA_049690035.1 Chthoniobacteraceae bacterium
CCTACATCCCGGGCCTCGGATTTGCCGCTTTGAACCAGACGGGCGCGCCGGGCTATGACTTCACCAACACGATTCCGACCGGCACGAACGCCACGAAGAATGTGCGGCTCACCGCCACGACCGCGGTCCCGGCGGGGGGCACGATTGTGAATGCCTTGAGCATGAGCGGCTCGAACATCGCGCTCACCTTCACCGGCGCCACCGACACGCTGAACCTGACCAGCGGCGGTCTCATCGGGCCGAACAATAACCAGTCCATCGGCGCGACGCTCGACAGCGGGCGGATCACCGTCGGCGGTCTCACTCCGGTTGGCACGCAAGACCTCTATCTCTTCAACCGCGCAAACACGCTGACTGTAAACGCGCGGATCATCGACAACGCGAACGGGGCGACTCCAGCGGATCGCTCGGTGCGCCTCGTCGTCACGGCCAGCGGGGGAACGGTCAATCTCGCCAATGGCTTGAACAGCTACACCGGCGGCGCCGTGGTCAATGCTGGAACGGTGACGCTCACCGCCGCGTCGGGCACGCCGGTGCCGGCGGCCAGCGTGGCGACCGATGGGCTCGTGCTAAATGCGGCTACGGCCACCATGTCGGTCAGCGCGCAGCAGATTGCCGCGGCGAATATCGTGACGCTCAACGGTCCCTCCGCGCTGACCTTCTTCGGCAACAACACCATCGCCGGACTCGTCTTCAACAATCTCGGTGGCGGCGCGACGGCTCCGACGGTGAACACCTTCAACCCGACGGCGACTGCCGGTGCGGCGGCGAATGGCGTGCTCACCATCGGTGCGGCGGGCATCACCGCGACCTCGGCGAACGTCACTTCGACCAGCGTCATTGCCGGCCGATTGGACTTCGGGGCGACGCCGGGCACGATCACGGTCGATCCGATCATGGTCAATGGAGTCGAGGTCGCGCCGCTCCAGGCCGCGCTGGCCGTGCAGAGCGTGATCAATTCGGCCGGAGGCATCGTCAAAGAGGGCACGGGCACGCTGCAGTTCAACGCGCAGCAGAGCTTCACGGGTCCCGTCACGGTCAATTCCGGCGGACTCCGCATCGGCGTGACCAATGCGGGCTCGCGCTACTCGCGGCTCACGCTGAACTCCGGGACGCGGCTTGATCTTAACGGTCTCTCTACCACGCTCGGATCGCTGGAGGGCTCGGGCACCGTCTTCAACAGCAGCGCCACGGCGGGAACCCTCACCGTGGGTTTCGACAATACTCCGAGCACCTTCACCGGCACCTTCCGCCGCTTCAATGATGCGGCACCGGCTGCGCTCGCGGTGACCAAGGTTGGTTCCGGCACGCTCAGTCTCACCGGCGTGCAGGACGCGGCGAGTGGATCGACCGGAGCGGTCACGGTCAGTGGCGGCGCGGTCGCCCTGACCGGCACCGGCGCGTGGTTCACCTCCACCGCCACCCCGGCCCTCGCGGCGACCTTCACGGTGAACCAAGGCGGCAACCTCGCTCTCGATAACGCGGCGACGCCGCTCAACAACCGCCTCGGCATGGCGCTGGCCGGCACGGTCAACGTCCAGGGTGGTGCGTTCACGATCAATGGCAACAGTGGCGCGAACGTCACCGAACAAATCAACACCCTCGCCTTTGCCAACGGAGGCGGCACCGTCACCTTCACCGCCAATCCAGCGACCCAGCTCGATGTCACGCTGAACAACCTCGGCGGCCTCAACGCCACCGGCAGCAATGTGTTCCGCGGCATCGACGGTTCGGCGCCGGCGCCGGGAAAAGCCACGCTCACCATCGTGAACGCACCGGCCGTGCAAGGAGGCCAAGGCGGCGGCCTCAACGGCACCTCGAACATGACCATTCGCGGCGACCAGCTCGCGGACGCCTCGCTCACGGGGGTCGGCACCGGCTTCCTGGTGAAGGACAGCGCGAACAACGTTTACCGCGCGATGGGCGGCTTCGCCTCGGGCGAATTGAACCTGGCCCCGGCAACGTGGGTGACCGCGCAGAATGCCGGCATCAATGGCGCCGCGCAGACCATCGCCCTTTCCACCACCGCGAACAGCCTCACCGTCGGCGGCACGAGTTCGCTGAGCGGCGCCGCGAACCCCGCGTTCGGGCAGTTCGCGCCGAATGGGCTGCTGACTCAAACTCTCAACACCAGCTCGCTCCTCGCGCTCGATGGCAGCGTGCTCGCGGTCAATTTGCCTTCCTTCAATGGCACGGCCGGAAACACGCTCACCGTCCACGCGGTCGGCAATGCGGTGGTGAATGTGAATGGCTTCTACGGCCTCGGCAATACCGCCGGCCTCCTCAAGGCGGGCGCCGGCACGCTCAGCCTGAACAATCTGGCCTTCTACACCGGCGGCGGCGGCACGGTGATCAACGGCGGCACCGTGGTCCTCAACTCCGGCGTGGATAACACCATCGCCGTGGTGCCCGGGGCGACGACGCCGGCTACGCTGGCGCTGCAACTCAACGGCGCAAACAGCGTGCTGGACCTCAAGAACTCCAACCAGGCGGTGGCCGGAATCACCTCGGTCAATCCGCTCCCTGGCAATGGCGGCACGCTGACCAACAGCGGGACGAGTACCGCGACCATCACCTCCACGGGTGGCGGCACCTTCGCCGGCCAGCTCACCGGCCAGCTCGCCTTCACTCGTGTCGGGAACAACACGACGACGCTGACCAACGCCAATACCTACACGGGCCCGACGATCATCCGCGGCGGCACGCTGCAGCTCCGCGACTCCGGCGCGATCCTGAACACGGCTTCGGTCACGGTGAATTACGGCACGCTGATCAACGACAACTTCGGTCTCAACTCGATCGGCACGCCGAATCCGACGCGCCTCGCCGCGACCACTCCGGTCACCCTGCAGGGCGGCACGCTCACGCTCAATGGCGCGGGCAGCACGGACAACACGCTGGTGGTCAACTCGGTCACGGCCACGGGTGGCAACAATACCGTCAACGTTCTGCCCCAGATCAACGAAGGCAGCACGGCGAGGATCACGATCGACAACTTCGTCCGCAACCCGGCGAATCGCAGCATGGTGAACTTCAACGGCTTCACCACCAACAACAGCGCGGGCACTTCGAGCACCGGCGGTCAGGGCTTTTCGGCGAACGGCCAGATTCACCTGAATCAGATCAATGGCGCGGCCGGTCCGGTGAGCTTTGTGGTCGCAGCCACCACCACGGCGGGTAGCGCCACGGTGACGGTTCCGTCCACGACGGGGCTGGTCCCGGGCATGGCGGTCAACGGAGCGAACATCCCCGTCGGCGCGACCATCGCCACGGTCACCAATGCCACGACCTTCACGCTCAACTCCGGCACCGGAGTGCTCGCCGGCACGGCCGTCGCCGCGAACGCCAATTCCGGGCTGACCAACAACCTCATCGGCGGCTGGGCGGTCGCGGACGGCAGCACTTTCGCCACCTACCTCACCGGCAATGGCGTCTCGGTCATGGGCCAGACCACGCAGGGCATCGTCGCGCCGGGCTTCGATGGCACTGATGTCTCCCTCGCGACCACGGCGACGCAGAACATCAACGACGCCACCGCCGCGCGCACGCTCACCGCGAGCCGGAGCGCCAATTCCTGGCGCCTCGTGCCCACTGCCGCGCAGACGATCACGCTCGGTGCCCTCGGGGCTCCGGTCACGGCGACCCTCGGTGTCGGTGTCATCACCAACGCGAACTTTGGCATTACCATTCGTTCCTTCGACGCCGCCTCCGCGCTGACGGGAAGCGGTTCCGACCTCTACTTCTACATCAACCAGAATACGACCGCGCTGAACACCAGGGTCAGCGGCGCGATCAACCTGATCAAGAGCGGCGGCGCGGCGCTCACGCTCTCGCCTTCCACCAGCTACGTCGCGGCGCAGACAGCCGCGGGCGCCAGTGTGCCGATCACGAATACCACCGGGCTTACCGTCGGTCAGGCGGTGATCGGGACGGGTATTCCGAACGACACGACGATCACGGCCATCGTCGATAACACGAGCGTCACCCTGTCGAACCCAACCACCGCGGCGATCACGCTCTTCCAGGCGGGTGGGGTGAACAACACGTATACCGGCGGCACCTTCGTGCAAGCCGGCACGCTCAATCTCAGCGGCCCCGCCGGTTCCGTCGCCATCCCCGGCGATCTCACGATCAACAACGCCACGGTGACGATGAACGTCTATGGCGGCCAGATCGCGCCGACCGGCACGGTCAATATCAATGGCGGCGGCGTGCTCAACCTCGCGCGGACGAACACGCTCAACGCGGTGAACTTCAACAACACCGGCGGCGCCGGCAACCCGACCGTCGCGACGGGTGCCGGGCTCACGCTCTCGGCGGCAAATGCGGTGAACTCGGTCAACGACACGCTCGGCACCACTCCCATCATTTCCGGCCTCGGCCTCACCTTCGCGAATGCCGCGCCGGTGATCACCACTTCGGGGCTCTCGCCGAATGACTTGCTCATCACCGCGCCGATCACGAGCGCGAACGCGATCAGCAAGGCCGGCCCCGGTTCGCTGGCCTTGAATCCCAACTTCGCTCTGGCCAACTCCGTGGCCACGGCTGGGAACGCGCAGATCAGCGTCACTTCCACCGCGGGTCTTGCGGTGGGCATGGCGGTGACCGGCACCGGGATCCCCGCCGGCGAGTCGATCGTCTCGATCGACGATGCAACCCACGTGACCCTCACCACCGGCACCGGAGTGGCCGCGGGGACGGTGACCGCGACCTTTGCCGGCAGCACTTTCACCAGCGGCGTCCAGGTGAATGAGGGTTCGTTGATCTTCGGCCAGAGCACGAATCAAAGCGGGGCCACCGTCCTCGCGGGGCCGGTCGGCACGGGCACGCTGACCCTCGCGCCAAATGCCACGGTGCTCAGCGACACCACCGCGCGGACCATCGGCAATGCTGTGGCCGTCACGGGCGACTTCAACTTCGGCGGAGTCACCGCGGCGAATAATCTGATCCTCTCCGGCGCGATGGACCTCGGCGCCGCCGGACGCACCGTCACCGTGGCCAGCCCAGCCGTGAACGGCACCCTCAGCGGCGCACTGACCAGCACCGCCACCGGCACCGCGCTCACCAAGGCTGGCCTGGGTACGCTCACGCTCTCGAGCGCAGCCAGCAACCTCGGCGGCGCCGGCATCGCAGTCGCCGGGGGCATTCTCCGCAATGGCATCGACAACGCGCTCCCGAACAGCAGCCCGCTGGCGATCAGCGTTGGCGCCGGCTACGACCTGAACGGCTTCGACCAGGCCCTCCAGCGCGTGAGCGGCGCTGGCTTCATCACCAATTCGGCCAACTCCGCGAAGACGCTCGTCGTCGGTGGAATCAACGGCGCGGACACGACGACGAACGTGAACAACGCCTTCGCCGGCGTCATCACCGATAACGCGGCGCTCCAAACGAGCAGCCGGCTCGGCCTGACCAAGGCCGGAATCGGATCGCTCACCCTCACCGGGGCCAACAGCTATAGCGGCGCGACCGCGATCAACAGCGGCACGCTGGAACTCGCGGGACTCAGCGGTGGCATCAGCGGTTCCACCGCCGTCACCGTCGCCGCGAATGCGTCGCTGCTCATCTCGAGCACTGCGGCGGATCGGATCAATAACACCGCGTCATTCGCCCTCAACGGCGGCAGGCTGGCTCTGGCCAATACGGTCACAGGCACTGCGGAAACGATCGGTGCGCTGAGCGTCACGGCAGATTCGATCATCGACTTCGGCAACGGTGTGGGGAATGGCAACACGCTCAAGTTCTCCAGCCTCGCCCTGACCGCAGGCGTGCCGCTCAAGATCTACAACTGGACGGGAAGCCTCTACGACATGGGCAGCACCGACCCGGGCACGAATCTGCTGCAGGATCGCCTGCTGTTTAGCGCCGACGCCGCGACGGGAAATGACCTGACCAACGTCGTGTTCTATTCGGACAACGGCGTGACCGTGCTCGCGAGCGGCGCTCAGGTCGCCTATGCCGGGCCTGGCGGCGGCTTCGAAATCGTCGCCGTGCCCGAGCCATCCTCCGTCGCGTTACTCGGCGGCGCCGCGCTGCTCGGCCTCGCCGGCTACCGCCGCCGACGCCGAGCGTAAGCGGCCGACCTGGCATCCTGGCGGGCCGTCCGGAATCCGTGGGACGCCGGGCTTGACCTCGCGCGCCGGGTGCCGCATTCGCTGTGCGGCACCCGTGAAAATCCTCCACACCATTCATTCTGCGAATCCGGTCGGTGGGGGACCGATCGAGGCCATCAGGCAACTTTCCCTGGTCATGGCCGACCTTGGTCACCGGATCGAGATCGTTTGCCTCGACGCGCCGGATTCGCCGTGGCTCGCCGATTTTCCACTCCCGATTCACGCGCTCGGCCCAGGCCTGCGGGGCTACGGATATTCCCCGCGATTTGTTCCGTGGCTGCGCCAGCATGCCGCCGAGTTCGATGTCGTCATCGTCAATGGACTCTGGCTGTTCAACACCTTCGGAGCCTGGTTGGCGCTGCGGCATTCGGCGGTCCCGTATGTCGTCTTTACCCACGGGATGCTGGACCCGTGGTTCCGGCATCATTACCCGCTGAAGCATCTCAAAAAGTGGCTTTACTGGCCGTGGGCCGATTACCGCGTGCTGCGCGATGCCCGCACCGTCCTCTTCACCGCCGAGGAAGAACGCCTCGCGTCCCGCCGATCCTTCTGGCTCTACCGCTGCCACGAGACGGTGGTAAACCTCGGCACGGCCGCGCCCACTGGCGACCCCGCCGGCCAGCGCGAACGCTTTTTCGAAAAATTTCCGCTCCTGCGCGAGCCCCGGCTCCTGCTTTTCCTCGGTCGGATTCATGAGAAGAAAGGCTGCGCCGAACTCATCGAGGCCTTCCACCGAGCCCGCGGCGCCGCGGATCTCCACCTCGTCATGGCCGGTCCCGCCGACGGCGCTTACGGACGGCAGGTGCAGGCGCTCTCCGCCCGGCTCGGTCTCGAAGCGCGCGTCACCTGGACGGGGATGCTCAGCGGCGATCTGAAATGGGGTGCGTTCCATGCCGCCGAGGCGTTCATCCTCCCCTCGCATCAGGAGAACTTCGGCATTTCCGTCGCGGAGGCGCTCGCCTGCGGCGTGCCGGTGCTCATTTCCGATCGCGTCAATATCTGGCGCGAGATCGACGAAGATCGCGCCGGCCTCATCGAGCCCGACACCGCGGACGGCACCGTGCGGCTGATCGAGCGCTGGCTCGCCCTCGATCCCGCGGATCGCGCCCGGATGGCGGCCGCTGCTGCGCCGTGCTTTCGCCAGCGCTTTGAGATCGGGCAAGCCGTCCGCAGCCTCCTCGAAGCCCTCACTCACCTCGTGCACGCGCCTGGCAGGGATGATTCCCGCCGCCGCGATTGAGTTCGCGGAGCAGGTTTCGTAGCTCTTTCTCCCATGCTTCGCCCGCGCAAGAAATACACCGTCCACGATCTCCGGCAGCTCAAGGGCAAACGGTGCCTTACCCACATTCACGTGAAGTCGCCGGAGGAAGCGGCCGCGGCGGAGGAGGCCGGCGTCGATCTCATGAGTTGCAGCTTCGACTCGCCTGAGGCGCAGGCGCGCCTGCCGCTGCTCGTCGCCGCGGCGCCGAACAGTTTTCTCTCCTGCGCCACGCCGCACGGGCTCGCCTCGCCGGAGGAAGCCATCCGCGTCGGCTTCCGCGCGATCGAACTCGGAGCGAGCTCGGTGTATTGCTCGGCGAGTCCGTACATCATCGAGGCGATGGCCCGTGAAGGCCTGCCCGTCGTCGGGCATCTCGGCCTCGTGCCGCGGCACGTCACGTGGACCGGCTACCGCGCGATCGGCAAGACCTTCGAGGAAGCCGGGCAGCTCTACCGGCGGATGAAGGAGCTGGAAAACGCGGGCGCCTACGCCGCGGAACTGGAAGTCGTCCCGCACAACCTTGCGCGTTTCCTCTGCTCCCAGACGAAGCTGCTTCTCATGTCGCTCGGCTCCGGCAGCGGCTGCGACACCCAGTTTCTTTTCTCCGACGACATCCTCGGCGAATACGAAGAACGCCCTCCACGGCACGCCAAGGCGTATCGGAATTTTCTCGCCGAGAATCGCCGCCTTCAACAAGAGCGCCTCGCTGCTTTTCGCGAATACATTGCCGACGTGAACGACGGCCGCTTCCCGGAGCGAAGCCATCTCGTGGAAATGGAGGCGGACCTCCTGGCGCAGGTGGTACGATCGACCACCGAGAGTCGGTAAAAAAGCGCGTCCAAGTGTCATCGGAATGCGCCTGCGGATTGAATTGAGATAATGAATGATGACAAGATGAAGACTTCGTTCGGTCGCCCCAGTTTCCTCCCACTCCTTCTCGCCTCCGCGCTCGCTCTCGCTTCGACGGCCAGTGCCCTCGACGTTTCGCGCTGGCAGCCGCACGACTTCAGCTTCACCGCGAAAACGGATGCGGCTAATCCGTTCATGGTGCCTTTTAGCGCGACGGCGAAAGGGCCGGGCGGCGTGGTCTTGAACGTGCCCGGCTTCTTCGATGGCGACGGCACTTGGAAGATCCGCATGTCGCCGACCGTCGAGGGCGCGTGGTCGCTGGTGACGAAATCCGAAGTGAAGGAACTGGATGGCAGGACCGCCGATTTCACCTGCGTGAAGAATGCGAACTCGAACGTCCACGGCGTGCTCCGCGTAGACCAGGCGCATCCGCATCACTTCATCTTCGACGACGGCACGCGCTTCTTCATGCAGGGCTACGAATACGACTGGCTGTGGGCGCTCGACATGGACAAGCCCGGCGTGCCGACGGTGGAGCAGTCGCTCGACCTCATCGCGAAGCACGGCTTCAACTACGTCATCCTCAACTCCTACGCGCACGACACCAAATGGCGCGAAGGCAAGACCGGCCCCGACGATTATGGCCCGTCGCTGCTTTACCCGTGGGAAGGCACGAACGAGCAGCACGACCAAAGCCGCATGAACCTCGCCTACTGGCAGCACTACGACCGCGTGATGTCGGCGCTCGCCGAGCGCGGCATCGAAGCGCACATGCTCATCAAGGTCTATAACAAGCAGGTGAAATGGCCCGCGCGCGGCAGCGACGAGGAGAAGTTGTTCTTCCGCTGGCTCGTCGCGCGCTACGCGGCGTATCCGAACGTCATCTGGGATTTTTCCAAGGAGGCGCACAACGAGAAGGACCTCGGCTACAAGCAGGACTGGCTGAAATGGATTCGCGAAAATGATGCGTGGCATCACCTCACCACCGTCCACGACGACGACGCGGCAAACGACGCCGGCGCGTATGACGACCTGACGGATTTTCGCGCCGACCAGCACCACGGCATGCAGCAGGGCAGGAATCAGCACGACATGATTCTCTGGCAGCGCGAGCGCCGCGCCTGGCCGGTGGCGAATGTGGAGTCCGACTACGAATGCGGCCCAGGTGGCGTGAATGAAAAGACCTACGGCAAGGCGGAAACGCCGGAGGAGACGCTGCGCACGCTTTGGGAAATCGCGATGGCCGGCGGCTACACGGCCTATTACTACACCTACACCGCGTGGGACGTGATTCGTCCGCTCGATGCGCCGCCCGGCTACGCGATGATGAAGCACTTCGGCGACTTCTGGCGCGCGACGGAATACTGGCTGCTCGAACCTTCCGACAAACTCGTGAGCGCTGGCTGGTGCCTCGCGAATCCGGGCCGTGAATACGTCGCGTTCCTAAAAACCGCACAGCCCTTCACGCTCGAAATCACGGGCGCGAAGTCGCCGCTGGAGGCCGAGTGGTTCAACCCGCACACCGGCAAACGCACCTCCGCGGGCACGCTGAATAACGGCACGACGAAGCTCACGCCCCCGGCGGATTGGGGCAATGCGCCGCTCGTGTTGCACGCCCATTTGACCAAATGAAGACCGTCTTCGTTTTGACTGGCCTGCTTCTCGGGATGCTCTGCGTCTGTCGCGCGGAGGTCACGCTTTCGCCCGAAGACTCCGCTCCTTTGCGTTTCGCCGCTGCGGAAATCGGGCGCGCGGCGAAGGATGCACACCAGCCCGTGCCCGACGTTTCATTGAGCATCGTCGCGGGTGCGGCGCAGGGTTATCGCATCGAGCGCGATGGCGCGAAGGTGCGCGTCATCGGCGGCGATGCGGCGGGCGCGATGTATGGCGGGCTGGAGGTGGCGGAGGCGGCGCGCATTGGGACGCTCGCGGATTTGCCACCCGGCGAACACCGGCCGCACATCGAGTTTCGCGGCATCAAGTTCAACATCCCCCTCGACCTGCGCACGCCAAGCTATTCCGACAACGCCACTGCATCGCAGGCGAACATCCCGGAGGTGTGGAGCCGCGAGTTCTGGCGCGAGTATTTCGACGAGATGGCGCGGCAGCGCTTCAACGTCATCTCGCTTTGGAACCTGCATCCCTTTCCCAGCATCGTGAAGGTGCCGGAGTATCCCGACGTGGCGCTCGCCGACGTGCTCCGCGCGAAGGCGGGGAGCTTCGACGACAGCTACTCGCATAGCGGCAAGGACATGTTCCGCCCGGAACTGCTCAAGGATGCCGAGGTCGTGAAGCGCATGAGTATCGAGGAGAAAATCGCGTTCTGGCGCGACCTGATGCAGATGGCGAAGGACCGCGGCGTGGAGGTGTATTGGTTTACCTGGAACACGTTCCTCTTCGGCGCCGAGGGAAAGGACGGGCTGTCGCGTGCGAAGCTGGACGAGAACATGATTCGTTACTTCCGCGCGAGCGTGCGCGAGACGGTGACGACGTATCCGCTGCTTGCGGGCATCGGCATCACCGCGGGCGAAAACATGAGCGCAAAAATGGGCGGGCTCACGAAGGAGCAATGGCTCTGGCAGACTTACGGCGAGGGCATCCGCGATGGATTGAAGGACACGCCCGCGCGGCCGTTCCGGCTCATTCACCGCTTACACGAGACCGATATCAACGAAATCCGCACGGAGTGGAAGGACTACCCCGGCGTGCTCGACTACAGCTACAAATACGCGGTGGCGCACATGTATGCGTCCACCCGGCCGAAGTTCATCGACCCGCTCCTCGCAGTGCTCCCGAAGGACCCGCGCACCTGGCTGACCGTGCGCAACGACGACGTCTACAGCTTCCGCTGGGGCGACCCGGATTTCGCGCGCGAGTTCATCACGAAGATGCCGGGCGCGGACGTGGTGCGCGGCTTTTACATCGGACCGGACGGCTACTGCTGGGGCCGCGAAGCGATGGACAAGGATCCCACCAGCCCGCGCCAGTTCGTGATGCAAAAGCAGTGGTTCAGCTTCATGCTCTGGGGCCGGCTCAGCTACGACCCGACGCTGACCGACGCGCATTTTGAAAAAGTGCTCGCCGCGCATTTCCCCGGCGTGCCTGCGGACAGATTGCTCGCATCATGGAGCGCCGCGTCGCGCGTGTTCCCGGAAATCACGCGCTTTTTCTGGGGGAACATTGACGTGAAGTGGCTGCCCGAAGCGTGCCTCAGCCATCCGAAGGGCAAGGGCTTTTACACCGTGCAGCATTTCGTCGAGGGCGAGACGATGCCGGGTGAGGCCAACATCAACATCCGCGAATGGCGTCACCGGCTGGAAACAAACGCGTCGCTCGACGGCGTCGTCACGCCGCCGCAGGTCGCGGCGAATCTGCGTCGCGACGCCGACGACGCGCTCGCCGGTGCGGCAGAGATTTCCAAATTCAAATCACAGGTTTCCGATTCCAAGGAACTGCGGCAGACACTCGGCGACATCGAAGCCTTTGCGCACATCGGCCGTTACTACGCGGCGAAGATTGAAGCCGCGTGCGAACTCGCGCTCTTTGATTCCGCGGGCAAAGCCGAGCACCAGTCCGCCGCGATCGCCAAGCTGGAGGAAGCGCTCGGTCACTGGCGCGCCTACGCCGCCGCTTACACCCGCCAGTACGAGCAGCCGCTCCTCTACAACCGCGTCGGCTGGGTGGACATCCCGAAGCTCGCGGAAAAAGCGGCTGCGGACATCGAGATTGCCCGCCAGTGGAAGCCCGGCTCGGTGAAATACAAACCGCAGCCCGCGAAGAAGGGCGGCATCATTTTCGGACAATGACCCGTGCCGTCGCCCGCGTCATTCGCGGGAGGAGATAAGTTCGAACCGCTGCACACCAACGAGTTCGTCGGTGAGAAGTGTGAGGCGAAATCGGTAAGCATTTCTCCGCTTGGGAGTCTCCGTTGTAACTAAATCCGCAAGCGCTCCGTCTCACGCGCGCTCCCTCGAATGAAATCCGACAAAACGTTCCTGAGCGTGCTGGTCACGCTGATCATCCTCTCTGCGATCTTTTTTGTCATCGAGCGCATCGCGGGGCGCGGGCGGAACCGCGTGCAACCGGTGATCCGCAAGGGGTGGTTCACCGATGTGGTTTATTGGTTCACCACGATTCTGCTCACGAAGCCGTTCGTGCGCGTCCTGCTGATCCTGCCGCTGAGCGTGTTGATTATCACGAAGGTAACTTCCATCGACATAATCAAGATGAGTGCTTACACGGGCTATGGCCCGCTGAGCCGGCAGCCGATCTGGCTGCAGGGGATCCAAATCTATGTGCTCGTGGATTTCTGCGCCTACTGGACGCACCGGCTGTTTCATCGTGGCCACTGGTGGCCATTTCATGCGGTGCACCATAGTTCCGAGGATCTCGACTGGCTTGGCAGCCTGCGGGTGCATCCGGTGAATGATCTCGTCAACAAACTCATGCAGGCCACTCCCGTACTGCTGCTCGGCTACAATCCGACGGTGACGCTCAGCACTGCGCCGGTGCTCACCTTTTACGCGATCTTCATTCACGCGAATGTGAACTGGGACTTCGGTCCGCTGCGCAGCGTGATTGCGACGCCGGTGTTTCATCGCTGGCATCACTCGCGCGACCGCGAGGCGTGGGACAAGAACTTCGCTGGCCTGTTTCCGTTTTGGGACAAGGTCTTCGGCACCTATTACATGCCGAAGGATCGCTACCCCGAAAACTTCGGCATCTGCGAGCCGATGCCCAAAAGCTATCTCGGCCAACTCTGGGAACCATTCGCGTGGTTGCTGCGGCGCGGGAAAAAGGTGGACCCGGCGTGACCGGTATCCGCGGCTGAAACTTTGCTGCGGCAGAGCGGTTCAAACAATTGTCGGAAACGCGTAACCCTTCTGCCGCAGGCCGCGTCCTCACTTTAACCAAAGCTGCCATGAACTCTGACCATACCTGCGATTCGATTACGCCGCTCTTCACCCGGCGCGATGTCCTCAGAAACTTTTCGTGCGGCTTTGGATGGCTGGCGTTTTCGGGGTTGGCTGGACGCGCCGGGGCGATCGCGCCGGTGCCGGCGGCGGCGGGTCCGCTGGTGCCGAAGCCCACGCACTTTCCGGCGCGAGCCAAGCGCGTGATTTTCCTGACGATGCGCGGCGGCCCGTCGCACGTGGATACCTTCGACTACAAGCCGCAACTCACGGCGGACACGGACAAGCCGGGCAAGCGACCGGGCACGAAGCTGCTCGGGTCGAAGTGGAAGTTTTCGCAGAGTGGCAAGAGCGGGATGTGGATCTCGGAGCTGTTCCCGAACGTCGCAAAGCACGCGGACGAACTCTGCCTCGTGCGGTCGATGCAGACCGATCTGCCGGCGCATCCGCAGGCGTTTTTGAAGATGCACACGGGCAACTCGCAGTTCGTCCGGCCGTCGCTCGGCGCGTGGACGCTCTACGGGCTCGGCAGCTTGAACGAGAACCTGCCCGGATTCGTGACGCTGAGCCCGCCGGCGGGATTTGGCGGCGCGCAGAATTACGGCAGCGCGTTTCTTCCCGCGATCTATCAGGCGACGCGGATCGGCTCGGACAATCAGCCGATCGCCCGCGCAGAACTGCGAAACATCGAGACGAAGCTCAGCCCTTACGCGCAGCGGAACGAGCTCGAGCTAATCCAGACTTTGAACCGCGAAAAGCTCGCACGCGATCGCGTGAACCCGGACGTGGAAGGCGTGATCGAGAGCTACGAGCTGGCGTTCAAGATGCAGAGCCAGATGCCGCAGGTGATGGATATCTCGAAGGAATCAGACGCGACGAAAAAGCTCTACGGCATCGGCGGCGCGGCCGGTGGGATGGGCACCTATTTCAATCCGAGCGGAAGCACCGACGACTTCGGGCAGAAGTGCTTGCTCGCCCGGCGTTGCATCGAGGCGGGTGTGCGCTTCGTGGAAGTGGCGCACGGAAATTGGGACCAGCATTTCAACCTCAGCACCGGCTTGTCGGCGAACTGCAAATCGGTCGACCAGCCGATCGCCGGGCTACTCACGGACTTGAAGCAACGCGGGTTGTTGAAAGACACGCTCGTCGTGTGGGCCGGCGAATTCGGCCGCACGCCGCACGCGCAGGGCGGCGACGGACGCGACCACAACAATAAGGCTTTCACCATCTTCATGGCTGGCGGCGGAGTGAAGGGCGGCCTGAGCTACGGCCAGACAGACGAGTACGGCTACGAGGCGGTGGAAAATGCGGTGCAGATTCACGACCTGCACGCGACGATCCTCGCGCTGCTCGGCCTCGACCACGAGAAGCTGACCTATCGCTATGCCGGCCGTGATTTCCGCCTCACCGACATTGCGGGGAATGTGGTGAAGCAAATCATGGTGTAGGTCCGGCTGAGGGCCGCTCATGCTGGCTGGTGCACCAGTTACGCCACATCTCCCGATACGCCAACTCGACGTTTCTAGCGAAGCGCGGACGATCCATAAACGGGGAATTTTGCATGCGCTTGCGCAGCGTGGCGCGCATTCGCACCAAAAGTGGGAGGTCACCAGCCAGACGCGCAGCGAGGCTGATATATTCGGCTTCTGAACCGGCAGCTAACTCCGGCAGCCCGATCGCTGATAGGATGCTGAAGCCCAGCCGCGATAGAGCCAAAGATCGAGGCAGCGTCAGGACGGGGACGCCCATCCAGAGGGCTTCGCACGTGGTCGTGCCGCCGTTATAGGGGAATGGGTCGAGAGCGATGTCGATTCGCTGAAACAGATCCAGAAACCGCTCCCGCGACGTCGTCCACGCGATTTGTTCCACTCGGTCCGCTTCGATTCCCCGCGCTGTGAATGACTGGCGGAGACGATCACTCGCCTCACCCCCCGGGCATCGCAGCAGCAACCGCGCGCCTTCCACCGTCCGAAGCACCTCCGCCCATCGATGGATCACAGCTTCGTTTATTTTGCTGAAGTTATTCAGGCAACCGAAAGTAATGTATCCGTTCGAAAGCGCCGGTAGTGGTCCGGCGGCGGGATATTCATCGACGGGGTCAAAGCAAAACCACGAATCCGGTAATCGGATGACCTTTTCTACTAGCTCCACCCAGTCAGCTCCCTCGGGCTCCATAAAGGAGTCCGTGAGCCGGTAATCGATGGTTTTCAATCCGGTGCTCCCGGGATAGCCCAGCCAGGCCACCTGCACCGGCGCCGGCTTGCGCGCAAACACCGGCAGTCGGTTGTTCGCTGTGTGCTGACTTAGATCCACGAGGATATCGATTTCATCTGCACGGATTAACTCTGCCAGGGTCTCGTCGCGCATTCCGAGTACGTCCCTCCAAGTGTCTGCAGCCTTCCTCATGCGTTCCGTGATCTGATCAGGGCATTTTACACTCGCATAACAGTAGATCTCGAAATTCGAGTGATCGTGCATCTCGAGCAGCGGCACTAGAAAGTGGCAGACCACATGCCGCCAGAAATCCGGGGACACGTAGCCTACTTTAAGCCGCCGCTGAGAATCCGGGCTGTTCGCGTGCGGCTGAATGCATTTCCCGAGAGGCGTTCCGTGCGTTTCCTGCCAGCGTGCATTCTCTTCGCGTATCCTACGCGAGTTATATCCGGGATGAAACAGTGCAGTGTAAATCAGGTTGCTATGATAGAGGCTGTTCCGCGGTTTTAGCAGCGCAGCGCGCCGGTAGCTTTCCATCGCTTCGTCGAACCTCGCCTGATGGGTGTAAAGAACACCCAGGTTGCTGTGGGCTTCGGCATAACGCGGATCTAGCTCGATTGCCCGAAGGCAGCTTCTAATGCTTTCGTCGAGTTGCCCCAGTTTTTCGTGAGCGTTACTTAAATTGATGTGCGCGGTCGCATAGTTCGGCTTCAGATTCAGTGCCCGTTGAAACGCGGTGATCGCTTCGTCGACCTGACCTTTCCATTGAAGAGCGGTGCCCAAATTGTTGTGGGCTTCCGCATATTCAGGCCTGAGATGAAGCGCCCGCTTGCAACAGGCAATGGCTTCTTCGAGTTGCCCCCGTTGAGCGAGTGCTGCCCCTAAGTTACTGTTCGCTTCAACATAGTTGGGCTCGAGTTGAATTGCGTGGCGATATGAAGCAATTGCTTTATCGAAGTCACCTCGGTCCTTAAAAGCATTTCCTAGGTTATTATGGATCGATGCGACGTCTGGCTTCAGTTCTAGCGCGCGGTGGAATGCGGCGATAGCCTCGTCGGGTTCGCCTTTGCTCGTTAGGACCAAACCCAGGTTTGAATGATACTCCGCGACTGTCGGCGCGAGAGCTAGCGCCTGGCCGATCAGATCCACGGCAATGTCGTTTCGACCAACCTGATAAGCGATAAGTCCGAGTGAGTGCAGCGCATCGGCGTGCTGCGGAGCCACGGCGAGAATTTGTCGGTAAAGGCTTTCCGCTTCCGCCAGCCGCCCCGCTTGATGCTGCTGGACCGCGAGCTTAAAGGCTTGGTGAACAGTCATTGCCGACATGGCGGAGGTTCATTGTGGGCACGAGGCGCAATCGGGCTCCGCATTGGAACGGAGGACTTAATTAGGGCTGAAGGCCAGGAGCCGTGAAAGTTCCGTTCTGGTCAGCGGATTTTCTGGTCCGGCAGGTCTTTCTTTATGCCTTCGTCGAGCGGCATCTTGTCGGTCTCGGGCGTGAGGCCGTGGTCGCTCATCACGCGGGTGAGTTCCGCCTGGAGTTCGGCGACATTGCCGGCGAGCGCGGGGTCCTTGATGAGATTGCGCCGCTCTTCGGGATCGTTCTTCACGTTGTAGAGCTCGGCGAGGTGCTTGTCCGGCGAGCCGTCGCCGTGCGGGTAATGCATGTAAGCCCACTCGTCGGTGCGCACGCCGCGAATGTTCGGCGTGTAGGGGAATTGTTTCTCGTAGTTGTATTCGTAGAGCCACGACTTGCGCCACGCGGGGTCGCCTTCGCGCACGAGCTTCACCCACGAACGGCCATCGGTTTTTTCGATCGGCGCGACGCCGCAGAGTTCGAGGAGGCTCGGCGCGATGTCGAGAGTGAGCACTTGCTGGTCGATCACCTTTCCGCGCGGCAGCGCGGGAACGCGGGCGATGATCGGGATGCGGATGCTCGGCTCGTGCATTGTGCGCTTGTCCACCATGCCGTGTTCGCCCTCGAGAAGGCCGTTGTCGCCCATGAGCACGATGATCGTATTTTCGAGCTGGCCGGTGCTTTTCAAGTATTCGACGAGCCGCGCAATGCTGTCGTCCACCGAGAGAATCGTGCCCCAGTAGGCGTGGACCATGTTCTCGAAATCCTTCACCGCCTCGGGCCGATCGTCGGGAAACTTCTTCCGCCACTCGAAGAGCGGGCCGTAGATGCCGTGCCATGTGTAGAGCCGCTGCCTCATCCACGCGGGCTTGTCGTCCAGCTCGAAGGCGGTTTGCGGATACGGGACGCGGACGTTGTCGAACACGTGCGCGTATTTCTCCTCGGGAAAGTAAAAGCTGTGCGGCGCCTTGTGGCCGATGCAGAGCGCCCACGGTTTGTCGCCGCGGTCGCGCTTCAACCAGTCGAGCGCGAGGTCGGTGACGATCGTGGTGTAGTAGCCCTTGATCGTCTCGCGGCGCTCGCCGTTGAGGTTCCACTCGGTGTCGAAGTATTTCCCCTGGCCCTTGTGCGTGACGAAATAGTCGAAGCCTGGCCGCGGCGCGTCGTTTTCCTCGCCCATGTGCCATTTGCCGAGGTAGGCAGTCGCGTAACCGGCGTCGTGCAGGCGCGCGGGCCAGTGCGGGAGCGAGGCGGGGAGTTCGGTGAAATTATCGCGCACGCCGTGGTGGTGCGCGTAGAGCCCGGTGAGGATGGACGCGCGGCTCGGCGAGCAGAGCGACGTGGTGCAAAACGCGTTCGCGAATCGCACGCCTTCCGCGGCAAGGCGGTCGATGTTCGGCGTCTTCACATTCGCCGATCCGTAGCAGCCGAGCGCGGCGGGCCGCAGGTCGTCGGAGAGAATGAAGAGGACGTTCGGGCGCCCGGCGAACGCGGGCAGCGCGAGGGCGAGAAAGACGAGAGCGGAAAGGAAACGGGGGTGCATGTCAGGAGGGCGCGAACTTGCTACCGAACTCGCCTCGGGGTCGAGCGCCAATCGCGTTGCCCGTCTTTCCGCAAATCCCTCGCGCGACAGGCGGAGGAGGTCGTCTTTTCGACAAAACCTCCTCCGCCCGAGCGCCTGCCACCGCGGGGATGCCGCGCCGTCGTGCGAGCTGCCGCCGGCAGCTCAGGTGAGCCGCCGAGCTTACTTGGCCTTCTTCTGGTGGACCTTGATCGCGGAGATTTCGCCGTCGCTCAGCTTGCCGTCGCCGTCGGTGTCGAGATCCTTGAGCGGGCCGGTCTTGTCGGCGTCAAAAGCCTTTTTGAGAGCGTCCGCTTCGGCGCCGTCGATCTTGCCGTCGGAGTTGGAGTCATACTGGCGGACCGCCTTCGCGGAGCCCTTGCCTTTCTTTTCGCCTTTGGCTGCGAACGACGACGTAGGAACGGTCACGGCGGCGAGAGCGAGCGCGAGGATGAGGATGCGGATGGATTTCATGGATGGATGGAAGTGCGATCGGGAGGATTCAGCGCTCTGCGAGCCGGGATCGCGATGCTCGGAGGGCTGGGTTTTTCTTTACAGGCGGGTAATAGGCTGCCGGCGTGCAATTGGGACATCCGTCCCGGGATTCTGATCCGATTTCCTCGCCAATGAGCCGCGCAACTTTGCGGGACGGGCCAAGTTTATTCCGCCCCGCACAGATCGCGAAAGCCGCCCGGCGTTCGCGAGTGTGCTCATCAAATCCAAACCCAAATCGTTACCCTCATGAAGTCCCTCACCACCATCCTCACCATCCTCGCGATGGGCACCCTGTTTGTCACCGCCGCGGAAGAAAAGCCCGCTGCCGGCGCCGCCAAGCCCGAAGCCGCCGCCGGCGCGAAGCCTGCCGCGGAAGGCGCGAAGCCGAAGCCCGACCCGGAGAAAATGTTCAAGAAGCTCGACACGAACGGAGACGGAAAAGTCAGCTCCGAAGAGTTCATGGCCAGCCCGGGAGCCAAGAAGGATGCGGCCAAGGCCGAAGCATCCTTCGCGAAGAAGGACAAGGACGGCGACAAGTCGCTGACGCTCGAGGAATTCTCCGCGGCCGGCGGCAAGAAGAAGAACAAGTAACTTCCCAGTAATCTCGAAACGCCGCACGGGCTCCGCTCGTGCGGCGTTTTTCGTTGGCGCGTGGCACGCTCAACGAAAGTGCTTGGAAAACGGGACGACGCGGAGCGATAAGAGGCGCGTTGTGCGCGGGGATGGACTTCGCGCCGTTTATTTGGAGGTTAAGATGAAACTTGGAATCGTTCCTTTGAATTTGGTCGCGGTCGCGCTCGCCGCGGGCGCCCTGACGCTGGCCGCATGCAAGAAGCAGGTGGCCGAAGTGGAAATGGAGCCAGAGCCGCTTGCGATGGCGACTCCCGTTCCCATCGCCACGCCTGCGCAGGCCAAGCCGGTCGCCGTGGTCACGCCCTCGCCGGATCCCCTCGCGCCGCCGGGCATTTTCTTTTTGCTGCAAAAGGCGTCGATCACCACGGATGATGGAATTATCGGCCTTAAGCCGGGACAGGGCTTACGGCAGGTCAGTCCGGGAAATTACGAAGTGAACGGACAGACCATCCAGTTGCGCGATGATCAAGTGACTAACAACCTGCGCATTGCCCAGCAACTCGCTGCGGCGGATGCCAGCGCGCAGGCCGCGCTGCGGCAGGCCATGCAGCCCAAGCCTACCG
>JBAVML010000470.1:0-15937 GCA_049690035.1 Chthoniobacteraceae bacterium
CCAAAGGAGAGCTCGTAAAAGTAGCCGCCGAGCAGCTTCACCACTTCCTTCGTCGGGCTCGGATCGCAGTTGCCGAAGTCCGTCTCCGGATTGCCCGCGGGCCAGCGCTCGGGATGAAAGTTATGCACGTAGAGGAAGTTCTTGGTGCGGATCGAGCGCACCGGATAGCCGAGGTCATCGGGGCGGCCGATGTCGTGGCGTTCCTTGCCCGCGAGCATCACGTCGCGGTTTTCGATCCAGCCGGATTTCTCCGAACGCAGGATGGCGGCGAGGCTGCGCCCGGTCATCTGCTCGTGCGGCGGCAGCCCCGCGAGTTCCATGAAGGTCGGCGCGAAGTCGCGGACATTGATGAAGTCCTCGACCACGCGTCCTGCTTTGATTCCCTTGCCCCAGCGGATCGCCAACGGGAGATGAAACGCATCCTCGTGGATCTGTCCTTTCACGAACGGGAACGGCATGCCGTGATCCGAGGTCACCACCACCACGGTGTTCTCCAACTCGCCCGCCGCCTCCAGCGCCTGGAGCGCGCGCCCGATCTGCGTGTCGCCCCACTCCACCTCCACCGCGTAGTCGAGGAGATCGCTGCGCACGATCTTGTTGTCCGGAAGGAACGCCGGCACCTTCACGTCTTCCAGCTTCTTGCCCAACCGCAGTCCCGAGCCCGGCTCGTACGCGCGATGCGGCTCGTGAAAGCCCATCCAGAAACAAAATGGTTTGTCCGCCGGACGTTGTTTGAGAAACGCCTCGAAGTTCCCCGGATAGTCATTCCGGCTGATGCCGGTCGCGGGCACTTCCTGGTTCAGTTCATCAAAACTCGGCCCCGCCGGATTGCGCGTCCTTCCGCTGGTTTTGAAATCGCCCGGCCCCCAACCCTTGCCCGTCAGGCCCACGGAGTAGCCCGCCTTTTCCAGCAAATCGGGATAGACCACGAACTTCGCCGGGAAGACCCCATTGTGACACGCCGCCTCCTCGAGTTGCCACGTGTTGCGCCCGGTGAGAATGCTCGCGCGGCACGGGCTGCACTTCGGGTTGGAGGTGAAGGCGTTTTTGAAAAGGACGCCCTGCCGCGCCACGCGGTCGAAGTTCGGCGTCTTGATCCACTCACAGCCGTAGGCGCCCGCGTGCGTGCTGCCATTCCAGTCGTCGAAGATGATGAAGAGCACATTGGGCCGGCGCACCTCCGCCGCGGTGAGCGGCGCCGCGAGCCAGGCGAGCAGGGAGAGGAGAAACAGGAGGCGCTTCATCATCGGGAAGGGGGATCAGTTTGCCTCGAACCCCGCGCGGATCGTCCCGTCGCGGCCGATCAACGGTTGCGCATTCTCCACCCGGCCCAGCGGACGGCACCCGGGTCCGACGCCTTCGGCGCCGAGGTCGTCCTTGGTCGCCGCGGCGAGCGCACGCAGTCTCGTCACCACTTCCGCATTCGCTGGCGCGACATCCGTGGCTTCACCGATGTCCGTGTTAAGGTTGAAGAGTTCGCCTTTCGCGAGGTGCAGCTTCCACGGACCGGAGCGAATCGCTTCGAGCTTCAAGCCGCGGAAGTAGTAAAAGATCTCGTGGGGCGTCTTCGCCGCGGGATCGCCGGCGAGCAGCGGCCAGATGTCGCGTCCGTCGATCTGGTGATCCGCCGGTACCGCACCGCCGCCGAGTTTCACCAGCGTGGGCAGCACATCCATCATGCCGGTCACCTCATCTGTCGCCGTTCCCGCGGGAATCTTCCCCGGCCACCACGCGATGGTCGGCTCGCGCATCCCGCCTTCCCAAGTCGTCCCTTTCACTCCCCGCAGCGGTGCATTGACCGCCCGCGGCGTGCCGCCGTTATCCGAAGTGAAGAGCACCAGGGTCTTCTCCGCCAGCTTCAGCGCTCGCAGCGCATCGAGCACCTGGCCCACGCTCCAGTCCACCTCTTCCACCCAATCCCCGTAGTTGCCGTTGGCGGACTTCTTTTGAAAGGCCTTCCCCGGGTAGTGGGGGAAATGCACCGCATTGTGCGGCAGGTAGAGAAAGAAAGGCTTCTCCTTGTTCTCCTTGATGAACTTCACCGCCGCCGTGGTGTAACGCTCCACGATCCCGATTTGCTCCTCCTGTCTCACCCGTGCGATCACTTTCTCGTTCTCGAGCAGCGGGAGCGGTGGCTGGCGGTTGCCTTTCCATCCGGTGTCGTCGTCGACCGGATTCGCCGCGGCAGCGTTCGCGTTCTTTGGCTTGGGGATCGGATCGCCGAGACTGCTTTTGGACCCTTCCTCCGCTGTGCCCATGTCATTCGAATAGGGAATGCCGAGGTAGTAGTCGAACCCGCGCCGCGTGGGCAGAAACGGAGGCTGATCACCGAGGTGCCACTTCCCGATGCACGCGGTCGCGTAGCCGGCTTTCTTGAGCAGTTCCGCCACGGTGTGCTCGGCGGGATTCAGGCCGACGCTCGCCGCGGGGAAAAGC
Source organism: Chthoniobacteraceae bacterium (assembly GCA_049690035.1). Classification (GTDB taxonomy): domain Bacteria; phylum Verrucomicrobiota; class Verrucomicrobiia; order Chthoniobacterales; family Chthoniobacteraceae; genus Chthoniobacter. The sequence goes on from JBAVML010000470.1 coordinate 2,437, forward strand.
ACTCCGGGAATCGCGAGCACGCGCTTTGGATAACACCCGGTCATCAGCGCGGCGCGCGAAGGCGAGCACACCGGCGCGGCGTAAAAGCAGGTCAGCTTCCGCCCCTCGGCCGCCATGCGATCGAGGTTGGGCGTGCGATTGAGTTTCGAGCCAAAGGGGCCAATGTCCGCGTAGCCGAGGTCGTCGATGTTGATGACGATGAGGTTCGGTTGGTCGGCCGCGGGGAGGGTGCTCGCCGCGAAAAGCGCGAGGCTGAGGATGAACGGTGGGAGGAGTGATTTCATGGAGTGGATGGGTGCGCAGACACAACCGCACAGGGTGGCGTCCATTGGGATTGTTACAACCGCGCAAACTCCCGGCGGTCGCGGGCATACCGCTTGCTGAATTTCCATAGCCATGATGACTATCCTCTCTCTGATCGGCGGCGTCTTCGCCTTGGGGGCTGCCTGCCTGGCTGTCGGCATCTACAACGCGCCCGAAGGCTACGAAGACGAAACCGGCTTCCACGTCCTCTGGCGCAACAACAGTCCCGAAGTCGCCGACGTCGCCTGCATCTGGACCATGGCGACCGCCTGAGGCGGCCGGCAGGACAATATTCTAGACCGCCGGACGCCGCGCGATGAGCGCGATGGCGACGAGGAGCAGCGCGGAGCCGCACAACCGCCGAACCATGACGGCGCGGCCCTGGTGGCGCTCGGTATTTCCAAACCAATGCCCGATGGTCCAGACGAGCACGACGCTCCAGATGCCGCGCGAGTTGTAGAGCACATTGGTCGTGGTGGCGCCGATATAGACGATGCCCCACGCGATGCCGCTGGCCTGGAGCGCGAGCGTGGCGCCGCCGCCGACCGCCCAGCGCCAGCTCAGGGCGGGCAAGGCGCGCAGGCTCCCGCGGAAGAACGGGATGAGGGTGAGTGAAAGCAGCGCATTCCAGAGAAACATCATCGCCGCGAAATGCGGGAAGCCCCACAGCCGCACCCAGCGCTGCTGGAGCACGTCGGTGAGCCCGAAGACCGTGGCGGCGCTGAAGCCGTAGAGCAGGCTGCGAAAAAGCGCATCGCGCTGCACCTTGCCCCCGCCGCCGAGGAGCGCGGTGGCGGCGGCGGTGAGCAGCACGGCGCACCACATCGCGGGCGTGACCACGGTAGCGCCGAGCAGGACGGTGAAGAGCGCGACGAAGATGACTTTCGACCCGAGCACGGGCGTGGCGACGGAGACATCGCCGCGGCTCAGCGCGAGGAAGGTGAAGAGCTGGCCGATGAAGAAGAGCAGCGCGGCGACGAAGGCGTGGCCAAGGTTCGCCAGGCTCACCGCATGTTCTACGGGAAAGAGCCACAGCACCGAGAAGCAGGCGGCGAGCACCCAATTCGTGATGAAGGTAATGCGCCACGGGCCGCCGCCATTTTCCGTCGCGCGCTTCAGCATCATCGCGGCGATCGGGTAGCCGAAGGCGGAGGCGAGCGGGATGAAAAGCGGCGACGGCAACGACATTGCGGGCGGCGCCGCTCACGCCGCCTTCACCGCGGCGACCAGCTCCTGCAGCGAGGCGCGCGCGTCGCCGAAAAGCATACGGCAGTTGTCGCGCACGAAAAGGCGGTTTTCGATGCCGGCGAAGCCTTTGCCCATCGAGCGTTTGAGGACGATGACGGTCCCGGCCTTCGCCGCCTCGATGATGGGCATGCCGAAGATCGGGCTAGTCTTGTCCTCCTGCGCGGCGGGGTTCACCACGTCGTTCGCGCCGATGACGAGGCACACGTCCACGCGATCCATGCCCGGGTTGATCTCGGCCATCTCGATGAGCTGCTCGTAAGGCACGTTGGCTTCGGCGAGGAGCACGTTCATGTGGCCGGGCATGCGTCCGGCGACGGGGTGAATGGCGAAGCTGACTTCGACGCCGAGCGCGGCCAGTTCGTCCGCGAGCTGCCGCACTTGATGCTGCGCCTGCGCGACGGCGAGTCCGTAGCCGGGCACGATGACAACATGCTGCGCGACGCTCAGCAGCAGTCCCACTTCATCCGCCTGAATGGGTTTCACCGCGCCGCCAGTCTCGGCGGCCGTGGCGCCATTTTCGGTGGCTTTGCCGAAGGCGCCGAAGAGGACGTTGGTGACCGGACGGTTCATCGCCTTGCACATCGAGAGCGTGAGCAGCGTGCCGGAGGAACCGACGAGCGTGCCGGCAATGACCAGCGCAAGATTGGAAATCGCGAAGCCATCCGCAGCGACGGCGAGCCCGGTGAACGAATTGAGCAGCGAAATGACTACCGGCATGTCCGCGCCGCCGATCGGCAGAACCATGAGCACGCCGAAGGCGAGCGCGAGCGCGAGGAAGAGAACGAGCAGCCCGACGTGGTGCGAACCGGTGAGCGTGAGCCCGAGCACCGCGACCAGCGCGATCAGTGCGGCGTTGGCGAATTGTTGTCCGGGATAGGTGAGCGGCCGGTCGAAGTGGCCCTCGAGCTTCGCGAATGCAATGAGGCTGCCGGAAAAAGAGACGGCGCCGATCAGCGCGGCGAAGAGCATCGCGGAAATGAACCAACGGCTCGAGGCCTCCGCCGGATGGCTGGCAAATTCGATTGCCGCGACCAGCGCCGCCGCTCCGCCGCCCGCGCCATTGAAGAGCGCGACCATCTGCGGCATCGCGGTCATTTTCACCCGATACGCACCCACCGCGCCGACGGCGAGTCCGACGCCGATGCCGGCGACCATGAGCAGGACATTGACTCCCGGAACGCTTCCTCCATTGCCACCATGAAGCAGCGGAAGCGCGGCGAGCACGGCGATGAGCATGCCGCCGGCCGCGATGAGATTGCCGAGCCGCGCGGTCTTCGGCGAGCTGAGCAGCTTGATGCCGACGATGAAGAGCACGGACGCCGCGAGGAAGGCGAGGGCGATCGGCGTGCTCATCCTTTGCGGCGCTTGAACATTTGCAGCATGCGATCGGTGACCATGAATCCGCCGAAGACATTGGCCGCGCCGAGGACGACGGCGATGAACCCGGCGATGCGCTCGACCGTTCCATCCGCGCCCGCGAGCGTGAGCATGCCGCCGACGAGGATGATGCCGTGAATGGCATTCGTGCCGGACATCAGCGGCGTGTGCAGCATCGACGGGACTTTGAAGATCAGTTCGAATCCGAGGAAAATGGAGAGGACGAAGATGAAGAAAATGAGGACGTCGGAGGTCATGGCAGATCAGGCGCTCAGTTCGGCGAGTTTTTCGTTTACGATCCTGCCCCCGTGGGTGACGAGGCAGCCTTTGACGATTTCGTCGTCGAGATTCAGGCGAAGGGACTTCGTTCCGGCATCCCAGAATTCTTCGATCAGCGCGGTGACGTTCGACGAATACATCTGGCTCGCGTGCGCCGGGACGCAGCCGGCGAGATTGGCGATGCCGACGATCTTCACGCCGCGGCGATCGGTGATTTCGTCAGGCACGACGCCCTCGACGTTCCCGCCGCTCTCGACCGCGAGATCCACGACCACGCTGCCGGGCCGCATGGCGTCGAGCATTTCGCTGCTCATCAGGATCGGCGCGCGGCGGCCGAAGACCTGCGCCGCGGTGATGACGACATCCGACTCGCTGCAGACGCGCTGCATGGCCGCGCGCTGAAACTGGAGCTGATCCTCCGTGAGCGCCTTGGCGTAGCCGTCCTTGGTCTGGCCGGTTTCGCCGAGGTCGATCTTCACGAAGCGCGCGCCGAGCGACTTCACCTGCTCCTCGACGGCGGGGCGCGTGTCATACGCATCGACCTTCGCGCCGAGCCGCTTAGCCGTGGCGATGGCCTGTAAGCCCGCGACGCCGGCGCCGATGATGAAGACCTTCGACGGCATGATCGTGCCCGCGGGCGTCATCATCATAGGGAAAATCTTCACCGACTCCCGCGCCGCGACGATCACGCCGGCGTATCCGGCGAGGCTGGCCTGCGAGGAAAGCACGTCCATCTTCTGCGCCCGCGTGGTGCGCGGGATCATCTCCATGCTGATGGCGCTGACGCCGCGCACGGCGAGGGCGCGGAGGAGTTCCGGCGATTGAAAGGGATCGAGCAAGGCGGCGAGCGTGGCGCCTTCCCGTAGCATCTCGGTTTCCTCGAAGGTCGGCTTGCGAATGGCGAGCACGAGGTCGGCCGACGAGAGCAAGGCCGAGCGGTCGTCAATGACAGTCGCACCGGCGGCGGCGTAGGCGTCGTCGCGATGCCCGGAGGCGACGCCGAGACCCGCCTGCACCGCGACGCGAGCCCCGAGTTTCACCAGCTTCGCCACATGCTCCGGCACGAGCGCGACACGGGTTTCGCGCGCGCGAATTTCCTTGGGGACGGCGATCGTCATGGGAGGCGAACGCGCGAAATCGGCGAAACGGGGGAGGCTGCCATTTTCAGGGACGGGAAAGCTGGCGCATTGCATGCACCGTGATTGCCTCCCCGAGCAAGACGCAATTCGTGTCGTGAAAACAATGACCTAGAGATCGCGCCCTAGATTCCTGTCGGAAAGCGGTTAATGAGAAACTTGAACCATGCTGCTCGCCCGCTCCGCCCACGTTAGTTCGCAAATGAAATCCCTTGCCGCCGGCCTCTGCGGCACTGCGCTATTTGCCGCGGGATCGATCGCTGCGGAGTCGGTCGCGCAATACGAAAAGCAGATCCTGCCGGTGCTGGAGGAATACTGCTACGACTGCCACGGGGAGGGGACGAAGAAGGGGGACTTCGCGCTCGATAATTACACCTCGCTCCAAACCCATCTCGGCAATACGGAGCTGTGGTTCACGGTGTGGAAAAATGTCGCCTCCCAGCTCATGCCGCCGGCGGAAAAGGCGCAGCCCAAGGACGCGGATCGCGAGCGGTTGCTCCGGTGGATCGAGACGACTGTTTTCAAAGTCGATGCGGCGAATCCCGATCCCGGCCGCGTGACGATTCGGCGGCTCAACCGCGAGGAATATCAGAACACGATCTTCGATCTGCTCGGCGTGAAATTTGACACGGACGAAGCGTTTCCGGCCGACGACACCGGCTACGGCTTCGACACGATCGGCGACGTGCTGACGATCTCGCCGCTGCTCATGGAAAAGTATCTCGAGGCCGCGCAGGAGATCGTCGGCGACGCCATCGAGGATGCCGGTCCGCGGATTCCGACGCAGACGATTTCCGGCGACCAATTCCGCTTCGATACGGAAGGAAAGAAGAGCGCGAAGTACATGCCGTTTGCGGTGGCGGCCTCGGCCGGAAAGAAGGTGAGCGTCGCGTATCCCGGCCGCTACAAGATGACCGTCGAGATGCGCGTGCAGGGCTCGAGTGAAGCGACCAGCCACACCGCGACCGTTGCGCTCGGCGTGGAAGGCAAGCCGGTCGAGACGATGAGCGTGGGTTGGGATCAGCGGAAATCGATCAAGCTCACGGGCGAGGCGGCGCTGAAAAAGGGCGACAATCTTTTGTCGATCGACCTAACGCCCGGCACGCCACCGCTCGACGGCGAGAAGGCGCTCAACCTCGTGGTCTCCAACGTCAGCCTCAACGGACCGCTCGACGGCAGCCACATGGAATACCCTAAGGCCTACTACCGCGTCTTCACCGACGGACCGCCGCCCGCGGATCCGGCATCGCGTAGCGCTTATGCGCGGAAAATCCTGCGCCAGTTGGCGGATCGCGCCTTCCGCCGACCGGTCGATGACCTTACGCTCAACCGCCTCGTGACCTTGGCCGAGAGTGTCGCGCGGCAGCCGAAGATGACTTTTGAAAGCGGGATCGGCCACGCGCTGGCCGGGATTCTGGCTTCGCCACGCTTCCTCTTTCGCGCCGAAATCCAACCGGAGCCGAACAACGCCGGGCGAATCGTGCCGATCGATGAGTTCGCGCTCGCCTCGCGCCTTTCCTATTTCCTGTGGAGCTCGCTGCCCGACGACCAGCTCTTCGCGCTGGCTCGCGATGGAAAACTCCGCGCGAATCTACGCGCGCAGGTGGACCGCATGCTGGCCGATTCCCGATCCGATCGGTTCGTGGAAAACTTCGTCGGCCAGTGGCTCCAGACGCGGGATGTCGAGGGCATCAACGTGGACGTGCGCATCTTCCTCGGTCTGGACAACACGGCAGCCTACAAGGTCTTCAACTCGCGCCTCCGCGCGGCCATGCGCGACGAGACCGAACTGATGTTCACGCATCTGCTTCGCGAAAATCGTCCGGTGCTCGATCTGCTTACGGCGGATTACAGTTTCCTCAACGAACAGCTCGCCGCCTTCTACGGCATCCCTGGCGTGAAAGGCAGCGAGATGCGCAAAGTGCCGCTCCCGCCCGAGAGCCATCGTGATGGCGGCATCCTCACGCACGGCGCCACGCTCGTCGTGACCTCCAATCCCACGCGCACTTCACCGGTGAAGCGCGGACTCTTCATCCTCGAAAACATCCTCGGCACGCCCGCTCCGCCCGCACCGCCGAACGTGCCCGAACTCGAGAAGTCCAAGCAGAGTGGGAAGAAGCTCACGATGCGCGAACTCATGGCCGTGCATCGCGAAAAACCGCTCTGCGCGTCGTGCCACGCGCGCATGGATCCGCTTGGTTTTGCGCTGGAAAATTTCAACCCACTCGGCGTCTGGCACGAGATGGACCAAGGCAAGCCGATCGAGACGGCGGGCCAGCTCATTACGGGCGAGAAGTTCAAGGACGTTGCCGAACTCGCGCAAATCTTCGCCACCAGCCGCCGCGATGATTTTTACCGCTGCATCAGCGAGAAGCTGCTCACCTACGCGATCGGCCGCGGGCTGGAATACTACGACACGGTGACCATCGAAAAGATCGTGGCTGCGATGAAGGCCGACGGAGGCACGATGCGCGCGCTGATCTACGGGATCGTCGAAAGCGCGCCGTTCCAGAAGCGCCGCGGCGACGGTGACCGAGTCGCGATTTCCAGATGATCAACGAGAGTCTAAGGAGAGCCGCGACTGTGCCTTGTTAATGCGGTTCAATTCTTTTGCCACATCTGCCACTCATGAATCACGAACTTTCCCGCCGCCGTTTCCTACGCGGACTCGGCATCAGCCTCGGTCTGCCTTTTCTCGAATCCATCGCGCCGCTTACCAAGGCGATTGCCGCGCCGGCTTCGAAGGTGGCAAGCACGCACTCGGGTGGCCCGCTGCGCATGGCGTGTCTCTACGTGCCGAATGGCGTCAATCTCGCGAAGTGGAAGCCAACCGGCGAAGGCACTGACTATCAGCTCGGCGAGACGATGGCGCCGCTCGCAGAATTGAAGAACCACTTCCAGCTTTTCAGCGGCTTTGAACAGCGCCTCGGCTGGTCGAACGGCGACGGTGGCGGCGATCACGCCCGGGCGAATGCCACGATCCTCACCGGCGCGCGTCCGAAGAAGACGGCCGGCTCCGATATCCGGCTCGGCATTTCCGTGGATCAGCTCGCCGCGCAATACGCCGCGCAGCAGACGCGTTTCAGCTCGCTGGAGCTTTCGTGCGATGGCGTGCGCAAGTCCGGCGCGTGCGATTCCGGATATTCCTGCGCGTATCAGTTCAACGTGTCGTGGCGTTCGGAGACCGCGCCCGTCGCGCCGGAGTCGAATCCGCGGCTCGTCTTCGAGCGGCTCTTCGGGAGCGGCAAAGGCGAGGAACGGCAGAAGAGCTTCGCGCTCCGTCAGGAGCGGGAGAAGTCGATCCTCGACTTCGTCATGGAGGATGCGAAGGCCTTGCATCAGGAACTCGGGCGCAACGACCAGCACAAGGTCGATGAATATCTGACCGGCGTTCGCGAGATCGAGCAGCGCATCCAAAAGGCGGAGCGCTTCGGTCCGCTGCCTGACCCGAAAGCGGATTCACCTTCCGGCATTCCGAGCGACTACCGCGAACACATCCGGTTGATGATGGACATGCTCGTGCTCGCCTTTCAGACCGACAGCACGCGCATCTCGACGTTCATGCTCGCGCACGACGGCAGCAATCGCAGCTTCCGCGAGATCGGCGTGAGCGATGGGCACCACAATCTTTCGCACCACCAAAACAACGCCGCGACGCTCGAGAAAATCGCCCAGATCGATCGCTTCTACACCGAGCAACTTGCTTACTTCCTCACGAAGCTGCGCGACACCAAGGAGAAGGACGGCCACTCGATCCTCGATAGCTCGATGATCCTGTATTGCGGCGGGCTCTCCGACGGTAACCGCCATGCGCACGACAATCTCCCGGTCATCCTCGCCGGCGGCGGCGGCGGCGTGCTCACGCCCGGCAGGCATGTGAATCTCGGCGATAAGACGCCGATGACGAACCTCTACGTGCGCATGCTCAACATCATGGGCGTACCGACCGATCGCTTCGGGGATTCGACGGGGATTTTGAAGACGGTGTAGTCCGGAAGGTTCTCCGCGGAGCGAAGCCGCGAACACTGCTTGGAGCGCGGCGGCAGGTAATTCATTGTCGGTCACAAAATCATGAAGATTTTCTCCGACTCCCAACTCTCCGCCGCCGCAGTGACGCTCCTCTCGCAAGGCGTTGCGCCGCACGAAATCGTCCTGCCGCAAAATCCTGCGGCTTCGGTGCTCGCGAAATCCGAGCACGATCCGGCGTTTGCTGATGCGGAGGTGGCATTTGGTCAGCCGGATATCGAGAGCATCCGGGAGTCAGAAACGCTGCGCTGGGTGCATCTCACGAGCGCGGGCTTCACCCGCTACGACACCGCGGAATTTCGCGCCCTGGCCGCGACGCGAGGGCTGATCGTCACGAATAGTTCCACGGTCTATGCCGAGGCCTGCGCGGAACACGTCTTTGCCTTCATGCTCGCGCAGGCGCGGCGCTTGCCTGCGGCGCTGGCCACGCGAACGGCGACGGGCACGCCGGAATGGTTTCACCTGCGGACGACGTCCTCGCTGCTCCGCGGGCAGCGCGTGGTCATCCTCGGCTATGGCGCCATCGCGGCGCGTCTGGTGGAGCTCGTAGCTCCTTTCGAAATGAAGATCGTCGCCTTGCGCCGGCATCCGCACGGCGACGAGGGGATTGCGATCGTGACGCCGGAAAGTTTGTCCGCCTCGCTCGCCGAGGCGGATCACGTGGTCAACATTCTGCCGGGCAACGCGGACTCCGACCACTTCATCGGCGCGCGGCGACTTGCGTCGATGAAGCGCGGCGCGGTCTTCTACAACATCGGTCGCGGCAGCACGGTCGAGCAGGTGGCGCTTGCCGAGACGCTCCACTCCGGTCAGCTCGCGGCTGCGTGGCTGGACGTGACCGACCCCGAGCCGCTCCCAGATGGACATGCGTTGTTGAGCGCGCCGAATTGCTTCATCACACCGCACACCGCCGGCGGGCAGCGCGAGGAATCCGAGGCGCTCGTGCGCCATTTCCTCGGAAACTTCAGCCGCTACCTCGCCGCCGAGCCACTGCGCGACCGCATCATGTAAGTCGATGCGGTCGCTGCAGCGATCGTGTTGCCGGCGGTTTAGCTGAACTCCGTAATCCCGGGCAGCGCCACGGGAGGCACGGGCAGCTTCATGTCCCAGTCGAACTGCGTGGGCACGAGTTGCTCCTTGGAGTTCACCGCCATTTCCCAAGTGATCTCCTGGCCGGTGTAGGCGGCCATGCGGCCCATGATCGCGAGCAGCGTGCTGGAGGCCATGCGGTCACCGTCGTTGATCGGATTGCCCGCGCGGATCGAGGCGAAGAACTCATTGTGCTCGACCTGATACATGTCCTCGGACTCCGGCTTCAGGCGCCACTTCACGTTGCCCTTGAGGTCCTTGATGATCCACTGGCGCAGCGAGCCGTTGATTTCGCAGATGCCTTCGCTGCCGAAGAAAGTATCCGTGTTGGCGGCGGCGGTGCGGTTTTGCTGGCGGCTGAAGTGGAAGCCGCGCGCGCCGTTGTCGTAGTCATACACGATCGCGAAGTGATCGTAGATATTACCGTAGTCCACGCCGGAGCGGACCTGCCGGCCGCCGTGGCCCACGCACTTCGTGGGCGGCTTGTCGCCGAAGACCCACGCCATCTTATCGATGCTGTGGCAGCCTTGCTCGACGATGCTGTCGCCGCTCAGCCACGTGAAATAATACCAGCGCCGGAGCTGCCACTCGAGATCGCGCGGCGTATTTTCGCGGTTCCATTTTGGATAACGATCCACGGCGCCACCGTTGTAGGTGTTGTAGTTCGCCATGATCGTGCCGATCTCGCCGCCCTGCAGGCGTTTGAAGGTCTCGCGCATGCCGGGGTGATAGCGCCAGCAGAAGCCCGCGCAGACACCGAGGTTCTTCTTCTTCGCTTCCGCGACGGTCTCGAGCACTGAGCGATAGCCGGGCGCATCGGTGGCCATCGGCTTTTCGAGAAAGCAGTGTTTGCCGGCCGCGACTGCGGCCTTGAAATGAATCGGGCGGAACGCCGGCGGCGTCGTGCAGAGCACCACGTCCACGCCGCTGTCGATGACCTTCTGATACGCGTCGAGTCCCACGAACTGCCGTTCCTTCGGCACGTCCACTTTGTCCGCATGCGACTTCTTCAAGCTCTCCAGGCTGGTCACGATCTTGTCCTCGAACGCGTCGCCCATCGCCCACAGCACGCAGTCGCTATCGGCCGTCAGCGCTTGATTCGCCGCACCGCTGCCGCGACCGCCGCAGCCGATGAAGCCGATCTTGATTTTGCCGCTCGGCGGCGCGCCAGTGAGGATCGCCGGGAAGCCGAGCGCGGCCACGGCGGCGGAGGTGTTTTTGAGAAAGTCGCGACGCGAACTGAGGGTGTCTGGAGTATTCATGGGGTGAGTGAAGTGATGAATTAACGCGGTGCTGGCGGATGGCCAAGTAAATCAATGACGGGCTGCGTTGCTTAGCCGCCTACTCCTTGAAATCAGTGTCCGCATCCTTGAAGTCGGCTTCCTTGATCCACGCGTTTCGAAAACGCACGTCGTGGCCTTCGCACTGCAATTTGAGACCCTGCGGCGTGTCGGTGAGGCCGAAGCCGTTGTCGTTGCCGCCATCGACGCCGGAGTTCGCGCCGCCCCACACTTTGCTGATCGGCTGGTTCGTATGCACCTTCTCGCCGTTGAAAAACATCGTGACCATCGGCTTCTCCGCGACCTTGCCATCCTTGAAGCGCGCGGCGCGAAACTGAATATCGTAAGCGTTCCACTTTCCCAGCCCCGCGAAGCAGTGATATGGCGACTCCGTTTCGTTGATCACCGCGCCCATGCCGTGCTTGGTCTTGTCGCCTTCCTGGATTTGAATCTCGAAGCGGTTTTGCAAATACACGCCGCTGTTGCCGCGCGGGTTCATCACGCAGAATTCGATGTGCAGCCGGAAATCGCGATACGGCTTCTTCGTCACGATGTCGGCTGCGCCATACTTGCCGCCATCCGCGGCGCGATCGTCGGTCATGAGCACCGTGCCTTTGTCCACCGGGTCATCCACGATCTTCCACTTGATCGGCAGTGCGGAGGAAAAGCGCGGGCCCTCCCAGTAGGTCCACTTTTCATCAAGCATCTGGCGCGAACCATCGATGATCACCTCCGCGCCAGCGATGGGCGGTGCGCCGACGCCGATTTTTTGATCAGCTGCGGAAGCGGAGACGGCGAGGATGAGCGCGGTGAATGCAGGCAGCAGGCAGCGGGAGAGGGGAGTCATGGCGGGGATATAAAGGGCGATATTATGGCCGGCGATGCGCGCGTAAACATCGATCGTTCATCTTCCTCGAGCGCTGGCCCGCATTGAGTTGAGCCCCGCCGAGTCGTGGCGTATGGCATGCGCGCATGCGGCGTCTTCTTGTCCTCCTCCTTTGCGCACCGCTCGCTTACGCCGAACCTTTGCCGCGCCTCACGCTGGTCATTCATCATCTCTACGACGGCCGCCCGCTCGACTTTGCCGCATCTACACTCACCACCGCCGCGGGCGAAAAGATCTCCGTCACGCGCCTTGCTTATCTCCTCGCCGAGCCTGCGCTGAAGCCCGCCGGCTCCGATGAGTGGATCACGAATCACGATTGGTTCGCTTTCACGGATGCGGCGAAGGGAACCGCGACTCATGTGCTCAGCGGACTGCCGCAGCAGTCGTTCGACGCGCTGCGAATTTGCATTGGGCCGGATGCGGTCACCGATGGAAAAGATCCCGGCATCTACCCACCGCGTCACGCTTTGAATCCCACGGTCAACGGCCTGCACTGGGGCTGGACCGGCGGCTTCGTCTTTCTCGCCATCGAGGGAAATATCGCCGCGAAGGATGGATCGCTCGGTTACTCATACCATCTCGCGGGTGCGGCCAATCGCATGACCGTCACGCTCCCGACGGCGATCGATTTGACGCAGGACACCACGATCGACGTGGACTTCCACGTCGATCGTCTCTTCGCCGGTTCGCCGCCGCTCGTCCTCGCCGAGCAGACGTCCACTCACTCGCGTCCCGGCGACGCGCTCGCCACGCGGTTGAAGACGCAGGTGGAATCCGCCTTCGCCATCCGCTCCATCCATCGCACCGAGGATGCATCGCTCCCGGCGGCTGCTGGCTCCACCGCGCCGCTCGTCGGCACGCCCTACCGCTTCACCTTCCCTCGCGGTTTTCCAATGCCGGAGCTGCCCACCGATTTCCCGCTGACCGAGGAGCGTGTCGTCCTCGGTCGCGCGCTTTTCCACGACGTCCGGCTCTCGCGCAATCAATCGCAGTCCTGCGCCACCTGCCACGATCCGACCTTCGTCTTTTCCGATCCGCGTCCGTTCAGCATCGGCATCGACGGCCAGCGCGGCACGCGCCACGCAATGCCACTCTTCAACCTCGCTTGGAAGCGCGAATTTTTCTGGGACGGACGCGCCGCCTCGCTGCGCCAGCAGGCACTGGAGCCGATAGAAAACCCCATCGAGATGCACGAATCGCTACCGCACGTCGTCGAAAAGTTGAGCGCCGATGCCGCCACGGTGGACGCTTTCGCAAAAGCCTACGGCACCCGCGAAATCACCGCGGAGCGGCTCGGCGTCGCGCTTGAAGCCTTCATGCTCACGCTCGTTTCGTTTGACTCAAAATTCGACCGCAGCCTACGCGGCGAAGCCACGCTCACCGACGCGGAGAGGCGGGGCTTCGAACTCTTCGTCACCGAATACGATCCGCGCCGGGAGCAGTTTGGCGCCGATTGTTTCCACTGCCACGGCGGCGCCCTCTTCACCGATCACGCCTTCCGCAACAACGGCCTCGACACCAGCGATCCCGGCCGCGCCGCAGTCACGCATCTGGAGTCCGATCGCGGAAAATTCGCGACGCCCTCGCTGCGCGACGTCGCCCTCACCGCGCCCTACATGCACGACGCCCGCTTCGCTACGCTTGAGGAAGTCATCGCGCACTATGATCACGGCGTGGAACGCACCCCCGCGCTCGATCCGAACCTCGGCAAACATCCCGCCACCGGCCTGAACCTCAGCGCTGCCGATCAGGCCGCTCTCGTCGCGTTCCTCAAGACGCTTACTGGCTCCTCTAGACCGTAATCAAATCTCAAGGGGGGCGGAACGTTCAAGTTGTGGGCACCGTCGATGCCGAAATAAAAAAGTTTATCAAGGGTG
>JBAVML010000471.1:0-3574 GCA_049690035.1 Chthoniobacteraceae bacterium
GTCCCGCCCCGAGAGCGTCGGGATCTTCGGCTGGCTGCGCGCCCGCTGGATCGTCGCCATAGCCAGCACGGCAGCGGTGGCGCTGATCGCCACGGTGGCGATCGAACAGCCAGAACGGCCTGATCCTCTGCTGGCCATCGCGAGTCAGGTCTCCACGAGCCCCGATTATCAGGTCATCGATCATTTGGACGAGTTGCTCGATTCCGAGCAGAATTCGGTATGGCTGGAAGCCTCCGCATTTTAGTTTTCCCGCTCGCATTCGGTGCGCTGGCCGCGGCTGCCTTTGGCCAGACCTCGCCAGACGCTCCGCAGAGCACCCCACCGGGAAAAAAGGCCCCAGCTGCATGGCTAAACAACCTCCGGAAAGGCGCCCTCGACGGCACACCCTCGCCGGAGTTTGAAAACGTTCGCCGGGCACTCGATGCGCTGACCCCCGAACAGCGAAAGCGTTTCCAGGAAAACATCGTGCGCTGGTCGAATCTGCCGCCGGACGAAAAGAAGGCACTGCGGGATCGCGAAGAAGCCCGCAAAAAAATCATGCAGCAGGAAATCGATGCCGCCATCCAGGGCACGGGCCTGCAACTCGATAGCGAGCGCCGCGTCCTTTTCGTCAAGCGTTACGGCGAAGAGCGGCGCAAGATCGAGGAGCAGCTTCGCAAGGAGACCAACGAGAAGCGCAAGCCGCTCGTGCATGAGATGGTCGGGCGCCTGAAGGCGGAGTTTTCCGCCCCTGTAGTTGCGCCCGAAGCGGTCCGCTAGTCCGGGTCAGGGTCGCAGTCGCGGCCATTGACTGGGCGCATCGTGTGTTAGGCTGCGCGCCTCGTGTCCCAGCCACTCCTTCATCTTCCACCGCAGACTCCCCCGCTCGACAGCGCCGCTCTGCTGGGAAAATTTCTCGATCACGTCGAGAGCAGGAAGATCCAGCTCTATCCCGCCCAGGAGGCCGCGATCCTGGAGCTCTACGACGGGAAGAACGTCATCCTCAACACCCCCACCGGCTCGGGAAAATCGCTGGTCGCCGCAGCGCTTCACTTCAAGAGCCTGGCGCAGGGCCAGCGCTCGATTTACACCTGCCCGATCAAGGCGCTGGTGAATGAAAAATGGCTCGCGCTCTGCCGCGACTTCGGGCCGGAGAACGTCGGCCTTAGCACCGGCGACGCCACGGTCAATCGCGACGCTCCCATCCTCTGCTGCACCGCCGAGATCCTCGCCAACATCGCGCTGCGCGAAGGTCGCGATGCGCGCGTTCACGACGTGATCATGGATGAGTTTCACTACTACGCCGATCGCGAGCGCGGCGTGGCCTGGCAGGTGCCGCTGCTCACGCTGCCGCAGACGCGCTTCCTGCTCATGTCGGCGACGCTCGGCGACACCGGGTTTTTTGAGGGCGAATTGACGCGGCTGAACGGACTCCCCACCGTCACCGTCGCGTCGCGAGATCGGCCGGTGCCGTTGGAGTTTTCCTACGTGGAAACGCCGCTGGCGAAGACGCTCGAAGAACTCATCACGGGCGGCAAGGGACCGGTCTATGTCGTCCACTTCACCCAACTGGAAGCAGCCCAGAGCGCGCAGGATTTCATGAGCACGAATGTCTGCACGCGCGAGGAAAAGGCCGCGATCGGACACGCGCTGGAGGGGTTCCAATTCAGCAGCCCCTACGGCCCCGAAATCAAGAAGTGGCTGCGGCACGGCATCGGGCTGCATCACGCCGGCTTGCTGCCGAAGTATCGCGTGCTCGTCGAGCAACTGGCGCAGCGCGGGTTGCTGAAAGTCATCTGCGGCACTGACACGCTCGGCGTCGGCATCAACGTGCCGATCCGCACCGTGCTCTTCACCCAGCTCTGCAAATTCAGCGGACAAAAAACGGGCATTCTGAGCGCGCGCGACTTTCACCAAATCAGCGGCCGCGCGGGACGCAAAGGCTTCGACGATTGCGGCTGGGTCGTGGCGCAGGCCC
This sequence comes from Chthoniobacteraceae bacterium, assembly GCA_049690035.1. GTDB lineage: Bacteria > Verrucomicrobiota > Verrucomicrobiia > Chthoniobacterales > Chthoniobacteraceae > Chthoniobacter. Next base: position 1,958 of record JBAVML010000471.1, read on the forward strand.
CGGCGCACGCGATCGAAAACCTGTTGCTCGAGCAGAAGCAGGCCGGCGGCGGGAAGAAATTCGTGAAGCGCAAACCGCCGGAGCGAAACTTCGTCAACTGGGACAAGCAGACCTTCGCCCGCCTTACTACCGCACCTCCCGAGCGGCTCACCAGTCAGTTTCAAGTCACCCACGGCATGCTGCTCAACGTACTCAGTCGCCCGACCGACGGCTGCCGCGCGATGCAGGAACTCATCGCGCGGTGCCACGAATTGCCGAAGGCGAAAAAGGCGCTGACGCGGCGTGGCTGGCAGCTCTTCCGCGCGCTCGTCGAGCGCGGGATCATCGAGTTCATCCCGCAGACCATCGAGGGCGCAAAAGTCCGCGTGAATGTCGCCTTGCAGGACGACTTCTCGATGAACCAGACGCTCTCCCTTTACGTCCACGACACCCTCCCGCTCATGGACCCGCAGGCTCCGGACTACGCGCTCGTGGTGCTGACCCTGGTCGAATCCATTCTCGAAGACCCGGATCTGATCCTCCGCAAGCAACTCGACAAAGTGAAAGGCCAGGCCATCGCCGAGATGAAGATGCAGGGCATCGAATACAACCAACGCATGGAGGAGCTGGAGAAGCTCGAATACCCGAAGCCGAACCGCGACTTCATCTACTCCACGTTCAATGCTTTCGCGGCCAAGCATCCGTGGGTGGGCCAGGAGAACATCCGCCCAAAATCCATCGCGAGAGAGATGTTCGAGGAGTTCCGCTCTTTCGCCGACTACATTAAGCTCTACGAACTCCAGCGCGCCGAGGGCGTCCTGCTGCGGCACCTTTCCAACGTGCACAAAACGCTCGCGCAAACCGTCCCCGACGCCGCGAAAGACGACACGCTCCGCGAGATGGAACTCTACCTCGCCACGATGCTCCGGCAGATCGATTCCAGCCTGCTCGAGGAGTGGGAGAAAATGCGCGACCCCAATTACGTCCCGCGCGGCGAAGCGCCCGAAGTCCGTCCACCCGGCGCCGAAGAAGCTGCGCGCGACATCACCCGCGACCCGAAAGCCTTCACCGCCGCCATCCGCAATCATATCTTCACCTTCCTCCGCGCCCTGACCAGCGGGGACCTCGAAGGCGGGCTCGCGTTGGGTAATGCGCAACCGTTGCCCGACGACGAACCATGGACCACCGACCGCCTGCGACGCACTCTCGACGCTTATCACGTGGACCACGAGTATCTTCGCCTCGACCCGGAAGCTCGGAACGTCCGCCACACCTATATCACGCCGTCAGACGACGGGCAGCATTGGCGTGTCCAGCAGATGCTCATCGATCCCGCAGACGCCAACGACTGGGTCGCCGAGTTCGATGTCAGCCTCTCGGGGTCACGCCTCGCCGGTGAACCTGTCATCCACCTCCGCCGCCTCGGGAGCCTCGTTCCCTAAAATAGTGCCACAGAACGAGCGCCTTCCGATCGCGGCTGTGACCAGGGACCGTGTTTGAAGTAGGTGGACAGAACCCTCAGCGAGAACGCATTCGTCCGCGGCTTCTCCCAGACACAAGGCATCGTGCCCGGCGAACTCCAGTCAATCCACTACGGGCTGACGTAGGTGGGCTTGAGCACCTTGCTGCCACCCGAGA
>JBAVML010000472.1:0-4813 GCA_049690035.1 Chthoniobacteraceae bacterium
GCGAAGGAATTTCATCCTTATGTAAGGTTGGAAAATGGCGCGGCCGCGCTTCGTGGCTTCAACGGTTCCTGAGCCGCGACGGGCGTTGCGCAAGCGCCTTGCCCGGTGATGCGGTTGCCGGCTGAACGCGTTCAGTTCCCATACTCATAGGGCCGGCAAAAGTGTTATTCGTCGCCGAGCTCGGTCGGATCGACGCGGCCGGTGTGGATGCGGCGCGTGGTGAATCCCACCTTGAGCTCGTCGAGCGGTGGCAGGATGCGGGGGAAGTCGTTCACGTCCGGCGTGGTGAAGCTGCCGAGCGGCATCGGGCCACAACGCAAGTCGCCGGGGGCGATCGAGACCAGTCCCCTCGCCTTCTTCGCGGCGGCGTGGAGATCAGCCAGCGGGACGAGGAAACGCGAGGCGTCCGCCCGCCACTGGACGGACATCATCTTGCGCTGAATCTCCGTGAGCGGCAGTGGTGCCGGCAGATGGAGGTAAATCAGCGCGCTGGCGAGATTCGTTACGGCGAAGATCACGCGGCCCTCGGCACGTTCGACGAGCAGATGATGGAGCAGCGGGTCGTCGCAGCGTTGCGCGCCGAATTTCAGGAATCCGGCGGTGATGCTGGCGAGCAGCTCAGCGGGAATGCTGATCGGTTTCACGATTGCTCCACGGAATGTTCTACGTGGAAAGCTAGTCGGCCCTGCGCTTGAGGCGCGCGGCGTTGGTCTTGATGAACGCGCGGATCTCCGGCGCGGCATCGAGGACGGTTTCCATCTGCTCGACGTAGAGCGTGGTCGGGAAGCGGCCCAGGCCGTAGAGCGAGACGGCGCCCTTTTGGGACACTTCGATTCGGCGAATCTTGGGCTTGGACTTCTCGGCGAGTTTGGCGTTGGCGGCGGCGAGTTCGGCGCGGAGGCGTTCGAGTTCGCTCGCGGGTTTTGCGGTGGGTGCGGCGGGGGCGATGGGCATGGCAGTTGACACGGTGGTTTGAGGTTGAACAGAGCGCTCAACGATCACCGAACGGCGACGGAGCGTTAGACATCACAATGACAAAAGCCCGGCCCCGCGAGAGCGAGGCCGGGCATTGTCTTTGGCAGCGATGGGCGAGCTTAGGCTGCGGCGGCGTGCGCCGGGTCGTCGATCGCGGTCACATTGGTCGGCGTGAGGCGGGCGGCGATCGCGGCGCGCACTTCGTCGAGCTTGGCCAGCAGTTGCGCCTGCGCGCCGGCGGTGAATCCGGCCGACTCCTTCACGGTGTCGTCGAGGATGCTCAGCATGAGCGGCAGATTCTCGTCCGGGTCCGACGCTTCCTGCGTCTGCGCGGCGGGAGCTTCCTCTTCTTCGTCCTCGCCGCTGGCGGCGTCCGTCTCCGGCGCGGCATCCGTCTCGGCTTTCTCTGTGCCGGTTTCCACCTCGGCGGTCGGCGTCTCCGTCTCGCTCTCGCTGGACGGCGAGGCATCGGAGCTCGCGGACGGCGCGGTGCCGGTGGTGCCGGACTTCGCGGCTTCGTTCTTGCGGCGCTCGGCTTCGACCGCCGCATCGACCTTCGCCTGCTGATCGCGCGCGGCTTGCGCCTGGAGATCGGCCGCGGCCTGCTCGTCCTGCGCGCGTTTCTCGGCGACGGTCAGGCCGTGCTCGTAGAGGCTGTTCAGCTCGGCATCGAAGTCGTCGGGCTGCTTGGTGATGAGCTCACCCACGGCGGCGCCGTCGAGCTGGAGGGCGCTGCGCTCGGAGAGCGAGCGGCAGACGGCGAAGCAGTCGGCAAACGTGAGCGTGTCGTACTGCGGCTCGGTGATGTGGCCGGGAGCGACCAGCTCGCGCCACGCGCGGGATGCGTAGCTGGCGTTGCTGATCGACTTGTCGCTGACGCCCCGCTGGCGGAGTTCGTCGTAGATGGTGCGCTTGGCCTGCTGCTTCTTCTTCGGCCGCTTGGCGTTCTGCGCGTTCCACGCGGCGAGATCCTCGGTGATGAGGAAGTGCAGCTTACCCATCTCGGAGAAGGTAGTGCGGTTGACCTGCGCCTTCTCCGCGAACCGCACCTGGCGGTCGTCGGAGCTGAGGGCGGTGAAGTCTGCCATCGTGGTCACAAGGACGGCGACGGCAGACACTTTCTGAGCCGCTTTCGCGGCGGTTTTCTTAGCCATTGGCTAGGTGTCCTTTCGGTTGTTGGTTGCGTGTGACGCGCGCGCCATCCTTACGTAAGGACGACGACGACGCGCCGGGATGGAAAAGGGAATGATCGCGGCCGGGATGCCGGGAATTCCGTGAGCATCCGGCGCGAGCACGGCGACGGTGCGCTGGTTGGGAAGGGTGAGGAAACGCATGGGAAAAAGGGCCGCCGGCAGAGGTCGGGCGGGTTCGTCGTTGCCTTCTTCACGCTTTCCGGGCGGCGCCTTGGCCGGCATTGGAGTGAGAAAAGCGAGAGGGCGCGCGAACTGCGGGACGTACCGGCGGCTTGCTAGTGCCGCGTGCCTAGAATTGCGGCGGTCGCGAAAGTCATGAGCGCGGACGACGCCGCAGCTTGTGGCGGCGACGGGTCACGGGCGGGAGATTGGCGGCGCGGACGGCGGCGAGGCAGTCGGCGAAAGTGAGCGCGTTGAATTCGTCCTCTGTCATGCGACCGGAGACGACGAGCGCGGAATAGACGCGGCTCGCGTAGCTGGCGTTGCTGATCGCGGAATCGACCATCTTGCGCGGGCGGTCGCCGGCCAGCGCGCGCAGCTCGCCATAGACGGTGCGCTCGGCATCGCCGTCCAGGCCTTGGACGGTCGTGTAATGCAGCCGGCCACTTTCGTGAAACATCGGGTCACACGTGCGGCGGCGGCGGGTCGGGTCTTGTGCGCGTCGCCGGATCTCGGCGAGCGCGACGGCGGGACGGGGTCTTGCCATAAAGAAAGGGATGGACGGCCTCAAAGGGCCAAAAAAAGAGAGAGGCGGCCGCACGCGGGCGGCCGCCCCTCCCTCCCCCTGAAATTGCTTACTCCGCGAAGGGTGCGGGGAACACCATCTCGCGCGGCTCGCGCACCCGCTCCACGGTGCGGCCGTAGCGGTCGTCGATCTGCACCCAGGCGATTGCCTGTGCGGATTCCTCGGCGGCGCGCGCGTTGAACTCCGCGAATTCCTCGGCGGTCATTTCGGCAAATTTTGGCGCGTCCTTCGCGGGCGGGTTGGCTTTGCGCTCGGCGCGGCGGTGAGTTTGATCGGCCTTGATCGCGTCCCAGGAGTTGCGGGCGGCCTCCATCCGCACCTTGTCTTCATCGGCCACGGCGCGGACCTTTTGCGCCTTGGAGCCGCGCAGTCGCATGAGCGGCTGGCCGTTCGCGTCGCTGTCGAGCTCGCGGCAGGCGGCATCCGCCCCCGCGGTGCCGAGCACGCGTGCCAGTTCGCGCCGCACTTCCGGCAGCGACCGGCGGGATTCGTCTCGGCTGTCGAGCACGCTGTTCCCGCGGTTGCTGGTGGTCAGCGTGTAGCTGCCGCGCGGGACGGTCACGGTCACGGTTACGGTTTCGAGCACCATCAGCCACTTTTCCTCGCGCGGACCATTGCGCGTGTTTTTCCAGCGCGGCGGCGAGTAGGGCATGAAGATCTTTTTCGGCTCAGGCCGATCGACGGACCAAGATCCACTCGCGGGGATTGGCGCCACGCTCGCGAGCGTGCGCCCGTCCTTATCTAAGGATGCAAGGCGATTCATGCGCGCGAGGCTCGCGCGGCTTAGGCCGGGGAGCAGAGGCGGCGCTGGTTGTGGCGCGGGCTCGTGGCACCAGTTCGACGCAAGCGGGCGCAGACGAGGATGTTGCAGGGATTTCATTTCAGGGACGGGGAAAGGCTTCACGAAAAAGGCGCACGCTTTCGCGTGCGCCTTTCGCGCTCAATTACTAGGGGAAACGCGCCTTACAAGTTCGCCATCGCGCGAGCCTCGCGAGTCGCGCGAATCCGCGCCGTTTCCTCGCGCATAGCGACTACGTCGCACGCTCCCTCACACTCGCGCGCTATTGGCACGCGAAGCTGTGCGAAGTTATGCAAGGTGAGAGATTCAACGCGCGTTTCCGCGTGCGCGTTCAAAGCGGATTCGCCCCTTTCGAGATACAGGGAAAGCCTATGGTCGCGCACGAAGCGCGCGTCTGGCGAATTACCCTCAAAAAGCGGTTCCGACACTTCGCGGAATGTCGCGCGCAGATTGCGGCGCAAGGTGCGAATCGTCTTGCGATAGGTCGATTTCCGCGTGCGAGTAGCATCCGCGATGAAAGCGGCGAAAGCCTGCGACCTTGCGTAGGCGTATTTCCGCGCGAGGCGCTGGCGATGAATTGCGAAAAGTTCTCGGATTTCCGCCGGATGCGCCACGAATGCGGGAAGCGGTTCGCATTTCATCGCATCATCGGGGAGCGATTCCATCGCCACAAATTCCCGATGCGAGCGCGCTTTTTTGTCGATTCCGAGCAACGCGCGAACAGCGCGAAACACTGCGCGCCAATCGCCGTTCTCGCCAAGTGTTAGCTTGGCATCCGGCGCCACTCCGCGCGCGATAAGGATAAGCGCAACCGTCTGGTGTACTTCCTCGCATTCCCACTCGGAGAGCATCGGGCGCGCTTTGGCGTTAAGAGAAGCCTTGCGCGAAACTTTCGGCGCGTTCAATTCGTGCCAATTCTTCGCCGCGCCTTTAGAGCACGGGAAATTGATTCGCCGAATGAGGGTGCTGGAAATCTTCGCGTAAGGTGAATTAAGAGTTTTGAGCATAGGCTTATAAATTAGGTGATAACCTAACAAGACACAAGCGAAAAGTGGGAAATCGTTCTCTTACAAGTTAGGGGAAACACACCTTACAAGTTCG
>JBAVML010000473.1:0-11562 GCA_049690035.1 Chthoniobacteraceae bacterium
CCCGTGATGCGTGGGCGCTGACGGAGCAGCGCCCTCCAGCCTTTCGGCGCCCAGCGCTTCATCAATATGCGCGCCGCATCTGCCAAGACTCGGCTATTGCGAATCTCACCTCCGCGAAGGATGGTGATGCCCACGAATGACCGCCCGCCTGCTCCTTATCCTCGCGATGTTCTTCGGCATCGCCGTCGCTCCGGTGAGGCCGGTGCTCGGGTGTGCGGTCGCGAAGTCTCCGGTCTGTGAGCGATGCTGTCCGACCGTCGGACACTCGTGCTGCGCGGCGTCGCAGGTTCCGACGCAGCCCGCTCCGCTCGCGCCCGTGGGGTCTGCCGATGAGGGCAAACAACTCGTCGCGCCCACCTTGTTTTTCCTCTGCCTCAGCCCGACGCCAGCGGCTGAGCCCCCCGCCGTTCAGCGTCAGCACGCAGCCCGCCGTCCGGCGCTGCCGCTGCTCGATCTGAACTGCGTCCGCCTCATTTGAGAGTGCGTTGACGGGCGCATCGTGCCCGCATCCCGACGTGCTGCCCGTCCGGCAGCTTCCGCCCGCGCGTCGTCGCGCGGCTTACTCGGTCTTCAACGCAATTCTCAAAATGAACTCACACCTTTCCACTCCATCCTTCGCGCGCTGTGGCGCATCCCGCCGATGAAAGCGCGCGCCATTTTCATCATCGTCGCCATCGCTCTCGCCGCCGTGCTCGGCTGGCAATTTGGCCTGCGGCAACACACCCATTCCGACACGACCGCTGCGAGTGATCGCAAGGTGCTCTTCTACCAGAGCCCAATGCACCCGTGGATCAAGTCCGACAAACCCGGCAACTGCACCATCTGCGGGATGAAGCTGGTGCCCGTCCTCGAAGGCGACGCAGACACCTCGGGCGGCGACGCCGTGAAGCTCGGGCCGCAGAGCATCAGCGTCGTCGGTATCGAGACCGCCGCCGTCACGCGGCAGCCGCTGCGGCGCACCATTCATGTCGCCGGCACGATCGAGGACGACGACTCCGCACATCGCCGCCTCTCGGCTTACGTCGAGGGCCGCATCGACAAGCTCTTTGTCAACTACGTCGGCGCCGAGGTCACCGCCGGCCAGCCACTCGCGTCCTTCTACAGTCGCGACCTGCTCGTCGCGCGGAGCGAGTACGCCGAGGCGTTGAAGCGTTCACCTTCTCCCGAGCGCGAAAGCATTCTCAAGGCGAGCCAGCAAAAGCTGCGGCGCATGGGCCTTCTACCGGAGCAGATCGAAAAGCTCGCGGGCACCACCGGCGACACTATCGACATCGTCGCGCCGAGCTCGGGCACGATCGTCGAGCGAAAGGTTTACCCCGGCCAGTATGTGAAGGAAGGCGACGTGCTTTTCGAGATCGGCGATTTCTCGAAGATGTGGTTCGTCTTCGACGCCTATGAGCGCGACCTCGCGTGGATCCGCGTCGGGCAGCCGGTCGAGATCACGACATCGAGCGTGCCGGGGAAAATATTCACCGCGCCGATTACCTTCATCGATCCGAATCTGGTGATGGATACGCGCTCGGCGAAGGTGCGCGTGATCCTGGAAAACCCATCGCTGCAAGATGCGGCGATGCATCGCCGCGAGCTGCTGCACAAGGTCTTCGCCGAAGGCCGGATCAAGGTGGAAGGCGAGCCCGTGCTCACCGTCGCGCGCAATGCCGTGCTTTCGCCCGGAGGTTTGCCGGTCGTCTATGTGCTGAAAGGCGAGCGCGACTACGAGCCGCGGCACGTCACGCTCGGCCGCGCGGGCGACGACGTGTGGGAAGTGCTCGCGGGCTTGCAGGAAGGGGAGCGCGTCGTTACCACCGGCAACTTGCTCATCGACGCACAAGCGCAGCTCGATCACCCCCAACAAACTCCGGCGCTGCCCGTAGCCATGTCGCCCGAGCGGCTCGACGCGCAGCAGGCGTCCGCGCTCTTGTTGTTGGAGAAGTTGTCGGCGGTGAGCGACGCGCTTTCGTCCGACGATCTCGCGGCGCACAACGCGGGTATCGCGGCGTTGCACACCGTGGCGATGTCCACAGCGGAGGAACTCGGCGAGCCCGGCAAACGCTTGAGCGAAGTCGCGCACGTCGGCCCGGCCAAGACACTCGCCGAGGCACGCAAACAGTTCTATCCGCTGGCCACCGCCGTCGCAGGACTCGCCTTGCAGTGGAAGAAGCAACTCCCCGCAATCGCTGGCCGGGTGAAGGTTTTCGAGTGCCCGATGGCGAAGTCCGCGGTGCCGAGCGCGGACACGAATCAAGGCCGCTGGGTGCAGATGCAACTACCGCTGCGCAATCCGTATTTCGGCGCCGAGATGCTCGACTGCGGGAAGGAGATCCAGCCGTGATCCACGCCCTCATCACCTGGTCGCTGCGCAATCGTTTCCTCGTCGCGTGCGGCGCGCTTTTCGTCATCGCCATCGGCATCTTCGAGCTGCGCCGCACGCCGATCGACGCCATCCCCGACCTGAGCGAAAACCAGGTCATCGTCTTCGCCGACTGGTCCGGGCGCAGTCCGCAGGAAGTCGAGGACCAGATCACCTATCCGCTCTCGGTGAATCTCCAAGGCCTCGCCGGGGTGAAGACGGTGCGCGCCAATTCGATGTTCGGCTTCTCGCTGCTCACCGTGATTTTCGACGAGAAGATCGACAACTACTTCGCCCGCACGCGCATCCTCGAGCGGCTGAATTACCTCGGCGACATCCTGCCCGCCGGTGTCGTGCCCAAGCTCGGCCCCGACGCCACCGGCCTCGGTTGGGTCTATCAGTATTACTTCGATGTCGATCCCTCGCAGTCATCGAAGGGCGGCTACGATCTCGGCGAACTGCGTGCGGTGCAGGATTGGTTCGTCCGCTACCAACTCAACGCGGTGTCCGGCGTCGCCGAGGTCGCGAGCGTCGGCGGGTTCGTGCGGCAGTACCAGATCGAGGTCAGCTCCGCGAAAATGCGCACGGCGAAGGTGACGCTGCAGGACGTGATGGACGCGGTCGGGCAGAGCAATCTGAACGTCGGCGGCAAGGTCATCGAGGAGAACGGCATGGAGTTCGTGGTGCGCGGACTCGGCCTCGTGCAGTCGGCGGCGGACCTCGAAAAGACCGTGCTCACCGCGCGGGAAGGCACGCCCATTTATCTGCGCGATGTGGCCACCGTGCAGATCGGCGGGGAGTTCCGCCGCGGCGCGCTCGATGTCGCCGGGCACGAAGTGGTGGGCGGCATCGTGGTCATGCGCACGGGTGAAAACGCGCACGAGGTCATCCAGCGCGTGAAGGAAAAGATCGCGCAGATCACGCCGAGCCTGCCGCCGGGCGTGACGATCAAACCCTTCTACGACCGCAGCGAACTCATCGACCGCACCATCGACACGCTGAAGCACGCGCTCACCGAGGAGATCATCCTCGTGACGCTCGCGCACATCATCTTCCTCTTCCACTTCCGCAGCATCCTCATCGTCACGTTCCCGCTGCCGGTCTCGATCCTCATCTCGTTCATCCTCATGCGGCAGTTCGGCATCACGTCGAACATCATGTCGCTCAGCGGCATCGCCATCGCCATCGGGGTGCTCGTGGATGCCGCGATCGTGATGACGGAGAATGTCATCCGCCATTGCGAGGACGCCGAGCGAGAGAAAGCGCGGCGGCTGGCTCCGGGGAGCAAAGGCGTCCCGCCTGTCGTGGCCGGCGTCCCGCCGGGCACACCAGACGTCGCTCACGCTGGTTTGCGAGAGGCCGCGCCAGAAACCTCGGTGCATCCGGCGGGACGCCGGCTGCGACAGGCAGGACGCCTGTGCTCCCCGGAGGCGCGCCTCACCGCCCGTGAGACTTGGGAGGTGACCCTCACCGCGTCGCAGCAGGTCGGACGGCCAATCTTCTTCGCGATGGCGATCATCATCCTCGCCTTCGTGCCGGTCTTCGCGCTGACCGGGCAGGAGGGGAAACTCTTCCACCCGCTCGCCTTCACCAAGACCTTCGCGATGATCGGCTCCACGCTGCTTGCGGTCACCATCGTGCCCGTGCTCTGCGCCACGCTGGTGCGCGGGCCGTTCCATTCGGAAGATCGCAATATCATCATGCGCCTGCTCCTTCGCGCCTATGAACCGGCGCTCGACTGGGCGCTCGAGCATCGCCGCACCGTCCTCGCCGGAGCCGCATGTTTACTTGCTTCCGCGCTGGTGCTCGCCTTCGGCCTGCCGCGCGTCGTGCGTGATCGTGTGCCGGCGTTGCGCGGCGTGGCGGGAATGGGGAGTGAGTTCATGCCGCCGCTCAATGAAGGTTCGCTGCTCTTCATGCCGGTGCTGCTGCCGCAGACTTCGCTGACGGAAGTGAAGCGCATCATGGCCTGGCAGGATCGTGTGATCGCCGCGACGCCGGAGGTCGCTTCCGTGGCAGGCAAGCTCGGCCGCTCCGAGTCCGCGACCGATCCCGCGCCGGTCGAGATGATCGAGACCACGATCATGCTCAAGCCGCAGAGCGAGTGGCGCGCGGGGATGACCAAAGACGACCTCGTCACCGAGCTCTCCGGCAAGCTCACCCAGGTGCCCGGCTACGTCCCCGGCTTTCTCCAGCCGATCGAAAATCGCATCCTCATGCTCAGCACCGGCATCCGCGCGCAGGTGGGCATCAAGATCCTCGGCGACAACCTCGACGCCCTGCAAAACAAAGCCTTCGAAGTCGAACGCATCGTGCGCGACGTGCCCGGCGCAGTCGGCGTTGCGCCCTCGCGCTTGCAAGGGAAGCCGTATCTCGAAGTCGCGGTAAACCGCGAAGCCATGGCCCGCTTCGGCCTGCGCGCCGCGCAGTTGCTCGAGGTCGTCGAAGCCGGCATCGGCGGGAAGAACGTCACCACCACCATCGAGGGCCGTCAGCGCTTTCCCATCCAGGTGCGCATGGCCCGCGACGAGCGCGACGACATCGAGCGCCTCGGCGACATCCTCGTCGCCACGCCCGCGGGCAAATACATCCCACTCGGCCAGCTCACCGACATCCGCCGCAATCTCGGCGCCAGCGAGATCGCTAGCGAGAACGGCCGGCTGCGCGTCTTTGTGCAGGCCAATGTGCAGGGCCGCGACCTCGGCGGCTTCGTCGATGAAGTGAAGCGCCGCATCGCGCAGGAGATCAGTTTGCCGAAGGGCATGACCATTGAATGGAGCGGCCAGTACGAAAACCAGCTCCGCGCCAAACGCACTCTCCAGCTCATCGTGCCCGCCGTGCTCTGCATCATCTTCCTCCTGCTCTACCTCGTCTATCACAACGCCAAGGAAGCCGCGCACGTCATCCTCGCTGTGCCCTTCGCGCTGACCGGCGGCGTGTTTCTCCAATGGCTGCTCGGTTACAATTTCAGCGTCGCCGTGTGGGTCGGCTACATCGCGCTCTTCGGCACCGCGATCCAGACCGGCGTGGTGATGGTGGTGTATTTGGAAGAAGCCGTGGAACGGAAGCGCCGCGAGCTTGGAGGGACACGCTCCGTCGTGTCGCCGATCCAGAATGGGGACACGACGGAGCGTGTCCCTCCAATGTCCCGCGCCGACCTGCTCGTGGCCATCAAGGAAGGCGCGCGGCTCCGTCTCCGGCCAAAGGTCATGACCGTGGCCACGATTGTCGCCAGCCTGCTGCCCATCATGTGGAGCACGCGCACCGGCGCCGAGGTCATGAAGCCACTCGCCACGCCCGTCATCGGCGGGATGCTAAGCAGCCTCATTCACATCCTCATCGTCACGCCCGTCATCTTCGCCTGGCTGCGGGAGCGGGAACTCAGCGCGGATCAGGCCGTGACTCCGCAACATCCCATTTTGCGCGGGCCAGCGGCGAAGCACTGAGTCGCTCCGTTGACACCCCTCCGCGCGGCGCGCAGCATCCGCCGCATGGCCTTCCCCCACCTCCGCTCGCTGCACACGCTTGCGGCGCTTTGTCTCATCGCCGTCGCCGGATTGCTCCCGCATTTCTCCCTCGCCGCCGGGGAGGGACGGGACCGGCGCCTGCTCTACGTCGCGGTGCCGGGCATCCGCAATGAGTTGAAGTATGGCGGGCATGGAGTGCTCGTGTTCGATATCGACGACGGGCACAAGTTCGTGCGGCGCATCGCGTCAGCGGGCCTCGATGAGAAAGGGCAGCCGAGCAACGTGAAGGGCATCTGCGCGAGCGTGTCGGAGCAGCGGTTGTTTGTGAGCACGATCGGGTCGCTGATTTCCTTCGACCTCGGGACCGACGCCATCGTGTGGGAGAAAAAATATGACGGCGGCTGCGATCGCATGGCCATCTCGCCCGACGGCACGACGATTTATCAGCCGAGTTTTGAAAAGGATCACTGGCACGTGCTCGATGCGGCGACGGGCAACGTGATCGCCCGCGTGGAGCCGAATCCCGGCGCGCACAACACGAACTACGGCGCCGATGGCAAGGAAGCGTATCTCGCCGGTCTGCGCTCCAAGATGCTCACGATCGCAGACACGGCGACGCACCAGATCGTCCGCGAGGTGGGGCCATTCAGCGGGTCGATCCGGCCGTTCACGGTGAATGGCAGTCAGACCACGGGATACATGTGCGTGAACGATTTGCTCGGTTTCGAAGTCGGCGACCTGAAATCCGGCAAGGTGCTGGCACGTGTAGAGGTGCAGGGTTTCGAGAAAGGAAAAGTCGCCCGTCACGGCTGTCCCAGTCACGGTATCGGCCTCACGCCGGATGAAAAGGAAGTGTGGGTCTGCGATGCATTCAACCATCGCATGCATGTCTTCGATGTGACGGCGACGCCGCCGAAGCAGGTCGCGAGCATCGAAGTGCGCGAGGAACCCGGCTGGATCACCTTCAGCATCGACGGTCGCTACGCGTATCCATCCACCGGCGACGTGATCGATGTCGCCACGCGGAAAATTGTCGCGAGCCTGACCGACGAACAAGGCGCCGCGGTGCACAGCGAGAAATTGCTGGAGATCGATTTCGCGGGTCGCAAGGCCGTGCGCGCCGGCTGCCAGTTTGGCGTCGGCGCTGTGGGCGCAAGGTAGCAACGCTTCCCGCCGGATTGCCGAAACTCATCGCATGAAACCACTCCATTTTCTCCTCGCCGCCACCGCGCTTTCAGTCTCGCTCGCCGCCGCGGAAAACAAGTCCGTGGCCGAGGCCCGGGCGCAAAAATATCCGCCCCTGCCGGAAACAATCGAGCGCAGCGCGGTAACCATCTGGAGCGATGGGACGAGGATGGCCGGGGATCTGTATCTGCCAAAGGGACTCAAGCCCGAAGACAAGCTCCCGGCGGTCGTATTCATCGCGGGGACGGGGGGCACAAAGAAGAGCAGCCCCGCGCGCATGGCGCCGATGTTTGTAAACAAGGGTTACATCTTCCTGACCTTCGATTACCGGGGCTGGGGCGAGAGCGAGAGCAAGCTCCTGATGCTGGAGCCCATGCCGGAGCCGAACGACAAGGGCGAGGTGACGGTGAAGGCACGCGCCATTCGCTGGCAGATGGATTTTGCGGATCAATGCGCGGACATCCGCGCGGCCATCGCGTTCGTCGCGGGCGAGCCGAATGTCGATGCGTCGCGTCTCGGAATCATTGGCACGAGCTACGGCGGCGGACTGGCCACGTGGACGGCGGCGAATGACCCGCGAATCCGATGCGCGGCAGTCCAGGTGCCGGGCATGGGCGGCGGGAAGACCCCGGCCGCGGAACGCCGCGCTTATGAATTGCTCACCCAGCAGGCGCGCGGTGATACGGAGCCTGTCCCCTACGAGCACGGCGCGCCCGGCGGCAAGATGGCGGCCTACGCCCACATGCGCTACAACATCGCGAAAGGCATTGGCTTCGATCCGATCAAGGCTGCGGAAAAGATCACCGTGCCGATGCTCATCATCGATGCCGGAAATGAAGAGCTGATGAGCACCGCCGAGAATGGCCAGCGCGTCGCCGACATCCTCAAGGCAAGAGGCACCGAGGTGGACTATCACCTCATCCCCGGCATCGGGCACTACGGGGTTTACGCCGAGAAGTTCAAGGAAGTCACGGAGCTGGAACTCGACTGGTTCGACCAGCATCTCAAAGCGCCGAAGCAGGCGAAGGCGCAATGACCGCCTGATCGATCTGCGGCGATCCTCACCCTTCCCCCCGCGCATGACCACCACCCGGGGCCAGCGGGTCGTCTGACCTCGAGGCACCCGCTTGCAGGCCGGATCACTCCACGGGCTCTTGCCGCGGGAATTGCACGCGCGCAGCTTCACCCACACCTTTTACCCCGAGATCCTCGCGAACGCCAAAGGCGTTCTATCGTCCGGCCCAGGGTCGGCGCGACGCAGAAGGTTGCGGGATAGAGGAAACAGAGACGCGGTAGGAAACAGCGAGGTTTAGTTGTTTTCGGTGCCGACCGCCGTGCCGCCGGAGAACGGCGTCATGCAGTCGAACGTGGTGTTGCCCCGATACTTCACGGCCGCGCTCGTCGCCTGGATTCCCGTCTGGAATCCAGAGATGACGTTATCGAGAGCGAAGCTCTTGCCGTCGCAGGAGATCCCGACAACCCCAGGGACCGCCAGTGTCCCCCGGACGCGGTTTCTTTCGACGATGCCCGAAGTGGTGCTAATGCCGGTGCCTAAATAGCCCTCAGTGTAGGAGCTGTTGGAGATGTCGTTGTCCACGATCCTTGTCGTTCCTTCGCCAAAGGCCGAGATGCCGGACGTCCCGGAGATAATCGAATTCCAACCGGTGTCCACGATCTTGCAGCGGCGGATTTCGATGCTGGTGGCCTGAACCCGGATGCCGTCGGTCCCGCTATTCGAGAGGAACATGTCTTCGATCAGCACTCGGCTCACCGAGCCAATGATCTCGAGACGGATGCCCTGGTTGAAGTTCCTCAAGACGCCATTGCGAATCGTGGTGTGGGTGGCGGAACCGGGGGTCAAACCGATGCCGACGGTGGTGTTGAGGCCGTCCCCGATGATGGCGTTGCTGGAGATGGCGTGCCCGCCGAGGTCGAGCGTGACGTCGCCCGCAGCGAGCGTGATGGCCTGCGCCGTGGCCCCGATGGTCGGAGTGAAGACGAGGTCTTTCTTGAGGAGGTAAAGACCGGGTTTGTTGATGAGAATAGGCACCTTGGCGATGGCCGTGGCGGCGATGGCCGGCGCGGCGGTTTGCGCGAAGGCAGATCCGTCGGGGAGAATCATTCCGAGAGTCACCAATGTCAGCGCCATCCTGGCGGGGAACAGGTCGCGTGTTTTCATGGGGAAATGAATACGAACTTGCGCAATCAGCATCAAACATTGTCTTGGCTCTCTCGCTCGGGTTCCCGCTTGTTCCCAAGTTGAATTTGAGAACGTCCATCTCCGCGAAGCTGAGCTTCGCCTACTCCCCCGCCCCCGCCAGCAGCGCCTTCATCGCGGCGAAGCGGTCCTTCGCCGAAGTCTCCGCGACCGGCGCGTTCATGATCGCGGTGGCGGAGCGGTGCTCGACCCACGCGTCGGGGAGTTCCTTGATGAAGCTACTCGGCGCGCAGCCTTGGGGGCTGCCCCACTTGATGCGGGTGCCGCACCACGTCAGGGCGAGGGTCTCGCGGGCGCGGGTGATGCCGACGTAGAGCAGGCGGCGCTCTTCATCGACGCTGCCTTCGACCTTGGAACGATCGTGGGGCAGCACGCCTTCCTCGAGGCCGATGAGATAGACGTGGGGAAATTCGAGTCCCTTGGCCGCGTGCAGGGTGATGAGCGTGACGCCGGTGCCTTTGCTTTCGTCGTCGTCCTCTTCCTTCTCCTGCCGCAGCAGCATGTCGTCGATGAAACCGCGCAGGCCCTTGTCGCTCTTCGGCGCGTCCTGCTCGAACCACTTGATCATCTCCATGACCTTGCCCTCGCGCTTGAACGCTTCCTCGGGCGTCTTGCAGGAACGGTGCAGGTCCTCGATGTAGCCGGTCTCTTTCAAGAAGGTGCGCAGCAGCGCGGGCTGATCGGCGAGCGGCGTATTGAGGCGCGTCTCCCATTGGTCGAGGAAGGTGGCGAATTTGTTGATCGATTCCGCGGCCTTCTTGGTAACCGTCTCCTGGAACTCGCCGTCGTGCAGCGCGGCGAAGACGCTGCAATTCCGCTCGCGGCTCCAGTCGGTCGCCTTCTCGACGACGCTCGGGCCGATGCCGCGCGCGGGCACATTGATGATGCGCAGGAGCGAGACGTCGTCGTCGTTGTTCAAGAGCACGCTGGCGTAGGCGAGCAGGTCCTTGATTTCGCGCGCGTCGAAGAGGCTTTTGCCGCCGATGACGCGATACGGAATCTTGAGCTGGCGCAGGTGCGTCTCGATGAGCCGCGACTGCGCGTTCATGCGGAAGAGCACGGCGAAGTCGTCGTGCTTGCGGCCTTCGGCGACGCTGCGCTGGTAGATTTCGTTGGTGATGAACTCGGCCTCCTCGCGGTCGTCCTTCATCTGCAAGATGCGCACCTTCGCGCCGTCGCCGGCGCTGCTCCAGAGCTGCTTGGGCCGGCGGCGCGGGTTGTTTTTAATGAGCGCGTTTGCCGTGTTGAGGATTGCATTTGTGGAGCGGTAGTTTTGCTCCAGCTTCACCACCACGGGATTCGGAAAGTGCGACTCGAATTCGAGGATGTTGCTCACCTCCGCGCCGCGCCAGCCGTAGATCGACTGATCGTCGTCGCCCACCACGGCGACGTTTTTGCGCGCGTCGGCGAGGTTGGTGACGAGCTCGAGCTGGAGCCGGTTGGTGTCCTGAAATTCATCGACCATCAAATAGCGGAACCGCCGCTGCCAGCGCTCGCGCACCTCGGCGTGCTCGGTGAGCAGCTTCACGGTGAGCCCGAGCAGATCATCGAAGTCCACTGCGTTGAGCGTTTTCAACTCCGCCTGATACCGCGCGAAGACCGCGGCCACGAGCGACTGCTCATCGCCGGGCGAAACTTCGCGCCAGCCGTTGTTCTTCGCTTTGCTGATCAGGCTCTTCGCGACCGCAGGGTCGAGCTTCTCGTCCTTGGCTGCCGTCTTGGTGATGATTTTTTTGATCAGCCCGGTGGTGTCGCCCTCGTCGTAGATGGAGAAGTTGCGCTTGTAGCCGAGCTTGTCGATGTCGCTGCGGAGGATGCGCACGCAGAGCGCGTGGAAGGTGGACATCGTCACCTTCTTCGCCTGCGCCGGATCGATGGTCTTCGCCAGCCGCTCGCGCATTTCGTTCGCCGCCTTGTTCGTAAAAGTAACGGCGAGAATATGCGACGGATCGATCCCCTGCGAGACGAGCAGCGCCGCGCGTGCGGTGATCACGCGCGTTTTCCCCGTGCCTGCGCCGGCGAGAATGAGTAGCGGCCCCTCGGTGGTCCGCACCGCGCGTTCCTGCTCGGGATTGAGATCGAAAAGTGAAAAGCCGGACATGGAGCGGCGCACAGGATGCCGCCGGACTGCGGGTCCGCAAGCGTCGCTTGGGAAAAGTTCTGCGCGGCTAGTTTCCGCTTGCGAAGCGCGCGATCACCGCCGGGTAGAGCTCGTGCTCGGCGATCTGGATGCGCGCGTGCAATTCCTCCGGCGTATCGCTGGGAAAGATTGCCGTGGCGCTCTGCGCGATAATCTCTCCGGTATCCATTCCCGAGTCCACGTAATGCACGGTGCACCCGGT
>JBAVML010000474.1:0-1627 GCA_049690035.1 Chthoniobacteraceae bacterium
CTATGACCCGACCCGGTGGGATGGCCTGCTGAAAGGCGAAACTGACCGCGTGGCGGAGGGGGCGGAGATAACCACTTACGATGCGCTGGACCATTCGTTGAAAAACTCCCGGGGCAACATTTATATCGCGGTGAAAACCTGGTGCGCGGCCTTGATGCTGGGAGACTTGTTGGAACTCGGTGGTGACAAACAGCGAGCCGAGGCGGCACGGGTATTCGCGAGAAAGACCGCTGGAAGTCTTATGCTAAAATTCGACGAAAGCAAACATCGGTTTCCACCCAATATTTACATTGGAGGTAACAGCCATGTGATGGCGGCTATCGAACCGCTGGCCGTGCCGCTTTACTGCGGGATGGGAGCGGAGCTCCGGAAATTCCATGAATTGATAGACGCACTGCGGGCGCATGAGCGAACTGGATTGCAAAAGGGCGTTTGCCTCGATGTGGCCAGCGGAGGGTTGCGGCTTTCAAGCAGCAGCGCCAACACCTGGCCCTCCAAGGTGGCGTTGACTTTGCTGGCAATCGAATGGTTGGAAGGCAAACCTGTCGAGCAGGTCTGTCCGTCGGCGATGGATGCATTGGTTTCGTGGATGCAAGTCTCGTCCGCCAAGGTCACGGTGTCCGACCAGATTCAGACGGATACTGGCACCGTCATCGGCGGCTCGTATTACCCGCGTTGTGTGAGTGTGTCGCCTTTGCTGGGAGGACCGGCTGCTCAAGCCCACGCTTTCCAAATGAACAATAAGTAGTCACTCACAAAGTTTTTACTAGAAGCCTTTTCTCCGCCCTAAGAGAGGTTAATCGCAATATTCATACAACCCCAAATAGCAGCCATCCTTTTCAAATCAGTTGTCGCCACAATGAAAACCACTTGGCAACTTCCCCGGTGGCCTCCAACGGCGGCAACGTCAGGCGCTGAAATCCCTTTTCGCAGTGAACCAGCACGCACTCGTGGTCGCTAAGATTGCGGAGCTTGTGCGGTTTGATTTTGTGTTCCTCGGTGTCATGAAAATTCACACTGCGCTTGCCGGCACTGGAACCCCACGAGCGCTTCACCACCTGCTTCTTGCCGAGAAAATCAGCAGCTTGAACAGCATCCGCCTCGTCGGCAGAACGAAAAATCATCCGGTTACGCAGATTCAATGTAAGCACCTTGGACTTGTCGTTGCCCAGCGGTGGAATGAGCGAGGTGGTGGATTGTGCGGCGGCGACAATCGTTGCCCCGGCTTCACGGATCACGTCCACGCAGTTGTAATCACTGGTGCCATCCTCGCTGGCGGTCATAAAACGCTGCGCTTCGTCCGCCCACAAGATGAGCAGATTGTCGTCGGCGCGTTTGGCCTTGGGTTTGTCAAACCGGCGCAAGGCGTGGTTGTAATAGAGCAGTTTCAGGAACGTGTTCACATAACGCCGCTCGGTTTGGAACTTCTGTGGCATGGTCACGAGAATAATCTTGCCCTGATCAAGTTCCGAAAAAGAGAAGGTGCTTTTCGCGGCACAAAACACCTCGGCCACTTCTGGTGTCAAAAAATATTGCAGATAATTGCCGATGGTTTCACGGACACCGCCAAGCTGTTCCTCCGGCTGGTTGAGAAAACGATTTTTGAAATGGTCAATCACGCTCTGAC
>JBAVML010000475.1:0-3194 GCA_049690035.1 Chthoniobacteraceae bacterium
ATCTTGGCCGCGTTCATGTGCATTTGCGCTGCCGCGAGTGCGCTCGACTGCGAGCTGCTCGTGGTCGGTGGGAATGAAAGCGCGGTCGCGGCAGCGGTGCAGGCGGCTCGGCTCGGCATCGCGCGCGTCGTGCTGGTGAATGACATCGACTGGCTCGGCGGGCAGTTCAGCGCGGAAGGCGTGGGCAACGTCGATGAATGGACCACGGTCGGCGGCCAGCGGGTGGACTTCCCGCGCTCGGGGATGTTCCTCGAAATCGCGCAGGCGATCGAGACGACGAACCAGCGCAAGTATGGCACCAAGCAGCCGGGCAACAGCTTCTGCGCGCGGCTCACCATCGAGCCGGCCGAGGCGGCTCGCATTTTCGAAGAACTCGCCGCGCCGCAGGTCAAGGCTGGCCGGTTGCGGATCGAACGTGGATGGGAGCCGGTCGCGGCGAAGCTTGATGGTTCGCGATTAACTGCGGTGACATTTAGCAAAGGCAGCGAGCGGCTCGAAGTGCGCGCGCGATTGATGATCGATGCGAGCGACTGGGGGGATGTGATCCGATTGAGCGGCGCAAAGTGGAGCGCGGGTCCGGATGCGAAGTCGCGCTTCGACGAACCGAGCGCGCCGGCGGAAATCACCGAGGCAAATCGGCGGGAAATGAATCCGCTCACGTATTGCGTGACGCTCCGCGGCAGCGTGCCCGAGGAGATCATTCCCGAGCCCGATGGCTTCGATGAACGGCGTTACTTTGGCGTGAGCCGTGAGACCAAGGAGGAGTTTGGAAAAGCCGGCTGGCCGAAGGGCGTGCTCTTCATGAACGTGCCCGCCTTTGCCGACACGCAGCACGAGGCCGGCCCGTATTCGCCGCCAGTCAACATCTACACGCATCGCCGGCTCGTCGATGCCGCGCACCACGACTGGCCGCACGAACGCGAGGCGCTCTTCATCAACTGGCCCGTGCAGGACTACCCGCTCGACCAGTGGCCGCAGCGCGTGGCCGATGAACTCGATGCGACGGAGCCTGGCGCTTCGCGCAAAAATCTCGTCGCGCTCAAGCCCGCGCAGCGCCGCATCGTTTTCGCCGATGCGAAGCGGCACACGCTCGGGATGCTGCACCATTTGCAGAAGCTGGACGCGCACTTCCGTAGCCTCGCGCTGACCGATGAATACGGGACACCCGACCGCCTTCCACCGAAGCCTTACGTGCGCGAAGGCCTTCGCCTCGAAGCGCTCACGATGCTGCGCGAGCAGGACATTCGCACGCAGAGCGAGGAGCCGTGCTGGGCGAAGGTGATGCCGCCCGACGCCGTCTTCGGCTTTCAGTTCAACATCGATTTTCACCCCACGCGCCGGCAGTTCCTCGGTGACGATCCGGCTGCACCTTGGGCGACGATTCACACCGCGACGCGCAACTGGTCCACGCACACCGATCGCGCGATGTTCCCGCTCCGCGGCCTCGTGCCAATCGAGCGCGACGGTCTGCTCGGCGCATCGAAGAACATCGGCGTGAGCAGCGTGGTGCAGAGCGCGCTGCGACTCCACGGCCAGATGATGCTCTGCGGTCAGGCGAGCGCGACGGTCGCGTGGCTGTGTCTGCGCGATGAAGTGCAGCCGCGTGCCGTCGCCACTGATGCGAAGCGAGTCCGCGAAATCCAGCGCACGCTCGCGACCGGCGCCGGTGGTCCCGGGGTGCTGCTTTGGCCCTACCACGATCTTTCGCCGGAACATCCCGCCTTTCTGCCCGCGACATTGCTGACCGTCGCCGGTGTCTGGAAGGCGGATGCGGACAGCGTGTTCTTTGCGCCCGAAAAGGAAATCTCCAGCGACGAATGGCGCGGTGCGGTCTCGCGACTCTCGGAGAAAGCGCGCGAAAATCCCGCGCTTGGAGCGCGACCGAGTACCCGCGCCGAGGCAGTGGCGACGCTCTGGAAAGTCGCGGCCTTTGCCGAACTCTCGCTCGAATAGCGCGGCAGGTTACCGCACCTTTTCCTGATCGAGCGCCGGCGGACCGTTCGCTTTGAACAACACGGGAGATCCGATCACGGCGTAGTTGCTCGCCGGCGTCTGTGGGCCACGACCTTCGATGTCGATCGAAAGTTCCGCCACGCGCCAGACCGGGATGCTCACGATGCGCGCCGCGTCCTGCCCGGTGAGCACTCCGCTGTCGAAAACCGCTTCGCCATCCGCGTAGATGCGGAAGGCCACGCTGCCGGTCACGCCGAGCGTGGGATGCAGGCCGATGGTGCATTCAAAGCGATCGTAAACCTTCTCCGGCAGGCTGTAGCTGAGCCGCGTGTGCGTGCCGACGCCGAAGCCACGCGCGAACGGCTTCTCGATGGCCGCACCATTTTCCATGACTCGCAGGACGAGCGGCTGCCGATCGGTGCCGTCCTTCAAAATGCCGTCGGGCGTGGGGTAGCCGAAGAACGGATTCGAGAAGTAGGTGTTTTGCGGAAAGTAGGCCTGGCTGATGACTTCGAGCGGCGTGAGGTCGCCGAGGTCCACCTTTTTGAGCGCAGCCTTTTCCGTTTCCTCGAGGCGATTTTTCGCGATGGAGAAGATCGTGTGCAGCGCGTCGGCGGAGACTTGTGCATCCACCGTGGCGGCGCGCCGCCGACCGGCATCGATGGCGTCCTGCTGGTCGGCGAAGACGCCCTGAAGAATCGGGATCACCTGCGAGCGGGCATTGCGCACGGCGAAGTTGAGACGCTCGATGAGATGCGCGACCGCTTCCTGCGGCGTGGTGCCGAGCAGGCGCGGATGATAGCCGGCGAGATCGATCTTCAGCGTGCCGCCCTCGATCAGTCCATGCAGCGGCCGGTCCTTGTAGACTTCCGGCACGACGAGCAGGTCCTTCATCAGCCCGTGCTGGTTGTCGCCGGGAATGGAGTGCGCGGGGCTGCCGCAGTCTTCGAGGAAATGCAGCAGGCAGCCGGCGTAGCGCGACGCTTCGTCGAGATCACCGGCGCGCACCTGCTCCACGGCCTGGGTGAAGTAGTGGAGCATCTGCGAGAAGTTGTGATGCCGGCTGTGCGGCTCGTGCGTGAACGGATCGCCATTGGGCAGCGTGCCGAAGCGGCCGAGCGTCTTGCGATTGGCGGGTGCGCGGACGAGATCGGGGATCATGCAGTCGAACTCGATCAGCTTTCCGCGCTGCGCCGCGAGTAACTGCTGCTCCCACTCGGGGAGGGCGTCGAAGGCGGCCT
>JBAVML010000476.1:0-14288 GCA_049690035.1 Chthoniobacteraceae bacterium
ACCACCGGTGCCGTGTCCCTCTGCTTCCGCCTGCAGCTGGTCTTGTGAAAGCCGGGCTGCTAGACCTTTCTCACCCCTATGACTCGACCTCCGCTCCGCCTCGCGTTTCTAACCCTTTTCGCCACCGTGCTCGCCGCCACTTCCTCGATGGCGGACGACCTGAAAAAGACCGCCGCCGCCATCGATGGATATCGCTACGAATTCCCCTGCAAGGATCCGATGCCGGAAAATCCCAAGCCCGGCGCGGACGGCCTCTCCGCCCGGGCGACCGACGACCCGGCGACCAATGATAAGTTCACCGACGTGAAGAAATTCGGTGGCGAACCGGGCAAGCGTTACAAGGTCACCCTTCGCGTGCGCGGCGTGGTCGAGCCGATGATGTACAAGGACGGCGAGATGGTCGGCGACTATTTCTATATTGGCGGCGAACCTAACAACGCGACTTATAACATCTACCAGCTCACCGTCTCGGCACCGCAGTCGCACTTCTTCTTCAACCGTCAGGACAAGGTCGGCCACCGCATCTTCACCATCGACTACACCGCAACCATCGAGATCGAAAGCGGCGCGACGCTCACCTTCCACGGCAACGGACAGAACGGCCGCATGATTACCAACTTTGCCAAGCTGGTCGTCCCCGAGGTGTCTCCAGCGCCGCAACCGTTCAACGGTCAATTCATCCAGCTCAACGTGATCGACGTGGCCGAGGTGAAGTAGGTGCACCGGAGGAGCGCGGAACATAAAGCGCCGCGGAATTCCGCCGCATCGTCCACTCGTCCCCTGCGCCCGCTCGGCGCGAATCCTCACATCGCTGAACTCAGTTTGCGCTTCGTTGGGGAAGCGGTATGAAGGCGCGCGCTTTTTCCGCTCCGCTTATGATTCCTCGTCGTGATGCCCTGCAACGTCTCTCCCTGCTGCTCGGGGGGGTGCTTTCCTCGCAACTCACCGCCGGCCTGCTCGGGCAGGTTCTGAATACAGGTGCGAGTGTCGAGGTCACGCCAGATCAGCTGAAGCTGCTCACGGAAGCCGCGGACACGATTATTCCCGACACCGACACACCGGGCGCGAAGGCGGCGGGCGCTGAGCAGTTCATCGTGCGGGTCTTGCGCGACTGTTACGTGCGCGAGGAGCAGGCGAAGTTTTACGACGGGCTCGCGAAGCTCGAGGCGGCGAGCCGAAGCGCGTATGGACGCGAGTTTGCCGAGCTCGATAAGGCGCAGCGCAAAGAGCTGATGAAACGGTTCGCGAAGAGTGACCAAGCGTTCTTCCTCCAGCTCCGCGAGCTGACCATCGCAGGTTACTTCACCTCCGAGATCGGCGCGACGAAGGCACTCGAATATCTCCCCATCCCGGGCCGCTTCGAAGGCGACGTCGCCATGCAGCCCGGCCAGAAGGCGTGGGCGCTCTAACTCTTCAACGACCCACCAATGGCTAACCTCAACATCGATTCCATCAAGGAGCTGACTTACGACGCGATCGTCATCGGCTCCGGCGTTTCCGGCGGCTGGGCGGCGAAGGAGTTGACGGAAAAAGGACTGCGCGTGCTCATGCTGGAGCGCGGTCGCCAGCTCGAGCACGTGAAGGATTACGAGAACGCGCTCAAGGCGCCGTGGGAGCTGAAATACAACGGCAAACTGACCACCGCGCAGATCGAGTCGCACCCGAAGCTGGCGCGCGACTATCCGTACAATGAGATGTCGGAAAAGTATTGGTTCAAGGACTCCGACTCGCTCTATCGCGAGGTGCAGCGCTTCGATTGGTTCCGGCCAAACATCGTCGGCGGCAAATCGATCATGTGGGGCCGGCAGTCGTATCGGCTGAGCGACATCGACTTCGAGGCGAATCTCCGCGAGGGCATCGCCGTGGACTGGCCGATCCGCTACGCCGACCTCGCACCGTGGTATTCGTATGCGGAAAAGTTTGCGGGCATCTCGGGCGAAAAGCTCGGGCTGCCGCAGTTGCCCGATGGCGCGTTCCTGCCGCCGATGGAGATGTATTTCCTCGAGAAGGAAGTGCGGAAGCGGATCGAGAAGCAGTTTCCCGGTCGCGTGATGACGATCGGCCGCGTGGCCAATCTCTCCAAGGCCGCGGAGGAGCAGCTCGGCGTCGGCCGCGGCCCATGCCAGTACCGCAATCGCTGCGCGTGGGGCTGCCCGTTCGGCGCTTACTTCAGCACGCAATCCTCCACGCTGCCCGCGGCGGCGAAGACCGGCCGGCTCACGCTGCGGCCGGATTCCGTAGTCACCGAGATCACCTACGATGACGCCACGCAGCGCGCCACCGGCGTGCGCGTGCGCGATGCGGTGACGCTCCAGGACCGCGAGTATTTTGCGAAGATCATCTTCGTCTGTGCGAGCGCGATCAGCTCCACCGCGCTCCTGATGAATTCCACCTCCGCGCGCTTCCCCAATGGCCTCGGCAACGACTCCGATCAGCTCGGGCGCAATCTCATGGATCACCACTTCCGCACCGGCGCACAAGGACGCTGGGAAGGTTCTCTCGACCGCTACTATTACGGCCGCAGGGCGAACGGCATCTACATTCCCCGCTACCGCAATCTCAACGGTGACAAGCGCGAGTACGTGCGCGGCTTCGGCTACCAGGGCAGCGCGAGCCGCGGTAACTGGCAGCGCGGCGTGGCCGAGCTTTCCTTTGGCGAAGAGCTCAAGAACGAGCTTACGCAACCCGGCGAATGGACGATGGGCCTCGGCGGTTTCGGCGAAACGCTGCCCTACGAAGACAATCGCATGTGGCTCGACAAAACCACGCGTGACAAGTGGAGCCTGCCCGTCGTGGTCTTCGACGCCGGCCTGCGCGACAACGAAAAGAAGATGCGCGTGGACATGGCCAACGACGCCGCCGAGATGCTCACCGCCGCCGGCCTCAGGGACGTGAAGACCCACGACAAAGGCTCCGCACTCGGCATGGCCATCCACGAAATGGGCACCGCACGCATGGGCCGCGATCCGAAAACGTCCGTCTCGAATGCGCACAACCAGCTCCACACGGTGCCGAACGTCTTCAACACCGACGGCGCCTGCATGACCTCCACCGGCTGCGTGAATCCTTCGCTCACCTACATGGCACTCACCGCCCGCGCGGCGGACTTCGCCGTGGAGGAGCTAAAGAAGGGCCACCTCTAGCTGTGAACGCTGCGTCCGGGTTCACGCCGCGCCACTTCCCGCTCATGTCTATCTACGCCCCCGATCCTCGCCCGGCGAAACTCCGCGGGGCGGTGCTGGCTTTCCTGTTTCTGTCCGTCATCGCCTTGGGCTTTCTGGGTACCGGCCTGGCCTTGGGCACCGAGCCGCGGCTGGTGCTGGAGCGCAGCGGATCGGGCACCTTCCGGGTCACCGGGTCGAACTACTTCGCGGGATACCGGGATTTTACCAAGACGATCGACGGCGTCACCGAGGTCGTCGCGGGCAGTGCCGCACGCGATTGGCGGAGCGACTCGCTGCAGGAAAGGGAAAGGCGGCAGAGCCAGAAACACCTCGACTTCTATGGCGCTGACCGGGGGCGAATCGGCTGGGACCGCGAGGCTGATCAGCGGCAGATTGCCGACTTCATGCGTGGGACCGAGCCTCGCCTCTCGCTGGCCGACCCACCGCCGCTCTGGCGGATGGGCATCGCCTGGTTTTCCGCCGGCTTCGGTGTGCTCGTCTTCATCGGCGCGATCCAGAGCAATTTCTTTCCGAAACGGAACACACCCGCGGCGCGCTCCTGATCTCGACCGCGGCCTGACTCTCCCGCGCTTCGGGCCCTGTTTAGAAATCCCCACTCACGAGGCGCAGAAAATTGCGGCCGCTGGTCGTCGGCGTCGGGGTCTTGCTCGTGCCGGAGACATAGCCTTTCGTTACGTAGTTCAGCGGAAACTTCGACGGCGTCGCGCTGGTGATCGCGGGCTGGCTGACCGCTTCGCGCCGCGGCTCAAGCCGCACGGGCAGGCCGGAACTCGTGAACGAGATTTCCCATGCTTTCGCGCCCGCGGCGCCGCCGCGAATCAACCACGGGTAGAGCTTCGCCAGCACAAATTTGTCCGTCGCCGGCACCACCGCCTTGAACGCCACCGCTTCATTCGCGATGAACTCAGGAACGGTCAGCCCGGGCGACTTCTTCGCCGCGAGGAGGAGCCGGCCGACGTCCATCCCCGCGAGGTTGATGCCATTGTAGAGGCCATGCCGGTTGACCTCCGTCGGAAAGACGAGCTTGTGCCACTGCTCGAAGTCGTGACTGAGGATCAGGTTCACCTCGAAATGCAGATGCGCCCGGCGGCGATCGATCCCGTCTCCGGTATAGCCCAGGCGCCCCAGCGTATCGCCTTGCGCGACTTGCTGCCCGACGCGCACGGAGGCGGAATTTAGATGCGCGTAGAGACTGTAGTAAGGACAGCCATCCCACTTGTGCTCGATGACCACGAACCGGCCATAGTTAGAATACTTCGGGACATCGCTGACGTGGACCACGCGCCCGGCGCCCGCCGCGGCCACGATGTCTAGCGGTTCGCCCTCGCTCGACCGCTCCAGCGGCTTGATGTCGGCGCCTTCGTGAAAGCGTGTGTAAACCACCCCGCCGGAGGTTATCTTTGGATCGCGCACGTAACCGTACTGGCCACCCTGCCAGGGTGTGGATTTCTCGCCCTGAAAATCGCGATCGATGAACATATAGAACCCCTCGCCATCTCCTTGGAGCAGCGCGCGATTCTTGGTCGGAAAAGTAAGGTCGAGCGCCGCCGCTATGGAATCGGTCGCAAGGAGGAGCACGGCCGCGAATCGGGCAGCGCAAAAGAGGGACGGTAAACTCATAGGCCTGATGTTTTGATCATGGCGCGGCGCGAATGGCAAAGTCTCCCGGTTACCTTGGGGAACGCGGCGAAACTTCAGCGCAAGGCGCGGCCGAGGGCTTCGGCCCGGGCGGGGCCTTCCGAGAGGGTGGGGCAAAGCCAGCCGCCTTCGTCGAATTCATTCCAGGCATAGACGATCACCGCCTGCGCGGGGCAGGCGGCCGCGTGATCGCGGGTCCACTGGACCGCGGAGCGGACGTGCGTGGCGAGTTCCTCCGGCGTGGGCGTTTCGTAGTATTTGTCCATGGTGCCGCCGAAGTTTTCCCACGGCACCGGGTTTTCCACCCGCGGGCGGCGATCCCAGCCGGCCATCGCCAGCGGGATGACGGACGCGCCGGTCCCGCGCTGGATTTCCCAAAAAGCTTCGAGGTCGCTCGTGAGCCGCGCGTAGGGGGCGCGCTCGTGTCCGCGCTGAAAAGCGTAGGCGCTGATCGCATCGAGGCCGGCGGCGTCGAGCAGGGCTTTCGCGCCATTCACGTCGTAGGTCATCACCGCGAGGTAAGGCGCCGGGAGCCCACGGGTCGCGGCCGCGGCCCTCAGCGCATCCACGGCTTCGCGAAACCCGGCGGGCTTCCCCCAGGCCTGCGTGAAGGGCTCGAGACTGTGATGGAGAAAGTAAAAGAGCGGGCGGCCGCCGGCCACCCGCTGATACCCGGGCTCGGCCATCAGCCCGGCGAACCGCTCGGCCTGCGCCGCGACGTTCCCGCGATGCCAGCGGGCGGTTTCGCTAATGATGCAGAAGTTCACATCGGCCCGCCGCGGATTCGCCAGATAAAGCTGCAGCCCGCGGGTCATCGGGTCGGTTTCGTCGTAGGCGAGAAAGGCCCAGTAATCGAGACGCGCCGTGCGCGCCGCCGCGATCTCGGCGGTCATGACTTCCGCGGTGTCGCCGCGCAGTTCGGGCGAGCCGCCTTCGCGGACCTTGGCGAAAAACGGCAGCCGGGTGCTCCAGTGCGGTGGAGTCAGCGACTTGCTCACCGCCCGGCCCACACCGCCGTCCACCAGCCAGCCATCCCAGCGGATCGCGCCGACCACCGGACGCGCGCCCTCCGCGGCCCCCGCGCGAGACCCTGCGACGAGGGCGAGCGCCAGGACGGCGTGAGCGAGCCTCATCACGGCTTCGGCGGCTCCTCGCGCACCACACACGATTCATCGTGCTTCGCTTCATCGGCGAAAGACACGAGCTTCCAGCCTTGCGCAGCCAGCCGTGTCTCGCGCTCGCGCGCAGCCTCGGCCATCGCGTGAATGTCGTGATTGCTCTCCCGCGCGATCTCTTCACGGACGCGCCAGATTTCCTCGATGATCGGGTTCTTATTCATACGGCGGATCGATGGGCATCAATTCAGCAGGCGTACAAAGAATCGGACAGGCGCAGCCAAACGCAAGACAGGCCGCCGCAATTTCGTGTTCCTTGAAATTCGCCGTGAGCCCGCCAGCCTATTTCTCCGGCGGCTCCTCGCGCACCACGCAGGACTCTTCTTCGGTTGCGTGCTCCTTCGTTCCAGACAGGTATCGCGTTCGCGCCGCGGAAAGATACGCCATCCGCTCCTCCCGGCTCATCGCGAAAAGCTGGCGGCTGGTTGCTTCACGCCACTTGCGCGACTCGGCCACGGCATCGAAGCCGGGAATTGATTCAGGATTCGTCGTCGGTGTCGCCATAGATAAGTTCTTTGGGGTTCACGATACTCAGCGGTGCATAGCCCTGCAACAGGTTCACCGCATTGAAGCCCGCCTCGCGTCGGACGTTCACGAGGTGCCGGAAGTTCCAACTCACGAGATAGGGAATGCGATGCGTGGAGCAGATCGCCACATGCAGCGCATCGTCGGCATACTTCGGACTCACTACCGCGGCGCGCAGGTATTCCTCCGCGAGGTCTTCCGCCTCCTCCGTCGCCATCAGCAGTTCGCTGGCGCTTTGAAAGGTGTCCAAGAACAACTGGCGGACGTTCTCCGGCGCGTTCTCCAACTCCCGTTCCGTCACAATCGAAGTCAGCAGACGCCACTTCCCCGCCCGAGCCTGCGCCCAAAGCTCGCGCGTATCGGCCATCCACTCGGCATCGAAGTAGCCGCCGATCACGGAAGTATCGAGGTAGAGCGTGGGGACTTTCATGGGAGAATTTCGCGTTGCCCGCGATTTGGTTCACTCAGCCTTGCCGTGAGGAAGCTCGGGATGGTCGTTTCGAGATAGAGACGCGGCAGGCTCATCGCCAACCACGATGACCGGCGCGGACGGTAGGGTCAACGTGATCATCGGAAGTGGGCGGGCAACAACTATTGGCGGCTTGGGAACGAGAGGAAAAAACATGTCGCAAGCGTGTGCCCCGACCCGGTAAGTATCCGGGGTACTGGTATCGAAGTAACCGCGGAAACTGAAAATGGCTCAACATAAACGTCCATCCCCAAAACTCGTTAAGACCGTCAAGGCAACCCCGATCACGAAGCCGCGTGTCTATTTTAAGCAAACGGATTTCCCTTTAGTCACACTTCAGGAGGCGCAAAAAATCGCCTCCGCTCTTGTCGATAATTTTGCGGCCGATTCCGCGTCTCCTCCGGACGTTGCGCTTGCTCTCGGCATCAGCCCAACAAGTAGCTCGTGGCAGTCGCTCACAGGCGCTTCGATTGCATACGGTCTGAGTGACGGAGGCATCAACGCGAATGTCATAAAACTGACTCCCTTAGGGAAGCGACTCGTAGCTCCAGAGGAAGAAGGCCAAGACGTTGCCGCGCGCCGGGAAGCAATCCTCAAGCCTCGAGTTCTCCGGGAGTTCTTTGAGAAGTACCGTCGAGCCAAGCTTCCGAACGAAACAATCGCATTGAACGTCATTAAGGCGCTTGGTCTCCCACCAGAACGCGCACAGACGGCATTTGGAATTATTAAGGCGAACGGACTCTATTGTGGAATTATCCGGGAAGGCCCGACTGGCCCGTTTGTAAATCTTGATAGTCCCGCAGTTCCTTCGCCTATTGCTACGCCAGAGAACGTCGAAAAAGCGATCGAGGTTCACGAAATAGAAGCGCCCCCCGCGACGTTCTTTCCGATAACTTCGGTTCCCCCTGTCGCCGATCTCGTCGGGTCTACAGGCACACCGCAAGTAGACATTAAGGCAAATCGGGTTTTCATAACCCACGGGAAACAGCGGGCGATTGTCGCCCAAATTAAGGAGCTACTGCTCTTCGGAAAATTCGAACCTATCGTGTCAGTTGAGCGCGAAGCCACCGCAATTCCCGTTCCGGAGAAAGTCTTCGAGGACATGCGTTCCTGCGGTGCGGGGGTGCTTCATGTTGGAGCCGAAGGTAAGTACCTCGACAAAGACGGAAATGAGCATGTCAAGCTTAACGACAATGTGCTGATAGAGATTGGCGCCGCTATGGCGCTTTACGGAAAGCGTGTGATTTTGTTGGTAGAGAAAGACGTCGTGCTCCCCTCTAATCTCCAGGGCCTCTACAGATGCGAATTCGAAGGCGATAAGCTCGACTACGATTCAACGATGAAGTTGCTCAAAACCTTTAGTCAGTTCCGGTAGTCTGCATCGGCGTAATGGCGGCGCGGAGTTCAGGACCGCTCCGGCGGAGTTGGTGAGCCCTTGGGCGGGCGGCTTGCCTCGGCCTGCCGCATCGACTCGGCGCCGCGGGTGGCCGTGTAACTCACGCCTTTCGTCAGCACCTCCGTCTCGGTCGCCGTCGTCCAGAAGCGCACCGGCACGCTGCGCCACGTGGAGCCATCCAGCGGCTAGCGCACGTGGAAGTGCAGGTGCGGCCCCGTGGAGCAACCGGTATTGCCCGAGCGCGCCACCAGATCGCCCGCCTGGACCTCGTCGCCCACCTTCACCAGGACGCCGTTCTTCTGCAGGTGCAGGTATTCGCCCAAGGTGCCGTCGGCGATCCCATGAGCGGCGAGGGAGAAGCTCGAAGTCGCGGGTATTCACTCGCCATTCTCGCGCAGCGGTAATCTCGCGCGTACTTTTCGCCCGGCTGCCGCTCGTTCGATTCAGCCTCGATGCGCTCGCGGATCGGCAACCGGATCGCGACTTTTCCGACGGTTCAGGGGTTGTTCCGCCTCCGATGAAAACGTTGTTCCCCACCTTCCTCGCCCTCCTGCTCGCGCCGCTGGCCGGGCTGGTGGCGGCGAACGACCGTCCTAATGTGCTGCTCATCGTCTCGGACGATCTCGCCGTGACGCTCGGGTGCTACGGTTTTCCCGCCGCGAAGACGCCGAATCTCGACGCACTCGCGGCGCGCGGGGTGCGCTTTGAGCGCGCGTATTGCCAGTTCCCGCACTGCAATCCTTCGCGCTCGTCCTTTCTCACCGGGCTGCGACCGGGCACGACGCGGGTCACGGACAACGCCGATGTGCTCTACACGAATCTACCCGGCGTGATGACCCTGCCGCATCACTTCCGCGAGCACGGCTACACCACGGCGCGGTGCGGAAAGATTTTCCACCTCGGCGTGCCGAGCGGCGATGAGAGCATGGACGATCCGCAGGCGTGGGATTTCGGTGAGCCCTTCAAGAGCGAGCTGCCGTATCCGGCGAAACGCGAGAGCGTGGTGAAGGTGAAGACGGGGAAAAAGGACGGGCTCCCGTGGCAGGAGATTCCGTGCGCGGATGAGGATCTCATCGATGGCGGCCACGCGCGGGAGGCGATTGGCTGGCTGGAGAAGCGCGACCCGACGAAGCCATTCTTCCTCGCGGTCGGCTTTCACCGTCCGCATCTTCCGCTCGTCGCGCCGGCGAAATACTTCGACCTGTATCCTTTCGACACGATCACGCTGCCGACTGAGCCGGCGGACGACGACGCCGACATTCCCGCGCCCGCCCGCAATGGCGCCGTGCCCGGCTACGCCCTCACCGCCACACCGGAGCAGCGGCGCGCGGCGATCCGCGCCTACCTCGCCACGGTCAGCTACATGGACGCGCAAGCGGGCCGCGTGCTCGATACGCTCGCGCGACTCGGCTTGGCGGAGAAGACGATCGTGATCTTCACCAGCGACCACGGCTGGCACCTCGGCGAGCACGGGCTGTGGCACAAGCGCAGCCTTTTCGAGGAATGTGCGCGCGTGCCGCTGATCGTCAGCATTCCGGGAATGAAGACGCGCGGTCAGAGCAGCGCCGGGCTCGTCGAGTTGCTCGATCTTTTCCCCACGCTCTGCGACCTCACCGGTGTGCCGCCGCTGCCGACGCTGCAAGGCAGGAGCCTGCGTCCGCTGCTCGACGATCCGCACGCGACGCTGCATGAGGCAGCTTTCACCCAGGCGCGGCGCGGCAAGAATGCGGAGTTCTGGGGCCGCAGCGTGCGGACCGCGCGCTGGCGGTGCACGGAGTGGAGCGAGGGCCGCGATGGCATCGAACTCTACGATCACGACGCGGACCCGCACGAATACACGAATCTCGCCAACGACCCGCAGCACTCCGCGACCGTTGCCGAACTGCGTGGTTTACTTGCGGCCAAGCTCCCGTCGATCGCGCGCCAGCCATGAAATCATCACCTCTCCTCCGCCAGCATTTCCCCCAAACCCCATGAAACGTCTCGCCCTCCTGCTCGCTCTTCTCTCCGGAACCGCCGCATCATTCGCGGCTGCGGAATCCAAGCCGAACATCCTGCTCATCGTCGCTGACGATCTCGGCTACGCGGACGTTGGGTTCCAAGGTTGCAAGGACATCCCTACGCCGAATCTCGATCAACTCGCGAAGCGTTCGCTGCGGTGCACGAATGGCTATGTGACCCATCCCTTTTGCAGCCCGACGCGGGCGGGCTTGCTCACCGGGCGCTACCAGCAGCACTTCGGCCACGAGAACAATCCGGTGTGGAATCCCGAAGACACGGTGTCCGGTCTGCCGCTTTCGCAGACCACGCTGCCGCAGGTGCTCAAGACGGCGGGCTACGTGACCGGGGCGGTGGGAAAGTGGCATCTCGGCGCGCATCCGCAGTTTCATCCGAATCGGCGCGGCTTCGACGACTACGTGGGCTTCCTCGGCGGCGGACACATCTACCTGCCCGGCGCGAAGGGCGGCGCGGAATACAACATCCCGATCAATCGCAACGGCGTTGACGAGCCGCTGAAGGAATACATCACCGACTTTTTCGGACACGAAGGATCGGCCTTTATTTCGCGGCACAAGAGTGAGCCGTGGTTCCTGTATCTCGCCTTCAATGCGCCGCACACACCGCTGCAAGCGACCGAGAAGCAGCTCAGCCGCGTAAGCGGAATCACCGATGAAATTCGCCGGAACTATGGCGGGCTCGTCGTCGGCCTCGATGATGCGGTGGGTGAAGTGCTCGCCACGCTCCACACCTCGGGCCAGGACGAGAAGACGCTCGTTTTTTTCATGAGCGATAACGGCGGCCCGGTGTCCGTGACGCACAGCGACAATGCGCCGTTGCGCGGCGCGAAGGGGCAGGTTTTCGAGGGCGGCATGCGCGTGCCGTTTCTCGTCTCCTGGCCGGGACGGCTGGCGCAGGGAAAAGACTACGCGCTGCCGGTCAGTTCGCTCGATGTCTTCGCCACTGCCGTCGCGTTGACCGGCGCGAAGGTGCCCGCCGAGCACCAGCTCGACGGGGTGAATATCCTGCCTTTTCTCATGGGAGAAAAACCCGGCGCGCCGCATGAGCATCTGTTCTGGCGCACGGCGAACGGCACGTGGGCGATTCGCGAAGGAGATTGGAAGCTGCTCAACATGAACAACCCGGATGATCAATGCTACAACCTCGCCGCCGACATCGGCGAAGCCAGCGATCGCGCGGCCGAAAAGCCGGACGTCACGGCGAAGCTGAAGGCCTCCTACGCAGCGTGGAACGCGGAAAACATCGCGCCTGTCTTCGCGGGACCAGCAGCGGTGCGGGCGAAGAAGAAGCTGGAGCCGAAGTAGTCCCACGCCCGATCGGCGCGACCACTCCCGTGCTGAGTCGGGCGCTGCCAACCGGACTGCGCTGCGCTCCGGGAACGTACTGCCTTGCTCCGGGAGCGGATGCTGAGACGCTTCACCCGCGCCGAAGTAGTCGATCCGACGCCGGCCTGACAGCCGGTCGGCCTCGCCAGCTTTCCAGCGGCGTTTGCCTTCTTCATATGTTTCCCTTCTCCCTCTCCTCGATGGTCAGTCCGGCTCTTTGCGTGGGCTGGCTTGCGCAGGTCGTCGTCGTCGCGGCCGAGCCGGCGCCGGGTTATTTCGGCGCCAAGCCTGGCTCACTCGCAACGGCAAAGGCGCGGCTGGCCCCCGGGGATAAAGAGTTGACGAAGGCGCTGAAGAATCTCGTGTCCGACGCGGACGAGGCGCTGCGCGAAGTGCCGCCTTCGGTGACGGAAAAGAAGAAGATTCCGCCGAGTGGCGACCCGCACGATTACATGAGCCTCGCGCCGTATTTTTGGCCCGATCCGAAGTCGCCCGGTGGCCGCCCCTACCTTCGCCACGACGGAAAGGTGAATCCCGAAAGCCGCGACCCGACCGCCAACGATGGCCAGCGCGTGAAGCTGATGGGCGAGACGATCGAGACGCTGGCGCTCGCGTATTATTTCACCGGCAAGGAAGCGTATGCCGCGCATGCCGCGCAGTTCGCACGCGTTTGGTTCCTCGTTCCGGCGACGCGGATGAACCCGAGTTTCCAGTTTGCGCAGGCGGTGCTCGGAAAGAATGAGGGACGCGGGACGGGCATTCTCGAGGGCCGCTACATCGCCCTCGCCGCCGACTCGCTCGGACTGCTCGCCCATTCGAAGTCATGGCCGGCGACGGATCAGCGGGCGCTGGCAACCTGGCTCGGCACTTATCTCGACTGGCTGCTCACGAGCGACGCCGGCAAAGACGAGCACGACGCGAGGAACAACCACGGCTCTTTCTACGATGTGCAGACCGCGCGCCTCGCGCTTGTGCTCGGCCGGAACGACCTCGCGCGCCGCATCCTCGAGGAGGCGAAACAGCGCCGCATCGCCGTGCAGATCGAGCCGGACGGAAAGCAGCCGCTTGAACTCGTGCGCACGACCTCGTTCAGCTACTCACGCTTCAATCTCGAAGCGCTTTGCGAGCTCGCCACGCTCGGCGAGCACGTCGGCGTCGATCTCTGGCGCTTCGCCACCGCGGACGGACGCAGCATCCGCTGCGCACTCGACTACCTCGTGCCTTACGTGGACGTTCCGGCAAAGCCGTGGCCGCTCGAGCAGATCAAGGAAAAGCACGAAGCCGAAGTGCTCCCAATCCTCCGGCAGGCTGCGCTGGCCTACAGCGCGCCGGGCTATGAGGCCGTCATCGCGAAGTATCCCGACACCGGCAGCAAGCGCTTCCGGTTGCTATTCGTGAAGTGACGGATCCCCATGCCGCCTGATCGAGGGACCCTCACTGCTGTCCTCGGCGTGATTGCGTCCGTGTGGATGGCAGCGCCCACGCTGCGGGCGCAGGAACTCGCGCCGACGCGGATCGCGGACTTGCTGGCGATACCGCGGATCGAGGCGGCGAAGCGGCCGACGGTGCGGGTCCGCGGCCTCGTTTCCCTCGTGGGGGAAGGTCTGGCGTCGCCCGCGAAGACACCGCCGGCGCTGGCGTCTTTCTGCGTGGAGGATGAGTCGGCCGGGATCTGGGTGGCGGTTTCGCAGGCGCGGCGCGAGATGCTTTGGGCGGGAGAAAAGGACGTGCTGCTTTCACTCCATGAAGGCTCCGAAATCGAACTGGACGGCGTACTGGACGAAGGGGCGTTCGCTCCGGTGATCCTTCCACGCAGCCTGCGCGTGCTCGGCGCGAAGCCGCTCCCACCCGCGCCAGCCGTGCCGCTGGCGCGCCTCATGAACGGCGCCGCGGATGTGCAGCGCGTGCAGGTGTCCGGCGTGGTGCAGAGCATCGCGGATGAGGGTGGCACGCGATGGTTGCTGAAGGTGGAGACCGGGCTCGGACATTTTCTCTGTCGTTTGCCCAAGACCGACGCCTTCGCGCCCGCACGCATGCTCGATGCGGAGGTGAAGATGACGGGGCTCGCGGCGGTCTCGCGGAACTGGCGCGCGGAGTTTGTCTGCCCGCGCCTGGTGATCAGCCACGAGGAGGACGTCGTTGTTTTGCAGGCGGCGCCCGCCGATCCCTTCGCTGCGCAGAAGGTGCCGCTCAACGCGCTCGACGCGTTTTCCCCCGAGGGGCGTCCGCGGCATCGGCGCCGCATCGAGGGGACCGTGACCTACCAACAACCGGGCGCTTTCCTCTATCTCCAGGATGGAAATTGCGCGGTGCGCGTGGAACCGGGCGGCAGCGTGCCGCTCGCGCTGGGTGACCGCGTCGAAGCGACCGGCTTCATCGAGACCAGCCGCCACGTCGCCGGGCTGAGTGGGGCGTTGATTCGCAAGATCAGCACTGGCGAGCCGCCGCCGGCCGTGCCGATCAGCATGCGGGAGATCGATGCGGATTTTCGTGACATGAAAGCGGGCCGGCCGGCGCGGCTGCCGGGCTGCGATGGGCTGCTGGTCAGCCTCACGG
>JBAVML010000477.1:0-14939 GCA_049690035.1 Chthoniobacteraceae bacterium
CGAGCGCAATTCGCCGCAACTCGCAATTCAGTTTTGCAGTGCGCTGGAGCAATGACACGCTGAATGACATTCCGGCCCCGCTGCTACGCGTCGGCAGTACCTCGCCGGTCGGCTACTCTCCGAGCGATTTGTCGCTCGGTACGCGCGTGGTCTTCTATGGATCGAATACCCACGGCGGTCCTGCTGGCATCCTGCGTCCGGGGCAGAGCGAGTCGGTTACCTTCTATAGTTTCAGCGATAGCGCGGCAGGCACTTATCATGTGTTTGTGGATCGTGATGGGAAGGATGGCGCGCAGTTATTCGATTGGGAGTCGATGCGCGATCAGCTCAAGCCGCAGGGAATGCCCGATGCAGCGTTTGCACCGATCTTTACCCAATTGGTTAATCAGGTGGGGCCAACTTGGGGCGACTACCTCGCGATGCTCTCGCGCAATGCCGATCTAATGCCTTCCGCCGCGGATGCGCGGAATGTCGATACGCTCCTGGATCTTGAGTTGAGGAAGGCGACAGCCGCTGTCGGGCTGGCGATCACCGGCAACGTGAATGCGGACACGCGACTCGGTGTGGTCGGTTCGACTTTGAGTGCCGAAAACAACACCACCGGCGAGGCGTTCAGCAGCATCGTCCTGCGCGATGGAAGCTTCATTTTCCCGGCGGTCACGCTAGGCAGCTACAGCTTCCGTCTCACCGGTCTCGCCGTAAGTGCGCCGGCGGGTCCCGTCACGGTCGTGGCTGGCGTTTCGGTCGATGATTTGCATCTCGATGTCACGCGCGGGGCGACGCTCTCGGCGACCATTCGCGCAGCGGGCGCGGGTCAGCTCCTGACCAATGCCAGCGTGGCGATCTTCGGTCCCGATGGCTCCGTCTTCAGTGCGATTACCGATTCGCGCGGCAAGATTTCGGTGAGCGGTCTGAGCCCGGGCGCGTATCGCGTTTCGGTGGATGAGGTTGGTTTCGCGCGCAATTGGGCGGATGCGACCGTGACCGCCACCGGCGCCGCGCTGGATGTTTCGCTCGCCGTTGAGTCGCACATCGCGGGAACCTTCCAGCGGGCGCCCGGGCTGAGCGACGACGATATCTACGTCGGCGCGATGCTGCACGGGGAAACAAAAAACGCGCTCTTCTTTGGGACGCTGGTCGGAAATCGATTCCAGTTCGATGGCCTGGCGGCGGGCGAATATGACATCGTGGTCGTCGCCGGCGAAGCCGCGTTGACGGTTGCCAACGTGACGGTCGGCAATGCCGCTACGGTGGATCTCGGAGACATTGGCACTCCAGCACCCGGTGCGTTAATCTCCGCGCCGGATGTCGTCCTCGAAGCTCAGCTCGCGGCGGCCAAGTCTTATCTGACCACGGTCTTCCTCCCGGCGATCACCGCGCGCTTCGGGCTTACGGTGGGTTCATTGTGGCGCGACTTCATCTTCTCCTCGCCGTCTTCGCCGACGCCTGAGCGGTTCTTCGGCGACGGCTCGGCGATGGTCGAAGGCAACATCATTGAGAACGGCTACCGGGACGATCCCCAGGTGCAGCGTTTCATGGATCAATTTCTTAAGGCCGCGGCGTCCAAGATCCGGGACAAATTCGCCAGCGGCGAGCTGACCTGTGACAACTTCGGCGACTCCCGCACGTTCAGCCTCGCCGAGCTCTTCGACCCAGGCATGTTGCAATTGGATGGTGCATTGAACTTCTCGGACCCATTCAGTATTCCCGGAAACACGGCAGGTGGAAATGGCAGTTGGGCGCCTGGAAACCGTCCGGCTCGTCCCGACTCGCGTCGTCTCTCGGGCGATGTCGTCGCGACGCTCAGTGGCAAGACGACGCTCGTCGTCGAATCGAAAATCAAGCTCACGGTCAAGGATGCGATCGACTTCATGCCTGGCGACCTCGGCGCTTCGATCGAGCGGGTCTTTACGGTCCCGCTGCATTTCCTCGAGCAGCACGGTCGTGCGTATGGCGTTCCGTTCGTGGTCGAATTCACGGACAAGCCGGGGCGCAAGGTCACAAACGAAATCCCGGAACAGGATTGCGACGATCCGGATGATCCGCCAAATCCGGACGATCAGCACGACATCCCGCGGCCTGTGTCGCGCGATCCGAATGATCTGCTCGGCCCAGCTGGCTTTGGCGCCGATCGCTGGCTCGCGGGGTCACAGCCGATTCCGTACACGATTCGGTTTGAAAACGACGAGTTGGTCGCGACCGCGCCGGCGCAGAGCGTGCGCATCACTCAGGATCTCGATCCCGATCTCGACTTCCGCACCTTCCGGGTTGGCGACTTCGGTTTCGGCAATGTCTTCGTCGATGTGCCGGAGAACCGCGCATTCTACAGCACGCGGATCGATCTGACCGCCACGAGGGGAGTGTTCCTCGACGTATCCGCCGGTATCGACGTCTCCACCGGCCAGGCATTCTGGCAGTTCACCTCGATCGATCCGGCGACCGGCGACGTGCCGGCGGATCCGCTCAAGGGCTTCCTGCCGCCGAATGTGACGGGTCCGGAGGGCGAGGGATTCGTCAACTATACCGTCCGGCCGAAAGCGGCCACGCCGACCGGTGCGCGGATCGATGCCGCGGCAACCATTGTTTTTGATATCAATGCGCCGATCGACACGCCTGCCATCTTCAACACGATCGACTCCGGGTTGCCAACGAGTTCCGTCCAAGCGTTGCCGTCCACTTCCGTGACGCCGACCTTCAATGTGGCGTGGACGGGAAGCGACGACACCAACGGCTCGGCGATCGCCAGCTTCGACATCTATGTTTCTGATAATCATGCGCCGTTTGCGCTGTGGCTGTCTCAGACCACGCTGAACTCGGCGGATTACACCGGAATGCGTGGCCACGACTACCGCTTCTACTCCGTTGCTCGGGACAATGCCGGCAACCTCGAGACACCGCCTCCGGGAGCAGACGCCGCGACGGCGGTGCTCGCGGCACCGAGCGTGGATATCGTCGATGTCACGCCCGATCCACGCAACACGGGGGTCGCCAGCGTGAACTTCGCCTTCAGCCGTGCGGTCACGGGATTCTCGGTCGGCGACTTGACGCTTGCTCGCAATGGAGGCGCCAATCTCCTCAGCGGGACGGAGTCGCTCACGACCACGGATAACATCACGTGGACGCTGGGTAACCTAACATCGCTAACTAGCACCGACGGCACTTATCGCCTCATCCTACCCGCCTCGACGTCGGGGATCGAAGATCTCTTCGGCAACCCGCTTGAAGGCGACGCCATCGATGAATTTGTCGTCGACGCCACCGCTCCTTCGCTGGTCAGCGTGGTGTCGCGCCGTATTCATGGCGCCGCCGGAACGTTTGATATCAATCTCCCGCTGAATGCGGGAGATGCAGCCATCGAGCCGCGCGCCGGCGGGCCGAATACGCTCGTCTTCACCTTTGATCAACCGCTCCGTGCCGCAGATGGCACTTTGGACGGCAGCGAAGTCACCGTGACCAATGCGACATACCAGAGTGCGGTATTCGCTGGGAACACGCTCGTGCTCACATTGTCGGGGGCTGCTGACCGTTCGATCGTGGGAGTAACTCTGCAAGGATTGAGCGACGCGGCCGGCAATTCGCTCGGTGCCGCTGCGGGAATTTCCATCCGCGTGCTGACCGGAGATCCGAATCAGAGCGGCGCCGTGAGCGCCAGCGATCTTCAGGGAGTCAAGGATCGACTAACCCAGCCGGTCACGGCGAGTAACTTCCTCTTCGATCTGAATGCGAGCGGTTCACTCTCGGTTTCGGATTTGCAAGTCGTGAAGGACAATCTCCTGCACACCGTCCCAGCCGCTTCGCCCGCAGTTACGTTCGCACGGACCGCCAGTGTCGATGCGGTCATTCCGAGCGGCGCAGAAACGTCAAGTCCTGTCATTGCTGTCGTCGCGGATCCGGCTCCAGCCTCGGGCCCATTTGTCGGGCCACTTCAGACTGCTTTGCCTGCGAGCCTGGTTCCAAGCCGCCTGCAGGTGGCTGGCACGTTGAATCTGAGTTCGATCGTGAGAGCGGCGGAGTTGTCGCCAGCCAGCACTGCTCGATTGAGTAGGGCTGCAATCCAGCCTGCGACGTCGGTGGCTTCCAATTTGATCCTCAATGGAACGGCGCCGCTGAGCGACGCCTCCATCGGGTCGGTGGCAGAACTCATCAAGGCGTCCGCGGTCTTCCCGACTCGGGATGCCACGACCACAAGTTTGAAGGTGTACATCGGGATCGATGCGTTGACTGTTCGTGGGAATGGATCCCTGATCTCGCGTGCGATCGACCTTGTGCCACCGTTGCCGCTTCCTGGGCTCTCGGCGGATCGCCGATGATTCGCGCCTTCTGAACCTCGCCCGCCGAAAACTTCTCAACCAACGTTATTCCCATGCCAAACCTAGATACCCGAACGATCTGGCGGACGAGTCTGCTTGCACTGACGATTACCCTCGCGTCCGCGTCACTCCCGGCGCAGAGCGCGCCGACGCTGAATCTGGTGAAAGCGGGAACCTCGGCGGCTGTTGC
The DNA here is from genome assembly GCA_049690035.1 of Chthoniobacteraceae bacterium. Lineage (GTDB taxonomy): Bacteria > Verrucomicrobiota > Verrucomicrobiia > Chthoniobacterales > Chthoniobacteraceae > Chthoniobacter. The sequence continues at coordinate 4,501 of JBAVML010000477.1, forward strand.
TGATAGCATCCAGTTAGGAACGGCGACTTACGCTCTCGATCTAAAACTGGATACCGGAGGTGATCCTGTCAGCGGGTTGCAGTTCTATCTAACGAGTAACGATCCCACCGTGCACTTCGGCCTCACGCCCGTTGTCGCGCTCAATCAACCTTTCATTGATGCCGATATCCTGATCGCTCCGAATTCCGGAAGCCTGGTTAACCAAAGTCAGGGGACGAGCGTGTTATTTAAGGCGGATCCCGGCGACTATCCGGCTTTTGCCAGCCGAGCGATTCTCTCGTTTACCTTCGATACCTCCACGCTGCCTGCGGGAGATTATCTCTTCACTCCGGTAGGACAGGAATTGACGTTCACCGGCACGACGCGGACGGCATTTGCAGCGCCCGGACTATTTTCTTTGAAGGTGCAGGCGATTCCTGAGCCTTCGACCATGTTTTGGGGAGTTCTCATTTTCGGCACGACGGGCTTTTTGCGCGGGCGCCGCGAATCCGCTCCCAAGCAATAGCCGCGCGGGGTATGCCCACTCAAATGAGGCGCACAACTCCACGACGCAAGCGCCACCAGGTGTCCTGGGTGAGGAAAGGGACGGCCCGTGGGTAACTTTTTTTCCCAGCTGCCCTTTTTCACCATCTGCGCGATGCTGGCGGCCTGCGACGCTTCATGGAACCGGAGCAACGAACCGGGTCTTCGCAGTGATCTAACCGAGTTGCTGGCGAGGCCCAATCTGCCTGCGGGCAATTTTACCTGCGGGATGATCGGCACCACGCGAGATGCCTATGCCACACTCACTTTGTCAAAAGCGGAGGTGGACAGATTGATTCAGGAGACGGGCTTGGCCGAATATAAGAACCCGCTGAGCAACGACCGACTATTGCCCCCGCAACTGCCCACGGAATCGAGCAAGTGCCCCTTGGTCGCTGCATGGGAAAAGACGCCGGAGATTCGGCTCCTGGCTGTCTCGAATCGTCCACCCACCCTGCGCTTCAAATCGGGTCGGAATTTTGAGTATCTCTTCTTCTTCTTCAAGGAGTCCACCGGTGAAGCATGTTTGTTTGTCTCTTACTCTTATGGGTGAGCCCGCTACTGGGTCTCGCGAATGTTCCGTCAAACAGCCGGTTTCTCTTACGCTGGAGGGTCGAACGATCAAATTTCGGATCCTCGTTCGCGCAGTACTTTGCGCTGCGTTCCTCAGCCTCCTCGGAGTCGCCTCGCCCGCGACCACGATCAGTGACCCGCGCCTTGCCTTGTTCAAGGCCGGAACTACCGCAACGACCTCCGACTCGATCGTGGCTGGGACCGTCAGCTATAGCCTGGATCTGCGTGTGGATTGTGGCGGCCGACCGATCAGCGGGCTTCAATATTACTTTGCGACTTCGCCGGCGAGCGGACTGACCTTCGGCGCGCCGGCGGTAACGTCATTGAACAATCCGTTCGTAAGCAGCGACATCTTTCTCGGGCCATCGAGCGGCGCGTCGGTGAATCAAGCGGGGGCGACGACGATTTGGTTCAAGGGTTCCGCGGGAGACTATCCGACCTTTGCCGGCAACTCGATTGGCAGATATCTCTTCAATACCGCTTTGCTCAGCCCTGGGGTTTACGTGATCTCCCCTTTCGGAGAGGAATTCACCTACTCAAATACGACGGTAACCACGTTTGGTCTGGCCGGGGCGTTCACCTTGACGGTCATCACCGTGCCGGAGCCAGGAAGTCTCGCTCTCGGCATCGTCGGCGCGCTGGTGATCCTTGCGCGGCGCGGGAGAGCTCTGGTGTGGTGAAATTGCGTTCGCGCTTACGACCCGAGCTTTCGATCGGCAGGCAGGGGACGAGGCTGGGGAGAGTGCGGCAATGAACTTGCGCCTTAACCGGACCTGCTATGCTGGGTCGTAGCCGTGCCGGGGCGCCCGCTCGGTGCTCTCCCGTGAGCTCCGTCGCTTAGATCCACACCGCTTCACCCAAATCGCTTCATGTCGGTTGAAAACCCTCCAATTCAGCGCGCATCAGCGGACGCTTTCGAAAAGCTCGACGAACTGCGCGCATTCAACGGTGCACCCGGAGAGTTTTGGCCGGCTTTCCTGCGCGCGGTGCTGATCTTTGCGCCCGCGACGGATGCGGTGATCTTGAGCCGGAGCCGTTCACCGGAGACGCCCGGCATCTGGAAGGACGCGTTTTGCTGGCCGCCCCAGAGCCAGCTCTTCGCGGCGCTGAAGCCCGAGAGAGGCGAGTTCGAGCGGTTTACCATTGAGGCGGAGGCTAGCGGCGGAGCGGTCGTGAGGGAGCGCGGCATCGTCGCGGTGCGGCTCGTCACCGGCGATTCGCAGCGCTCGGATCTCCTCGTGGTCCGGCTCCAACCGGAAGCGAATCTCCCGGGCGCGAGTACGCGGCTACGCTTGCTTGCGGATGTGCCGCTGCTTTATGCCCGAGGGCAAGCCCTGACCGAGGCGCGCGAAGATCTTGGTCGCTTCGCGATTGCGCTCGATCTGCTGGTCGTGCTCAACACCCAGACGCGTTTCGTGGGCGCCGCCATGCTTCTCTGCAATGAACTGGCTGCGCGTTCCGATTGCGAGCGGGTGAGCCTTGGCTGGGTGGAGGGAAATCACGTCCGGCTCCAGGCGCTCAGTCACACGGAGCGCTTCGAGCGAAAGATGGAACTCGTCGCGGCGATCGAGGGCGTGATGGACGAGGCGCTAGATCAGGATGAGGAGATCGTCTGGCCGGTATCGGCGGATTGCCGGGCGGTGGTGCGGAGTCATGAAACGTTTGCGCGGCTGAATGCATCCGGGCACCTCTGCTCGCTGCCGATCCGGCTCGACGACGCCCCCGTCGCGGTCTTGGTGCTGGAACGCGCGAGTCGGGAATTTACCCTGCGTGAGCAGCAGTCGATGCGCCTGCTTTGCGATCACCTCGCGCGCCGGTTTTATGAACTGAAGCGCCACGATCGCTGGTGGGGCGCGCGCCTTTGCACGGCGTTGCGTGAAAAGTCCGCACACCTCGTCGGCCCCGAACATACCGGCGCGAAGCTCGCCGGCATCGCCGTCGCTGTGGTGCTAGGCGTCCTGCTTTTCGGTCGAATGGAATATCGCGTCGAGGCGCCGTTCGTCTTGAAAGGCGACGTGACCGCGCAGCTTCCCGCTCCGTTCGACGGCTATCTGGACGAAGTCAGCATTCGCATCGGAGACCCGGTCGAGAAGGATCAGCCGCTGCTTGCGCTCGATACCCGGGAGCTGCTCCTCCGCGAAGCGGCCGCCATCGCCGAGCGGCAGAAGCATCTCGCCGAGGCGCGAAAGGCCGAGTCGGACAACGACGTGGCCGAGATGCGCATCGCCCAGGCCAGCGCCGAAGAGGCCGGCGCGCGGCTCGACCTCGCGCGCTTCCAATTGCAAAAGGCAAAAGTGCTGGCGCCGTTCGACGGCTACGTGATCGAGGGCGACTTGCGCGAGCGCCTGTCGTCGCCGGTGAAACAGGGCGAGGTCCTCGTCAAGATCGCCAAGCTCGAGCAGATGTACGCGGAGGTCGCGATGCCGGAGCGCGACGTGCATGAGATCCACCCGGCGCAAAGCGGAGTCATCGCGTTTGCGAGCCAGCCGCAGTTTACTTTTCCCGTGCGCGTCGAGCGCGTGGAGCCGGTGGCGGAGGTGCGGGAAAAAGGGAACGTGTTCGTAGTCCGCGCGGATTTTGTGGCCCAGCCGGGAGCTTGGTGGCGGCCGGGCATGAGTGGGGTGTGCAAGGTGAGCGTGGGCCCGCGCAATCTGCTTTGGATTGCCACCCATCGCACTGTGGATTTCCTGCGGCTGAACCTTTGGTGGTGGTGACCCATGGCTGGCGGCACCTTTAGCGAACACTGGCACCGCGTCGCCGGACGGCGCGTCGGGCTGCGCGCGGCGACGCAGACGCGCCGGCAGTTTTTCCGGAGCGAAAAGTGGTTTCTCGTCATTGATCCGCTGAACAACCAGTTCTTCCGGATCACGCCCGCGGCGCATGATTTCCTCTGCCACCTGAGCCGTGGCGCGACCGTCCAGGAGGTCTGGGAGCAGTGTCTCGCGCGTGATCCCGACGGCGCGCCGGGGCAGGAGGAAGTGATCCGGCTGCTCGCGCAGCTTCACCAGGCAAACCTGCTCTGCGGCGATGTGCCCGCCGAGCCGGGCGTGCTGCTCGAGCGGCACACGAAACGGCGGAGCAGCGAAGTGCGTTCAATGGTGAACCTGATGTCATTGCGCATCGCGACCTTCGACCCGGACCGCTTCCTACAACGAGCGCTCCCGGCGGTGCGCTGGCTGATGAGTCCGCTGGGCGCCGTGCTCTGGCTCGCCGTCATCGGCGGCGCAATCAAGGTGGCGCTGGATCACGCCGACGCGCTGCGCACGCAAAGTGAGGGAGTGCTCGCGCCAGCGAATCTTCCGCTGCTCTATCTCGGCATGCTCTTCATCAAAGGGCTGCACGAACTGGGGCATGGCTTCGCCTGCCGGCGTTTCGGCGGCGAGGTCCACCAGATGGGAGTGATGCTCCTCTACTTCAGCCCGGTTCCGTTTGTGAATGCCACGGCGAGTTGGGGCTTCCGCAGCAAGTGGCAGCGCATCTTCGTCGCTTCCGCGGGAATGATCGTCGAATTTTTCGTCGCCGCGCTGGCCATGTTCGTCTGGGCGGCCACCGGCGAAGGCGCGTTGCACAGCTTTGCCTACAACACGATCTTCGTCGCCTCGGTGACGACGCTGCTGTTCAACGCCAACCCGCTGATGCGCTACGACGGCTACTACATCTTCAGCGATCTGCTGGAAGTGCCGAACCTCGCGATGCGCTCGATGCAGATGCTGCAGTACCTCGCCGAGCGCCATCTCTTCGGGATCCCCGGCTTGGAAAGTCCGGCGCATGGCGGGTGGGAGGCGGTGCTGCTCACGCTCTATGGCGTGGCGAGCTGGATCTACCGCATTTTTGTGTTCATCGGCATTGCGTTGTGGATCAGCGGGCGCTGGATGATTCTCGGCATTCTCCTCGGCCTGTCGTGCGTCTTCTCCTTCACCGTGTTGCCACTTTGGAAAATTGGCCAATATCTCGCCGCCAGCCCGCGGCTGATCCGCCAGCGTCGGCGCGCCGTGCTCATCACCTGTGGCACGGCGGCGGTGGTGCTGGCCGTGCTCGCCTGGTGGCCGATGCCCAGCCGCTTTCGCGCGCCCGGGGTCGTGCAGGCGGAGGAATACAGCAAGATTTTCACCAATACAGCTGGCGTGGTGACGGAGCTGCTCGCGCGCTCGGGCGACGCGGTCGCGCAGGGTCAGCCGCTCCTCCGGCTCGAGAGCCGCGAACTGGAGCTCGAACTTGCCGCCGCGATTGCGGAACTCGCCCGGGCGACCGCCGAAGAGGAGCGTGCGCTCAATCGCAATGCTGCGGAGATCGGTCCGATCCGCAACCGGCGAACCGTCGAGGAAAAGCACGTGCTGCGAATCAAGGAGCAGCAGCGCGGACTCGTCGTCGTCGCCTCGCATGCCGGCACGTGGGTTTGTCCGCAACTGGAGCAGAGTGTCGGGCAGTGGTTCCCGCGCGGGCAGGTGATCGGGGAGATCGTGCAGGATGCGGACTTCCGCTTCACCGCGGTGATTTCTCAGCAGGAAGCGGCCAACCTATTCACCGGCGAGGTGCGCTCGTCCCAGGTGCGCATTCGTGGTGAAGCAGACAAGTCGATTTCGGTGCAAAGCGTGCGGGTGATTCCGGCCGAGCAGCGCACGCTCCCGTCGGCAGCCCTCGGCTGGGCGGCGGGCGGAGATATCGCGACAGCGCAGGGAGATCCACACGGCAAACGGGCGGTCGAATCGTTTTTCGAGCTGCGCGCGACGCTGGCGCCGGCGGGAGGCGTGCGGCTGCTGCATGGGCGGTCGGGGAAGATTCGTGTTGAACTCGGAAACGAGCCGCTGCTCGCGCAGTGGTACCGCAAGCTGCGGCAGATGTTGCAGAAGCGATACCAGGTGTGATGAAGCCCACGATCGATCATCGGCGGACGTCTGTTGCACGACGCCGCGAACTGCACCAGGGGCTCGATGCCTTCGTGCATGGCTGGATGGGCCGGGCCAGGCGATGGACGACCAGTCCGGCGAAGCTGCGCGCGGAAGCCGAGCGGCTGCACGAGCGCGCAGCGCGGCTCGGATCAGAAGGCGATGCGCATCTGCACGCGCGGTTGCGAGAGTCGCAGGCCGCGTTTCGTCGCGGCGAGGAATTGAGCGACGAAGCCGTGCATGCGGCGCTCGCGGTGGTGGCGGAAACCGCACGCCGCGAACTGGGATTGCAAGCGCACGCGGTGCAACTCATGGGCGCGCTGGCCGTCTGGCGCGGAATGTTGCTCGAAATGGCCACCGGCGAAGGCAAGACTCTCACCATCTCGCTGGCCGCAGTGCTCGCTGGCTGGACCGGGCGGCCGTGTCACGTGGTGACTGCGAACGATTATCTCGCGGCACGCGATGCGGAATGGCTCCAAGGTTTCTACCGAGTCTGCGGCCTGACCGTGGGCTGCGTGGGGGGCGGGATGGAGCCGCAGGAGCGGCGCGCCAATTACCACCGCGACCTCACCTACACGACCAGTAAGGAACTCGTCGCCGATTTTTTGCGCGACCGGCTGCAGCTCGGTCCGCTGGTGGATTCCACGCGACGCCTCCTGCGCACGATGTTGCAAGGTGGTGACGCCGGACGCGACGGGCTGGTCTCGCGCGGTCTGCACACAGCGATCGTGGATGAGGCGGACAGCGCTTTGATCGACGAGGCCGTGACGCCGCTCATCATCAGCCGCGAGCAGGATAATGAACCGCTGCGCCGCGCGTGCGAGATCGCCCACGGCCTCGGTGCGTCGCTCGTCGCTGGCGAGGATTACCATGCCGACGCGCGGCGGCAGGAGATTCGACTGGCGCCAGCCGGGCGGCGAAAACTCGACGCACGCGCCGGTGAATTGCCCGGCATGTGGCGGGGCACGGAGCGCCGCGCGGAACTCGTCACGCAAGCCTTGCGGGCTCGGGAGTTTTTTCACCTCGGCAAACAGTACGTCGTGGAGGACGACAAGATCGTCATCGTGGATGAATTCACCGGACGCCTCATGCACCAGCGCACCTGGCGCGAGGGCCTGCACCAGGCGGTCGAAGCCAAGGAAGGCGTGCCGGTGACGACGCCCGCCGAGACGCTCGCGCGGCTTTCGTTCCAGCGCTTCTTTCGCTTCTACCGCAAGCTGTCCGGTCTCTCGGGCACCGTCTGGGAAGCGGGCCCGGAAGTCTGGCAGATCTACCGTCTTCCCGTCGTCCGCATTCCGACGAATCGGCCCTGCCAGCGCGTCGAGTTGCCCGATCGCGTCTTTGCCGCGGCAGAGGAAAAATGGGAGGCCATCGCCGCGGAGATCGCGCAGCGGCACGAGCGGCGCCAGCCGATGCTGGTCGGCACGCGCAGCGTGGCGGCCAGCGAGCGGCTCGCGGAGAGACTGGCCGCCCGCGGGCTGCAATTCAATTTGCTCAATGCCACGCGCCATCGCGAGGAGGCGGCGATCGTCGCCCAGGCCGGCGAGGCCGGGCGGATTACGATTGCCACGAATATGGCCGGACGCGGGACGGACATTAAGCTCGGCGCGGGCGTGTCGGAAATCGGCGGGCTGCACGTGATCCTCACAGAGCGCCACGAAACCCGCCGCATCGACCGTCAGCTCATGGGGCGGGCCGCGCGGCAGGGCGACCCGGGCTCGGCGCAGGCATTTGTGAGCGTCGATGACGAATTGCCGATGCGACATGCGCCCGGTTGGTTGCGCGAGCGGGCGCGGACTGCTGTGGCGATGGGTCTTCCGGCGGCGAAAGCGTTGGCGGGGGCGATGATCGACCAGGCGCAACGGCACGCAGAGGAGGCGGCATTCCGGCAGCGGCGGCAGGTCCTGCAAACCGACACCTGGGTCGAGGAGTCATTGGCCTTCGCCGGAGCCAGCCTGGACCGATAGCGGCGTATCGACCACAGATCGCCGGGAAGTGGCGCGGCGAGATGGGCCGATTGTGAAGATTTCGTGCAAGAAGTCGTTTTCTCTAACGTCTTTCTCTAAAGCCGGTGATAGTGGGTGTGAGTTTGCTGCAGTGCGGCAAGTTTGCGCTTCTCCCCTGGCAAGATGGCTCCCCCCGGAACGATGAGAAAAATGAAGACCAAACACACTGTTACGAAGATCGATCCGTCCGAGTCCGCCCTTGCCGCGGATGAATTTGCGACCTGGATCCGCGCGAACTCGCGGAAGCTCAAGGTGCGCGAAAATTACGAAATCCGGCCGTGCGTCCGCGTGCGTGGCTTCATGCTCCGGTTGCCCGGGATTGGCTGGAAGCTCTGGTTTCCCACCGTCGCTGAGGCGCTGAGCTTTACGCAGCGCGTGGCCTCGATTCACCAGGCGGAGTGTCTTGTGTTCGACGCCGCGGGGCAGCGCGCGAGCTGAGGTCTGCGCGTCAGCGCAGTTCCGCGAGGAGTGGTTGAGCGTCGTCGTTCCACAGGCGATCGAGTTCCGCGGACGACGCACGGGTTTCGCGTTGGCGCTGAGCCGAGGAGCGTGTAGGGCAGGCTCTGCACCCCATGAACCGCCGCCATTTTCTCCACGCCACCTTCGCCGCTGCTCTCGCCACGTCGCTTCGCGCCGAGGACAAACGCGCGCGGCGCATCCTCCTCCGATCTTCCTGGCAAACGGTGAACATCGGCGACATCGCACACACGCCGGGAGTGCTGCATCTGCTGGAGCAATATCTGCCCGAGGTGGAGGTGTGGCTGTGGCCGAGCAGCGTGGAGAATGGCGTGCGGGAGATGCTGGCCGCGCGGTTTCCGAAGGTGCGGATCGTGCGGGGCGCGGCGGCGCTCAAGCAGGCTTTCGAGGAATGCGATTTTCTCCTCCACGGGTCGGGGCCATCGCTCGTGGCGGAGAAGGATGTCGTGAAATGGAGCCAGGCCACGGGCAAGCCCTACGGCGTGTACGGCATCACATTTTCCGCCGCGAGTTCCACGGCCACCAAGCCCGCCGCCGAAGACGCTGTGGCGAACTCGATCAATGTGCTGAGCGGAGCGAAGTTCGTTTACTTTCGCGATTCAGTGTCGCTCCAGTTTGCCAAAGACAAGGGCTGCGCCTGCCCGATCATGGAGTTCTGTCCGGAAGGCGCCTTCGCGGTGGATTTGCGCAATGAGGCGGCGGCGGAGGCCTTTCTCAAAGGGAACGGGTTGGAGCCCGGCCGGTTTCTCTGCTGCATCCCGCGGTTCCGCTTCACACCTTACTGGAAGATGAAGCCCGGCGTGGCGCTCGATGAGAAAAAGCACGCGCGCAACGAAGCAATGAAGGAGCATGATCTGGCGCCGCTCCGGGAGGCGATCGTGGCGGTGGTGCGGCAGACGGAGATGAAAGTGCTGGTCTGCCCCGAGGATGCGAGCCAGATGGAAATCGGCAAGGAGATGCTCGTGGACAAGCTGCCGGGTGATGCCCAGGCCAAGGTCGTGTGGCGGCCAAACTACTGGCTGACAGACGAAGCCTTGAGTACCTACGTGCGCAGCGCCGGGCTCTTCGGCGCGGAGATGCATTCGCCGATCATGTGCATCGGCAATGGCATTCCCGCCATCGTCTGCCGCTGGGCGGAGCAGACGAGCAAGGGCATCATGTGGCGCGACATTGGTCTCGGCGACTGGCTCTTCGATCTCGACCAGGAGGAGGAAGTGGCGCGGGTCGTTCCCGCCGTGCTGGCGATGGCGAAGGATCCCGCGGCCGCGAAAGCCAAAGCCGCGAAGGCGCGGGAATTTGTGCAGCAGCGGCAGCGCGAGACGATGGCGGCGGTCGGTCGCGCGCTCGGTTGAGCAGCAAACGGTCCGCCTCTTTTCGTCGGCATCGGAACTCGGAGGAGAATGCGCCGATCCCAATCCGGGGTTGCCAAAGCCGGTGGGTGCGCTAAGCGTGGCCACGTCATGCCTTTCGTCCGCATCATCTTTGCCGCCCTTCTCGTGATGGCGTGGCTGCCGGTGGCGAACAGCTGTCTGTTGGCAGCGCAATTCCCCAACCAAATCCAAGACTGCTGCGCGGGAGAAGGCACACCGGTCGGCGACAGCGACGCCGGATGCGACTCATGCACGACGTTGGAGTCTGGGTTTCCGCTTTCGCTCCTTCAGGCCTTTATCCTCTCGGCTCCGGCGGCAGCGGAAGCGACCCGGCTAGGCGAACTGTTCCGTGTGCTCGCCGCCGAAGTGACGGACGACGTGCCTGCCTCGGCGCTGGAATCGCCGCCGGCGGCGCAGTCGCTGTGGGAGTTTGTGGCGCGCACGGCGCTGCCGGTGCGCGGGCCTTCGCTCGCAGCCTAAAACAGCCGCCCGCTCGGGTTGCTGCTTCGCCCTCGTGGCGCGTTTTCACGCGCCGCGTTTGTCCTGCTTTTGCCCGTCTCCTTTTCATGAAATTCGCCTTCATCCCTATCCTCTTTTTGCTGCTC
>JBAVML010000478.1:0-10113 GCA_049690035.1 Chthoniobacteraceae bacterium
GCGCAATCTGAACGCGATTCTGACGACCGTAGGCATCCACGATGACTTCAAGCACCTGGTTTTCGTTGTAGGTGTACGTGAGCTCGACCGGCGAACCCTTGGGCAGGAAAGGCGGAAGTTCGATGTCACAAATCCCCAGCGGTGTGCATTCACTCGGCACCGAGCTCTCACCCTCGACGACGCGGACGATGGCATTCTTCATGTTCGCCTTGGCCGTTCCGAACGAGTTCCTGATCTCCACCGGCACCTGCGACATTTTTTTGATCATCGGAAAAACGTATTCCTCGACCTTCGAATCATCCCACAGCACGACGCCCAGCGTGTGGGTTGTGATATTTGTCACCCGGATCAGGGAACCATCCTCGGCCGAGAATGCTTCGCGCACTTCCTGCGGTAAGACGCGCTCGCCGCTGCGATCTTCCTCCCCGAGAATCGAGAGCACCCCTTGAATGGCCGCACCGATGGCGACCGCTTCGTCGGGACTCACGTCATCGGCGATCGGCACATTCGACATCGTTTTGATCATCTCACGCACGCTAGGCATCCGCGTCATGCCGCCGGTGAGCAGAATGCGATCGATCCGGCTCCAATCGATATCCGCCTCCTGCATGGCGATCTCGCAGATCGATTTGCACTTTTCGAGCAAGTGCCGGGAGCGGTTTTCGAAATCTTCGCGGGTGATGTCGAGCTTCACGCTCTTGCCATTGAAGCTGTGCACGATGGTCGTCCGCGAGCGGCTGGAGAGCTGGATCTTCGCGGTGAGCGCGCGGTTGTAGAGGTCTTGATAGCTCTGGAGATCGAGCAACGGATTCTCGCCATGGATGGTGTCGAATTCATCCGCCACCCAATTGACGATGATATCGTCCCAATCCTTGCCGCCGAGGCGGTGATCGCCGCTGCTGCCGAGCATGCGGATGTGGTGGTCCTCGATCTTCATGATCGTGACGTCGAAGGTGCCGCCGCCGAGATCGAAGACAAACACCGTCTGGTTGCTCTCCAGCTTATCGAGACCGTACGCGAGCGCCGCCGCGGTGGGCTCGTTGACGATCTGGAGCACATTGAGCCCGGCGAGCTGGCCGGCATGGAGCGTGGCGGTGCGCTCGGCATCGTTGAAATACGCGGGAACGGTGATGACCGCGTCGGACACCGGCTCGCCGAGATATTTTTCCGCATCGTTTTTGAGCTTGCGAATGACGATCGCTGAAAGCTCCTCCGCCGAATAGATCTTCCCGTTGAATTCGCGATGGAACTGCGACTTGCTCTTCCCCATCTCGCGCTTCACGAAGTCCACGATCTTCTCCGGCTCGGCTACGGCATTCTGCTTGGCCACCGTCCCGACGACGGCATTCGTCCCGTCGAAAAGAATCACCGAGGGCGTGATGCGTTCGCTCTCGGAATTCGGAATGATCTGCGGTTTGCCGTAGGCATCGATGTGCGCGATCGCGCAGAAGGTCGTGCCAAGGTCGATGCCTACTGCTTTCCGCGTCGGCCTGGAAGCGTCTGGGTCAGTCATGGTCAGAATTTTCGCTGGTTCTTTCATTCGGCAAACAGGTTCATTGCGCCACGGATAATGAATCAGGCTTGCCGCTCGAGGCTGCCTGCTTGCACTTGTTCACTACGACCTCTTCGGGGCGCAAAATGCGAGCTTTCCACATAAATCCGCGTTTGACCGTCCGCACCACCATCATGTCCAGCTCGGGATCATCCACGAGTTCGACCGCCACCGCGCGCTGGGCCTGCTTGTCGAGCCGCCCGGAGGAAATCGGCATCACCGTGACTTCGAGCCGGGCGAGGATTTCCACGACGAACTCGCAATGATGCGCCAGGTTGGTTTCCATCCGCTGCAAGCGGTCGAGGAGCATGCTCCCCGCCCCGCTGCTCGCCGCGACACATTCCTCCATCTGCCGGTGGATGGTCGTCAGATCGTCGTAGAGCGAGACGAGATCGCGAATGATCGGCTTGAGAATCGACTCGAGCAGAAAACCGTCCTTGTAGTCCTTCAGCTCCTCGTGCAGCGCATCGAACATGCGCTGGCTGACTCCATTTTTTTGATCGAGCAGGGACTCCAAGCCGGCGATCAACTGCGGAAGGGATTTTTGTGCTTCGGTCGTCGCGCTGTTTGAACGATCCAGCCGCTGCAGAATCTGCGCATTCTCGCCGGTGGCGCGGGAGATCGCCTCGAGACCCAGGACCATCGGCCGAAGCATCTGCGGGAGAGTGGTGTAGGCTTTGGCCGCGCGCTCCTCGGCGAGACGACTTGCTTCCTTCTCTGCGTCCGCCTTGGGCGCAGTTCTTCCCTGTATTTTTAGTTCGGCCTCTTCGAAAAGACCGCGCAACTGGGTATCCAGGTCGGCTTCGGGGAGCTCAGCGGGTTCAGACATAGCACGGATGCAACAAGCTGAATCCACGCCACGACCGCGAATTTTCTCCGTCAACCCACGCGAAATCTCAGCCGCGCAGGCGCCTAAGCTGTGCGCCCAAGATAAAACTCGCGGATCGCCGCGGTCAAACCGGGGATGTCGTACTTCTTCGCCTCGATATCGACGGCCAATCCGAGCTCGCGCATCGTTCGCGACGTAATCGGCCCGATCGACGCAGTCTTAAGTCCCGGCGGCAGCGGCAACTTGAGTGCCATGAAATTTTCAACCGTCGAACTGCTCGTGAAAGTGATCAGGTCGGCGCCTTCCTCGCGAAAGCGCGCCAGCCCGCCGCTGACATCCTCCGTCTCCGGCACGGTGCGATAGGCGATGGCCTCGTCGACGATGGCGCCGAGCTTCGCGAGTTCCGTGGGGAGAACATCGCGCGCCTGCTCCGCGCGAGCGAGCAGGATGGTCACGTTCTCGATCGAGCCATAGGCCTTGAACGCCTTCACGACCGCCTCGGCGACGTATTCGTCGGGCTGCAAATCCACGGCCACGTGATACTCGCGCACTTTGGCCGCGGTCGCCGGGCCGATCGCCGCGATCTTCACCCCGCCGATCGAGCGCACGTCTTCGTAGAGTTTGAAGAAAATATCGAAGAACGCCGTGACGCCATTGGGCGAAGTGAAGACCAGCCACTCGTAGCCGTGAACGTCTCGAACGAGTTCGGCAAACTCGCGCAATTCCGTGGGCGGCTCGATCCGAATCGTCGGCATCTCGAAGACATCGGCTCCGAGTTGCCGCAGCCCGGCAGTCAAGGCTCCGGCTTGTTTCCGCGTCCGAGTGACGACGATGCGTTTACCGAAGAGCGGACGCGTCTCGAACCAATTGAGCTGGTCGCGCAGCCCCACGACATCGCCGATGACCGCGACTGCCGGCGCTTGGAAACCGCTCGCCGCGACCTTCCCCGCGATGTCCGCGAGCGTACCGCGCAGTGTTTGCTGGCGCCCGGTCGTTCCCCAGCGAACCAGGGCCACCGGCGTCGCCGGCTCGGCGCCGTGCTCGATGAATCGCGCGGTGATCACGCCGATCCGCTCCACGCCCATGAGCATCACCTTGGTCCCCGGCGTCTGCGCGAGCTGCGCAAAGTTGAGGGAACTCTCAGTCTTGGTGGGATCCTCGTGCCCCGTGAAAATCGTGAGCTGCGCCGCGTGATCGCGATGGGTAACGGGAATGCCCGCGTACGCTGGCGCCGCGATCGCGGAACTGATCCCGGGAATGATTTCAAACCGCAGTCCCGCAGCCGCGAGCGCTTCGGCCTCTTCTCCGCCGCGTCCGAAGACGAACGGATCGCCGCCTTTGAGCCGCACCACGCGCTTGCCAGCTTTCGTCTTCTTGACGAGCAGCGCGTCGATCTCCTCCTGCTTCAACGTGTGCTGGCCCGCTTTTTTGCCTGCGTAAATCAACTCCACCCCAGCTGGCGCCCACGTCAGAATCTCGGGATTGCAGAGATAATCATAGACGATCACCTCCGCCCGCTCGACTACCTCGCGGACCTTCAGCGTGACGAGACCGATGTCGCCCGGACCAGCGCCGGCGAGATAGCAGATTCCTTTCGTGGAAGAACTCATAGAATGGGCGCCGCCGCGCGATCGGGCGCGAGCAGGGCGAAAATGTGGCTGGCGACTTCCTCGGGCTCCGTGCACTTGCCCTCGGCCGCCGCGCGCATCGGCGGCGCGATTTCATCCGGGGAAAAAAGGATCGCCTGCATGCGCAGCCAGTCACCCGCGAGTTCCGTGCGCACGCCGACGGGCAGCGCGCAGTCGCCGGCGAGGAGGCGTTGCAATTCTCGCTCGGCGCGGATCGCGACGTGGGTGGCACCGTGATCGATGCGCTGGAGAATGGAGGTGACTTCGGCGCGATCCGAACGGCTCTGGAGCGCGATCGCGCCCTGCCCGATCGCAGGCAGCAATTCGTCGCGCAGCGAGTGCACGTGGAAGCGCCACGGCGCGAACTCAAGCGCGCCCGAAGCGCAATCGTAGCCGAGCCGATCGAGGCCGGCTTGCGCGAGGACGATCCCGGCGACGCGGTCGTTCTCGCCGAGTTTGCGCAGCCGCGTTTGCACGTTGCCCCGCCACTCCTCGATCTGGAGATCCGGTCGCCGCCAGCGCAACTGCCGCGCCCGGCGTACGCTGCTCGTGCCGACCGTGGCAGCGTGAGGCAACCCTGCGAAGCCACCCGCAGATTTGGTGATGAGCACGTCTGCCGTCGCCGCACGCTCGAGCACGGCGGTCACCGCGAGACCGGGCGGATTGTGGCCGGGAAGATCCTTCAAGCTGTGCACCGCGGCGTCAATCGTGCCGACCAAAAGCGCCTCTTCGAGCTCCTTGGTGAACAAACCTTTTCCACCCGCCTCGTTGGCACGGATGAGACTCAGGTCGAGCTTCTGGTCGCCGCGAGTGAGGAACGTTTTCACCTCCACCTCGAGTTCCGGGCAAGCATCGGCCAGAGCCGCGCGGGTCAGTTCCACTTGGGCGAGCGCGAGAGCGCTGCCGCGGGTGCCGAGGATGAATTTGGTCACGACTTTGCGCCTCCGGAAACGGCTTGAGAATAGCGCACCCCGGCGGCGGTGTAGCCGCCGGCCAGCCATTCGCCGAACTCGATCGCGTGCTTCTCGATCATCTGCTCGCAGACGGTGAGTTCCTGCCGCCGGATGTCCATCGAATGGCTGGCGATGGATTGGAGCGAATCGATGTCATAAAGATAGACGCCGTCGAGGTCGTTGACCGCGGGTTCCATGTCCCGCGGCACCGCGAGGTCGATGCAAAAGAGCGGCCGGTCGGCCCGGGTGCGCATGACCGGCGCGAGTTGTGCGGCGGTGAGGACGTGATGCGGCGCGGCGGTCGAGCCGATGAGAATATCCACATCGTGAATCTCGCGGGGCCAATCCTCGAAGTGGATCGCCTTGCCATTCATCTTTTCCGCGAGCGCCACGGCGCGGTCGTGGCTGCGGTTGGCCACGAAGATCGTCTGCACTCCCCTCGCCTGCAGCGCACCGGCGGTCAGTTCGCTCATCTCCCCTGCTCCGAGAATCATCACCTTGCAGCTCGCCAGTTTACCGAAAATTCTCTCCGAAAGCTCCACCGCCACACTCCCGACCGAGACGCTGCCGCGGGTGATGTTCGTCTTGGTGCGCACTTCCTTCGCCACGTTGAACGCCCGCTGGAAGAGTTTATTGAGATGCTTCGACGTCGCCCCCGCGGCCTGCGCCGCCGCGTAGGCTTTCTTCACCTGGCCGAGGATCTCCGTTTCGCCGAGCACCATCGAGTCGATGCCGCTCACGACACGAAAGAGATGCCGCACGCTTTGCGCGGTGGCGTGCTGGAAGAAGTGTTCACCGTCCGGCTCGACAGCTCGCGCGGCGAGTAAGTCCGACACGGCCGCAAAACCCGCCCCGGCCTGCTCCGCGGCGAGGTAGATTTCCACCCGGTTGCAGGTCGAGATCACCACTGCCTCGCTCACGCCGGGCGCCGTTTTGAGATGGGTCGCGACCGCCGCGATCTCGCCCTCCGGGATGGCAAAACGCTCCCGCAATTCCACCGGGGCGGTGTGGTGGCTGAGGCCGAGGCAGAGGATCTCCATCGCCCGTCAGAGTGCCGGCTGCGCCGTGATGAAATTGATCCCCGAGAGCGTGAGCAGCACGGCGCTGAACGCCCCGACCGACAGCCACGCCACCCGGCGCGGGCTGAGTCGGTGCCCCTTGCTCAGCGCGAAGATCACGCCATAAAGCAGCCACACGCCGATCGACCATGAGACTTTCACCGCATGAGTCTGCAAACCGCCGACCATGAAGCCGGCGAAGATGCCGACGGTGAGCAGGGCAAAGCCGGCGAGAATTAGCCGCCCGTTGGCCACGGCGAGATCGCGGATCGGAGGCAGGTGGTAGAAGATGGAGTGAATGTGGTGCGTCTTGAGCTGTTTTTCCTGGGTGAGGTACATTACGCCCGCCACGCTCGCGAGGGCGAAGGCGCCGTAGGCCACGATCGAAATGGCGGCGTGGAGTTCCATCCAAGGGTTGGGTGCCCTGTCGATGCGCACTGGGGTGTCTCGCAATGCCACGAGCGCGATGAGTTGGAAAATGAAGACCAGCGGGGAAGTGAATGCACCGAGCAGTGACAACCGGTAAGTCGGCCCGATGAGCAGATAAAAAAGCACCATGGCCCACGCGAGGAAGATCAACACCTCAAAGTGACTCGTCAGCGGGCAGCGTCCGTTCTGCTCCCCACGCAGGTAGAGGAAGCCCGTCTGGAGGAGGAAGCCGGTGAAGATGGCGAAGAAATTTGCCCGCGCGGGCTGGTACACGCGCGCCCCGAGTGAATGCATCGTGTAGGCAAAACCAAACAGGAAGCAGAACAAGGAAGCAATGAGGAGGGTTCGATCCATTCGGCGAGTGGGGCGGGAGTATTATCGCGGGCGCAAGCTTTGGCAAATAAGAGGGCGGCAGGGAAAATGATGAATGCGGAAATGACGAATCACGGCCAGGCCCGAGCGCCGCTGACAAATCCCGCGCTTTCTTGCTTCGCGCTTGGTCATTTCCTCGCCATTCGTCATTACTCATTCCTCATTCTTCCAATTCATGTCACCTGCCGATCTGCAACGCCTCAATACTGCCGTCCGCGACGTGCCGGATTTCCCCAAGCCCGGCATCATCTTCAAAGACATCACCCCCATCCTCGGTGATCGCGAGCTTTTCCAGATCGCCGTGAACGGCCTCGTGGAGGCCGCCCGCGCAGGGAAACCCGACAAGATTGCCGGAATCGACGCGCGCGGCTTCATTCTCGGTGGCGCGGTTGCTTATGAGCTGGGACTGGGCTTCGTGCCGGTGCGCAAGAAGGGCAAACTCCCGTGGCAGTGTGAAGCAGTCTCATATGCGCTCGAATACGGCGAGGCGGTCGTGGAGGTTCACACCGACGCCATCCAGCGAGGAGAGCGGGTCGTGCTCATCGACGACCTGCTGGCCACCGGCGGCACCGCGGCTGCGGCCAGTCACCTCGTCCGCCAGCTCGGCGGAGAACTGGTCGAGATCCTGTTCCTGATCGAGCTGCGCTTTCTCAACGGACGCCAGAAGCTGGGCGACTCGGCTGTCCAAGCCTTGCTCACCTACTGAGTCGCCCGCCCCGCCTCGGGCGGGTTCAGGCGGGATCGTCGGTGACGGTGATCGCCTCGACGTAGAAGACTTCGCAGGCGCCGTTGCCGTTGTCCACGCGGGTCAGTGACGTGTTCCAGTGGAATCCATCGGGACGCGTCACGTTCACGAGATAGCCGCGCATTTGCACAAACTGACCGCGCCGCAGATGGCGCACGGCGGCGGCCACTTCCGCGTTTGCCGCAATGACATGATTGTTCGCTGCGTGGCAGATGATCTCGGGCAACGGCAGCGGTGGCTGGTCGCGCCATTGGTAAAAGAAGAAGCGGTTGCCTTGGGAGATCTCGAGTTGGTCCAGCACCCGCTGGTCGGACATCGGCCCCCAGCCGAGCGCGACGTCGTAGGGCACGAGATCATTGCCATCGGCCCAGTAATGTTTGGTATGCAGCACGCGCGCGTTCACCTCGTAGGTCGTCACCGCAGTGAGATCGTAGCCATGAACCTTGCCCAGCGGGCGCGGCGGAAGTTCGCCCTGCACGGGCTCGATATCGATGCGGACACCGGGGGGATGGCGCAGCTCCCCAGGAGGACAAATCCACCACACGAGCAGACCGAGAATTCCGAAGGCGGAGGCGGTGTTGAGCAGGCGAAACATGGATCGGGCTCGAATAGCAGGTCGCGAGCCGGGCCTGCTCGATCGGCTCCTCGATTCGCCCACGGCGCAGACAGTTTCGCGCTGGCTATAATTCCAAGAGATCGTGGCACTACGACTGCTTTGCCAAAGCATCATGCTCACATACGCCTACCAAGCCCGCGACTCGTCGGGCAAGATGATCTCCGGCATCCAGGAGGCTTTGAACGAGGACAACTGTATCAATACGCTGATGGCTCGCGGATTGATGGTGCTCTCCCTCCAGCAAAAGGCCGCCTCGAAATCGCTGCGTTCCGCCGGCAAAGTCTCCGAGACCGATCTCGTCCTGTTCACGCGCCAGCTCGCCACCATGGTCGATGCCGGCCTTCCGCTCGTCACCGCGCTCACTGCGCTCTACGAGCAGGCGGACCCGCGCAAGCAGGCGGGACTTCGCCGCGTCGTCGGTGAAGTGAGCGCCCAGGTGCAGCAGGGCGATGCGTTTAATGAATCGATCTCGAAGCACCCGAATACTTTCAGCCGACTCTACATCGCGATGGTGAAGGCGGGGGAATCCAGCGGTATGCTCGCGGAGATCCTCGACCGGCTCGCTTGCTTTCTCGAGTCCGCCGCGCGGCTGAAGAAGAAAGTGAAGAGTGCGATGACTTATCCAGTGATCGTCATTTTCATCGCCATCGCGATCACCACCTTCCTCATCGTGCGCGTCGTCCCGGTCTTCGGTGAAATCTTCGCGGACTTCGGCGCGAACCTGCCGGCTCCGACGCAGTTCCTGCTCGATGTTTCGGGCTTCATCCGCGGCAACTGGTGGATCCTGCTCCTCGTCATCGGAGGCACATTCTTCGGCATCCGGACGTTTGTCCGGACGGAACGGGGCCGCCAGCTCTGGGATCGCTGGAAGCTCAAGCTGCCCATCTTCGGCCCGCTGGTGCACAAGATTTGTATGACGCGGTTCTCCCGCACTTTTGCGCAGCTCATTCGCGCCGGCGTGCCGATCCTCGAGGTCATGGATATCGTCGGCGACACCTCCGGCAACTACGTCGTGGAATTGGCCATCCGCGGCGTCGCGGCGGACGTCGAAAAGGGCGATCACCTCACCAATTCTCTCTCCCGTCAGCCCATCTTCCCGCCGATGCTCATCCGCATGGTCAGCGCCGGTGAATCCACGGGCAAGATCGACACCATGCTCGAAAAGATGGCGGACTTCTGGGACGAGGAAATCGAGGCGATCCTCGACGCCCTCACCTCGCTGATCGAACCGCTT
This sequence comes from Chthoniobacteraceae bacterium, assembly GCA_049690035.1. Lineage (GTDB taxonomy): Bacteria > Verrucomicrobiota > Verrucomicrobiia > Chthoniobacterales > Chthoniobacteraceae > Chthoniobacter. Next base: position 9,417 of record JBAVML010000478.1, read on the forward strand.
CTTATCGTCGTGCTCGGCGTGATCGTGGGCGGCATCGTCATCGCGATGTTCCTGCCGATCTTTAAGCTCAACGACGTGGTGTCGCAGGCGAAATAAAGTTCCTTCGGTGGTGTTTAGATCAGGCGTCAGGGAGTGTGGTGCTCCCTGACGCCTTTCTAATTTTCACCCCGCCGTCAGTAAGTTGCGGGCAGCACCAGCAGCAACGCTCCGTAGGCGAGCCCGGCATAGACCGCAGCCCGCCAGCGCGTTTCGGAACCGATCACCCAATTGATCTGATCCCGCAGCGTGTAGGGCATCCCGATCCAGAAAAGCGCGAAGCCGATCCAGACATAGACCAGCGTGACGAGGAAGAGCCGCGTCACCTCGGGCCGCATAAACGCGGCTTCGAGCAGCGGCTCCGCCGCGAGCAGCACGAGCATGCCGAGCGAACGCACGGCGAGGAATTCGTCCGCGTAAAGATACGTGAGCACCGCCGCCACGGGAATGATCACCTTGAGCCGATCCCGCCAGTTGGAAAACTCACCTAGGTCGATCGTATTGATCAGCCACCACGACCACGCGGTGGCCGCGACGAGCAGGACCGTCCCCATCGATTTCGACCGCGGGAACACCCGCAGCCACTCCTGGACGGCCTTGATTTTCACCAAGGCCAGCGCGTGCAGGGCGATGAGCCACAGCCCAGTGATGATCAGTGCGG
>JBAVML010000479.1:0-4883 GCA_049690035.1 Chthoniobacteraceae bacterium
GAGTGGCACGAACCACACGGCGAGCGTTGTGTTCGTCACGCCCGTGAGATTGATCGCGAGCTTCTTGTATCCAGTGTTCGCGTTCTGCTGCGGTGTCGTGATCGGATTCGGAGAGGTGGGCAGCGGCACCGCGTCCATGATTTGGAACGTCCCGCCACCGCTCACGATTTTCACCCACATGCGCTCCGCACCCTGCGTCATCAGCGCACTTGTGCCATCAGGATCGATCGTCACCGTCGTCGTGGGAACCGTGTAGTGCGCGAACCACCACACGGTCTTGCCCGTGCCCGCCTGAATCTCGTCCTGCACGAGCACCTCGTTCCGCGCGCCGAGCAGCCGCGTGCCGCGCCATACTTTGCTCATGCCGGAATAGACCGGCGTGAGATCGTGAATTGCGAATGAGCCCGTGCCGCCCGGCTCGCTTTGATAGGCGATGAGCGGCGCGACAGCGTTGAGCACCATGTCCGCGTTTGCACTCGGATTGATCACGAGCGTGTTCTGCCCTTCGGAACGCAGGCGGTAGTAATCCCAGCGATCAATCGCAGTGCTGCTCGACGTGTCGTTGAAGTAGTTCGGCAGCGCGTAGTCGTCGCTGCCGAGATCGTGGAACCAGCGCTTGCCGAGCGCATCGAGGACAAACGTGCCCGCGTCGAGATCGCCGTGGTCCGCGCCCATCTGCCCGCCCTTGCACGCGATGAACGTCCCGCGCGAGTCGTTCCATTTTCCGCGCATCGTCACCATTTCCTGCGGCTGGAAAGCCGTGCCCGCGTCACCATGAAACGCCATGTCCGGCTGCGCATTTGTGCTCAGGAGCGTTGACGTACTGTCGTTCCACCACAACGCGTCCAGTGCGCCGCCGCTGCCTTGATTGTTCCACCAGTCATAGACCGGCTGGCCGTAGCGCCGCGCAAACCACTGGAACACCGGCCCGCGCGAACCTCCGCCCGCGCCGGCGTCGGCGTAGTTGAAAATTACATTTGAGGTGCCGCGCGCGTGGATTTGCGAGAGGCCGGCCTCTGAGATGTCGGCCGTCGCGCTGATCCCGAAGTCGCTGCCGAGCACCCACTCCAGCGCGGCGAACATGCGGATGCCATACTCCGTCGTGTAGCCCCAGTAGCCGGGGCCCTCATACCAGTTGCCGTTGTCCGTGGTGAAATGCTTCCAGACGGGGCGCGTGGAGTTCAGCGCGCGGTTGATGATGTTTTCCGTGAGCGACTCGCTCTCCGTGCCGACGGCGAGCGCGCCCATGATCATGCCGCCGTTGCAGACCATGTTCCAGTTGTTGCCCGTGCTCTGTGACCAGCCGACGTTCGAGGTGTATTGCGAAAGGCCCGCGTTGAGTCCCTTCGTGATGATCGCATTGCGGATCGTGTCGCGGCGCGGCTGCGTCCAGTATTGGTAAAACCAGTCGTAGCCCACGGCGCACGCGTGCGTCATTTCCGACGTGTCGAGGAAGTGCGCGGGATGCCAGTCGGGGAAGAGCGTGTTGTCGGCGACTTGATTCAGCTCCGTCCAAGCGCGCTCGGCGTAGGCGCTGTTGCCCGTGAGCTGCCAAGCGACGCCGAGCTTATACATTCGGTCCTTCACCGTGCGCGACTGGTCGAGGATCGTCCCGCGGACGTCTTGCGAATATGTCACCGGAGCCTGCGTGAGAATCGTGTCTGCTGAGGTGATCGCATTCGCAGCCCATGTCTTCGGCTGCGAAGCGGTCGCGCTTTGCCACGTCGCGCGCAATTTTGCAAAACGCTCCGCCGTCGCGAACATGCGCGGGTGCTCCTGCGCCATCGTGTCTAGCAGGTTTACCTGCGCGGGCTGCGCTGTCGTGAGCCCCGGCTGCACGAGCGCGCTGCCCGGCACCACGCTGAATGCCGCATCGCCCGGCTTCTTCCAGCCGACGCTCCAGTGGTCCGCGCCCGTGTTCTCCTTGTGCAAAAGTTCGACGTAGTAGCGCTGCCCTTGCACCAGCGACTTCGCCGCGGACGGCGTGCCCCAAGCTCGGAACGCCGTGGCGCTCGCGATATTTGCGAGGAGCGACTTGTTCGCCGACGTCGCATCCGTGCTCAGATACAGTTCCACCACTTCATCGCCACTCACCGCAAACGTGTAGCTCCCCGTCACCGGCGGCACGATGAAGCCCGTCACGCGCGTACCATACGAATCGGCCCAGTCCTGCGCCGAGCACTCGAATGATGTGATGAACTCCCGCCCGCTCGGCTTGCTCGGATAGTTCATATTCGATGTGAGCGACGCGATCGTCGAGCCCGCGATGCCGCTCCAGTGTTCCTTCAAAAGTGAGCCGCCCGCCTTGTCCACACGCACCGGATAGAGCCGCGCCGTCGGGATCACCTCGCGCGCCCGCGAAGCGCACGACCACTCCAGCTTCGCCGACGCACTTCCCGTCTGCTCGATGTATTCGAGCCGAATGTTCACCCGCTGCCCCGCCTGCAACTGAATCTGCCCGCGCATCTCCGGCCCCGCCGCCGCAAACGTGCGGCACACGACCATCTGATCATTCACCCAAAGCCGCGCCCCATCATCCGCCGTGACGTAGAACGTGTAGAGCGCCGTGGACTCCGGCTCCACCTGCCCGCTCCACACGATGGAAAAAGTATCCGCATTCGTGATTGCCGTGCCTGCCGGGATCGCCGTTCCCCAGTCGAAATTCACCGTGGCGTCGGTGCGCGTCGTCTTCAGCGTCCCGAACGTCGCCGTGTCGTAATACTGCCCGGTGAGCCCCGTGCCCGTTTGCGCAGAAGCAAGGGAAGTTAAAAAGAGGAGGCAGGCACAATAACGGAGCATTGGGGGTAAGAGTCTCTTCGGACTCATCCAAGCCAATGGATCAAGACCGTGTCACTTTCAAATGCACAAACCGGTCCAGCACACCGGATGGTGTTGAGCCTCTTTCGAAGAGCCCCCGGGATCGCCTGACGGATGTGGTTGTTCGCAGTTGCGTCTTCTAGCTCCTGATAACGGTGCCGTTGAACTTGCGAAGCGCGGCGCGCGAGACGCTGAATAGCGCGGGATTTTAGCGAAACACCAAGCGAGGACGAAGGTGCTTGGTCTAGGGAAAGCAAGCTGCGAGTGAGCGAAAATCAAACGAAGGAAGATTTCATTTGACGCTCCTAGCACACTATACACAAAGAATCATTACTGGTCCTCCGAGGGCGACATCGCCGCCGGCTCTTCGCCAAGCGCGCCGCCGACGCGCGTGTTGATCGATCCGCAAAGTGCGACCGTGCAGACCGATCTCGCGGGCCTCGCGACCGGCGGTGGCATCGGCGTGCTCGCCACGGTGAAAGGCGTCGTACCGGGTGACGTGTATCTCATCGCGCCGAAAGGCAGCGTGGACGCGGGCGACGCCGGCATCCGGGTCACCGGCAACCTCAGCATCGCCGCGGTGCAGGTCCTGAACGCCGACAACATCCAAGTCGCCGGCACCAGCACCGGGACCCAGGTCGCGCCGGTGGTGGCCGCGCCGAGTTTTTCCGGTCTCGCTTCCGCTTCGAATGCCACCGCCGCGACGAGCAATGCCGCGGAGGAAGCCGCGAAACAAGCGCGCACCCAGCCGCAGCCCGCCGAAGAGACGGCCTCCGTGATCATCGTCGAAGCTCCCGGTTTCGATCCGGGCGACGAAACGACGGAACCATGAGGCTTGTCACGATGTTCTCTTGTGTTGATTGGCATAATCGACAAAAGCTCTGCCATGAAGATTTCCAAACGCGGCGAGTACGCCCTGCGAGCCCTCATCGACTTCGGGATTGCGCATGAAGTGGGTCGGCCGCTGCTCAACGTCACGGAACTCGCCGAAAAGGAACGGCTCCCCCTTAAGTTTCTTGAACAGATCCTGATGCAGTTGCGGACCGAGGGTTACATCGACACCAAGCGCGGGAAGCAAGGCGGCTACTTTCTGGCCAAGCCTGCGAAGGCGATCAGTCTGGGTGAAGTCATCCGCCTCATCGACGGCCCGCTGGCGCCGATCGCCTGCGTGAGCCAGACCGCCTACGAGCGTTGCACTTGTCCCGATGAAGATCACTGCGGCTTGCGCATGCTGATGCTCGATGTGCGCAACGCCATCGCGCGGATCCTCGACCGTTACACGCTCGCCGACATTGTCGAGATCACGCTGCGCAAGCTCCGCCGCGATGGTGTGCCGCTACCGTTTATGGCCGAAAAACTTTTTGAGCCGACACCGAAACGGCGCGCGGAATTGAGTTTTCACGACGACAATCCGGAAGGCGGATTCCTCGCCGAGCTCGTGAAACTCAAAACCGTGGACCCTGGTGGCAAGACCACTAAATCCCGCGCGCGGAAAGCAAGCTGAGCTGGCGCGCGGGCCAGGCGCGAAAATCACGAAAAACTTTTGCCGCGGTGTTCGCCTGATACCTTACTATACCAGTCAACAATCAGAGCACACCTAAAGCAAACGTAGGGGACATTGGGAGAGGGCAATCATCTCAATTCGCCACAGTTCTCTCACCTCCTCGGTCACGAAAAGTTCCACGAACGTCACCTCCTCAGACCGTTCCGCCTCCAACGAACTTCGGTCGGGAATCAGCCCGGACATCATGTGAATCTGCAGGAGGACTCGGCCGGCGTGCGGTGGCAGTCGTCGATTTTTGGCTCCCTAATCTTCGGCGCCCGCGACGGGTTCATCTGGTCCCACTTTGAATCTGAAATCTGCGCCGATGAAATCCGCACTTACCCTCTTCGCCGCCCTGCTGCTGGTGCCGCTGGCCGCTCTCCGCGCCGCTGAGCTGACCCTGACCTCGCCGCGGGATTACCAGGTCGTGCAGCGTTGCACGCCGATGAAAGGGATGTTGAAGCTCGATGGCGGGCTTTCGGAGGAGGTGGCGGGTGATGCGATCGTGGAGACGCGATTGGTT
>JBAVML010000480.1:0-18186 GCA_049690035.1 Chthoniobacteraceae bacterium
CGCAGCGAGGCCTCTCCGGCTACTGAGATGGCACGTTGTTGATCACACGGATCCGACGCCGCGTGTCGGGCGTGGGTGCAACCACTCCTCCCACGCCTCCATTCGGCCGCGGAATCGTCGGATTCACATTCGGGAGCCCGCCGTATTGCTGCGGCTGAATCACCGGCTGCGGCGGCCGGGGCACTGCTGGACGCACCATCGGCGGATTTACCGCCTGCGAACGCGCGGTACCGGGCGCCATTGAAGGAGGAGCCGGAGCACTGGCCGGAGATTGCATTTCAGCCTGATTAAATTCGAGCTTCGCGGTTTGCCCATCCTTCACGATCGTCACGGTGCTTTTGCCGAGTGCCGGCGACCACTCGACCTTTTGGAGCGCGATGCCGTCTCTAGGGTCCGTGCCGAAAAGCGAGAGCTGCACGGCCAGATCGCGCGACTTGATGGTGACGAAATCCTTGCCGTCGAGTTGGGCCAATCCGCTGACGTACCAGCCGTCCGCGAAGTTCTTTTCCGGCGGTGCTGCTACCGGCGCAGGCGGGGTGGCGAGCGCGAACGGCGACTTGGCGATCATGGCCTCGTAACGCTCCGCCGGGAAGACGCTCGGAATGGCACTTTCCACCGCGCTCGCGCCGAAAGCAGCACTGGCGGACGCGATCAGGAGGAAGGTGGATTTCATGGCGATCAGAGTGGTTTCAAGTTCGTGCTCGACTCGAGGCTGTCAACCACCTCCCGTCACTTCAATTTGCCCTTGGGTGCAAACCACTCCGCGATTTTGAAATTGCCCCGCATCTGCGTCGCGTCTTTGTCGTCGATCTTGAGGTTCGCGCCCTCCAGGACGATGAACCGGTCCGGCCCTTGCAATTCCCGCAGGAAACCAATCAGCGAAGGCCAAGTGCTGGTGGTTTCGAGGTCCACCGAGATCGAGCTATACTCCGCCTGATGGACGGGCGGGCGCAGCGCCTGCGAGGAGACCTGCACTGAATTCTTTTTCGCCAACTCCTTCACCCGGTCCAGGAGTTGCACACCGGCGGTATCTTCCGAGGCGAGTTTCGGCTGTTTCTCGCGGAGCCAGGCGTCCCGTTGATCCCACATCGGTTTCTCGGCCATCTGCCGCCGCATCGTCGCGAGCGACGCGGTATTCCGCGCGAGTTCGGAGCGCAGCCGAGTCTGGTTTTTCAGGAAATAATCGACAACCAGATAGGTGATGAAGAGGAAGGCGGCGATGCCGATGATCGTCGCGAGCGTCCGTTCCTTGGGAGTCATCTCCGTCATGGCTGGCCCTCGATGCTAAATTTGGCCTGCTCGCCCTTGAGGATGGCCGGCGGTCCGGAGACGACCTTCCATTCTTCGAGCCCCTTCTCGGCTTTCAACTTTTCCGCGTATTCGATCGCGAGATTCGCCGATGGCGCTTCGCCAACGAGCGTCCACTTGCCTCCCGACTGCGCAAATTCGGTGATGCGCACATCCTCTGTCGGTAGATTTCGGTGCGCCTGATAGAGGATCTCGACCGTGTAAAAACGCGGATCGATCGCCCGCCGCAGCTCATTCCAACGGCGCTCGCTCTTGTTGATGAGCTCCAATTGCGGGCGGGCTGCGGCATACTGCACGGTGATTTTTTGCGTCTCACGCTTCAGCCACGCGAGATACACGAACGCTCCCGCCACGCACAGCAGGTAGATGACCGCGGCCAGCAGCAGGCGCTGCTTCAAGCGCTCAGCAAGCTCGATGCGACGCGTGTCTGCCTTCCACGCGGCGGGCACGAGGTTGCCCGCGGGCTCGGGCAGCCCCTCGAGCGAGAGAGGCTCCACCGGTAGCTTGAACAGCTCGTGCAGCGGGTGCTCCAGCCGCTCCAACGCTTGGTCGAGCCGAATGCTGGTGAATTGCGTCGGCACGCCTTCCATCTCCGCGGTGAGCATCAGCTGCGGCAGTTCCGCGAGCAGCGTGTCGTCCTCAAATCCGCTCACCGTCTGCGCCCAGCTCAGCTTCCCCTGCTCGCAGATCGCGACCACGAAGTGTCCCTGTTCCGCGTAAAGGGCGAGCACCGTCTCATCCGCCGGGCATGCTGCGGCGACGTGCATGGCAAAAAGCGTGATCTTCTGCGGCAGCCGCGAGATGTCCCGCAGCGGCTGACAGATCTCGTCAAGCTGTCCGCTGTGCGCCGCCACCGAGAGCAGCGTGGATTCATTCTCCGCCGAATGGATCACCTCGAAGTCGCTCGACATTTCTTCCACCGGATAGGGCAGGGATTTTTCGAGTTGAAGCTGGAGCATTCCCGCAAGTTCCGCGCGATCCGTGGCCGGCAGGGTGAGGCGCTCGAGGAGCGCAGCCTGGCAGGGAATCGCGAGGCGCACCGCCGTCTTCAACGGGAGCGCCGCCACGGCTTCCCCGAGCGTCGGGAATTTCCTCGCGACCCCATCCCGCAGCACGCGCCAGCCTTCGATGTCGGGACTGATCAAGGCGCCCGAGCCAGTGGATTTCATTCTTTCCAGGAGAGGATTTGGGGATTGCCGCCACTCTTTAGGACAACCACGTCAACCTGTCGATAGGCATTCCCGGAATGGCCTTCGCTCGTGATGTGCATGGTCTTGTCATTCACCGAGATCAAGCCACCGAGCTCCTTGAACTGCCCCGCGGACATGCCGAGAAAGATTTGCACGTCCTCCAATTTCTTGAATTCAGGATCGTCGAGCGTGCCGTCCACGCCATCGCGGCCGCGGCGGAACTGCACAAAGCGCTGGATCTGCGCCTCGCCCAGTCCGGGGATGAGCCGCAGCAACTCGGGGTCAGCCGCGGTGAGATCGATCGGCCCTTGGCTGAAGATGGTCAGCGCATCCTTCCATCCGTCAGTGCGGGTGAGCGGTTCGGAGCCGTGCACTTGGGCGATCTCTTCGAGGTCTTCCAGCGGGCGATTGGGCGGGTGGTAGTCACCTTCGTCTTCCATGCCGTTGAGGCGGTGGGCGTTATCGGCATCCACCCAGTCAAGCAGGCAATCGATGAAAACGTCGCGTTCCTTGTAGGTCAGGCCGCGCGTCTCCAACCAACGCCGGAGGATATCGAGCTTGCGCGGATCCTCGCCCTCGATGAGCCAGCGAATGTTCAGTTTCCCCCCTTCGCTGAGCATCTTCACGGCGAAGCCGAGCCCCCCGCCGAAGTCCTCTTCGAGACCCGGCGTCAGCTTGGAGACCAGCGGATGGAGGGCGAGCGCCATGCCGGAGTGCGCCATCGCGCGGGCATCGAGATCCTGGTTGGCTTCAGCGTGGAGTTGCAGATCCTGCTGCATCCATTTGGCGAAGCCAAAGACGGCCGCCGAGAGGAGCAGCAACGCCCACAGCACGAGCAACAAGGCGCTGCCTTGGCGGCGGCGACTGGCGAAGAGTGGCGACGGGGAGGTCATTGCTGCTGGAGGCGGGCGGCGGGTACGGGAAGGACAATGTCGTAAGGAAGATCGTCGGCGTGTTTCCAGATCTTCATATGGACGAAGCTCGGGCGGGCATTGAGATCATTCCACTGCTTGATCAGCGAATTCGTACGCGCATCCCAATAGCGAATCTCCAGCGCCGCCACCGGACGGATCAGCGGCAGCCAGTTGTATTTGTTCGTCCCACCACCACGCTGGAAAAAATCAACGTCGGATTTTGCCTCAGCCGTCGCGATCTCGCGACGCAAGCCGAGCTCGAGCTCCCCCGATTTGTCCTTCGCCGGCTGGACGGTAAGCGTCACCCGGTATTCTCCGGGCGCCGCTCCGGTCATGACCCCCTGCCCCGCACGGCACAGCCAGGTCATCTCGTCGCTGGCGAGATTTTGAAATTGATTGGCCTTCCCGAGCAGCACACCGCTCCCGCGCACCGGCAGATCATTGAGTTGCGACTGCACGACGCGGGTCAGTGCGTCCATCGACTGACGCTCTTCCGCGATTTGGGTGCTCGAGTCGAGCGCCCGCAGCGTGGTCGAAATGAAGCGATACAGCGCGAAGACGAGCAGCGCGATGATGAGGGTCGCGACCATCACCTCGATCAGGGTGAACCCGCGGCGGCTAGCGGGTACGCGGATAGACATAGAAATTGAGTTCCCGCGAGCGCTCCTGCCCGTCGGACTTCCAAGTGACCTCGAGCGTCACCGCGTAGATCCCGGTAATATCCTGATCCTTTTCGTTCTTCCGTTTCAGCAGCACGCGCGTCTGTTTCATCCTCATGCCTTCAAAGGCTCCCTTGAGGTCTTCGCTCGTGCTATCGGCGAGGGTTACCGAGCCAGCTTCGATTTCCGCCACGCGGTTGCCGAGCGCCAGCCGGGAGCGCAAGTCGTCCTGGGACATGCGCTGCGCGACGAGGCAGTTATTCACCGCTCCGCCCAGCGCGAGGATTCCGAGCGCGAGAATGGCGACGGCGAGCATCGCTTCGAGCAGCCAAAACCCACGTCTCCCGTGAGGCGGCAATCGTCTCATTTCACCTCCATTTCCACGAGTTTGCCCCGACCCGTGAGTCCATTGTATTCCGCCGACCAAGTGCCGGCGGGGCTTTCAAAGGTGACGGTCACCGGTTCGCACGCGCCGCTGCGCCAGAAGGGCCACTCCCAGACAGGCTTCTTCACCAGCGCCGCGGGCCGCTGGAGTGTCCAGATGCTCCCCTCGGGAAAGTGGAATGATTCGGGCGCCTGCGCCTCTCCGCCCGGTTCCGGATCGAGCCCGAAGAGATTGATTCCTTCCTTTTCCCAGACCATGACGATCGTGCTGCGGCCCTTGACCGCCTTGGTCTGCGCAGTGCGGACGAAGTCGTCGAACTGCTCGAAAGTCTGCTTCAACTTCTGCTCCCGCATCAGGCCGGCCACACTGGGCACCGCGAGGACCATGATCAGCGAGCCGATCATGACCACGAGCATGAGTTCGAGGAGGGTGAAGCCGTGCCGGGACGACATGAGGCAGGCACAGTAGCATCGCCGTGCGTGGCTGGAAATCAGCGGTTTTGCCGGCGCGCCGGAAACTTAGTTCCGCGGCACCTTTTCAGGTTGAGCCGTCGGCGGCGCCGGCGTTGGCGGTGGGTTCGTCGGCACTGGCTTCGCTCCAGCGCCTTTCGCCGCGTCGTATTCCTTCCAAAACTCTTCCGCGGGCTGCGTCAACTTCTTGTAGGAAAGGCGCTTGATCGCGGGGTGCCCGCGCAGGAATTCGATGTCTTTGAGGTGCAATGGCAGGAGCACGCCCTCGAGCGTCATGATGTCCATCAGCGGCTTGAGATCGGTCAGATCTGCGCAGCCTTCGAGGTTTAGTTCGCGAAGCGGCGACTGCACCAGCGGCTTCAAGTCGGTCACGCGGGTTCGGCTCAGAACCAGCGTCTGAAGCGGCATGCCGCGCAGGGGCGTGAGATCGACGACGGCGCGGCAGCCAGCCAGGGAAAGCTGTTCCAGCTTCAGCCCGGCAAGCGGCGAAAGATCGTCCACACGAGTGTTGTTGAGGCGCAGGGTCTCCAGCGGCAGCCCGCTCAGCGGCTGAAGATCCTTGACCAGCGTGCTCTCGATGTTCAGCACGCGCAGCGGCATGCCCGCGAGGGGACCGAGGTCGGCCACCGGGGTGTGCCCGATGGAGAGCGATTCGAGTTTCATGCCCTTGAGCAGATTGATCGTGGAGATCCGGGTGTCGTCGAGAGCTAGAACGCTAACTGCCATGTCGCGCAGCTTGCGCACCTCGGGCGGCGGGCCTTTGCTGAAATCGGCCTTGCTGAAGTCCACGTTGATCGTGTTGTCCGGGTTCAACTCGAAGGGTTGATGGCGGATCCCCCGTTTTTCAAACGAATCGCGCCAGTACCTCGTCGGGCGTTGTTTTTCGAGCCCGTACTGACTCTCCAGCGAACGCGCCGCGCTTTTCCGGTCCTGCCGCAGCAGCTCGCTGATGAACTCGGCGATCACCGCCTTCTTGTCCTTCTCGTCTTTGCCCAGCGCGGCCAGGATTTTTTTGGACAGGTCGAGATTCGTCTGCGCGATCTTGAGCTGCGGATTGCGGCGCAGCGCTTCCTCGTAGGCGTCTTCCGCTTCATCGAGCCGCAGCATGCCTTGGAGAATGTCGCCCCGGAGATTGTGGTAGGCGCCCTCATTCGGCACCTGCTGGATCGCGTACTCGATTTTCTCCAGCGCCTCGGGGAAACGATTGTCTTCCATCAACTGCTGCGCATCGGCAAAGAAAGTCGGAGCCGTGCCGCGCAATTCCTCAAGCCGCGCGGCGGCGAGTTGGCCGTTTTCGATCGCCCTCCGCTCGTTGGCTCGCGCTCGATTCTTCTCCGTATTCAGCTGGATGAAGAAGGTCACGATCGCCGCGTTGAAGAGCAAAAAGAAGAACGTGAAAATGAAGAACTCCTTCTGGTGCCGGCCAGCCCAGAGGACCGCGTGCTTCAGCGGGCTGGCGCGCTCGGCCTTCGGCGCGAACCCGCCCTGGAACGCCGCTACGTCGGCCTGCAAGTCCTCCACTTTCTGGTAACGCTCGGCCACATCGACGGCGAGGGCCTTCATCACCACCGCAGATAGTCCATCCGGGATGCGCCTCCCGGGGCAGTGCGAAAAGACCACCGCTTCCTCCGGCACCTCGGTCGGTTCGTCGGGCGTCGAGGGCTTGGAGGAACGGCGCGCCGACTTCACCGGCGTATTGAAACTCGACGGCGGCGCGATCCGGCTGTTGACGATCTTCTCCACCACCTCGTTCACCGAATCGCCCTCCACCGGCGGACGCAGCGTGAGCATGGTATAAAGAATGGCGCCGAGCACCCAGATGTCCGAACGGCCATCGACTTTCTCCAGCTCCCCGCGCGCCTGCTCCGGCGAAATGTACGGCGGCGTGCCGACGATCAGCCCGTTCATCGTTTCGAAGCCCCGCAGGTCGTCGATCTTGCGGGAGGAAGGAACCGCCGCCTCTTCCTGTTCCGGGCGCGGCGCATCGCGACGGCCTCCGGTGATGTTCTTCGCGAGTCCCCAGTCCATCACCAGCACCTCACCGAACGCCCCGATCATGATGTTCTCCGGCTTGAGGTCACGATGCACGACGCCCTTGGAATGGGCATAGGCCACGCCGTCGCACACCTTTTGGAAAATCGTGAGCAGCGTGCCGAGCGGATACTTGTCGATCATCCGCTGGTTGCCGTTGCGGATGCCGCGAATGACATCATCGAGGGTGATCCCCTTGACGAATTTCATCGAATAAAACGTCTCGCCCTGCTCGTCGATGCCGAGCTCGTACACCGGCACGATATTCGGGTGCTCGAGCTGCCCGGTGAGCTGCGCTTCATCGATGAAACGCAGCACATTCTCGCGGGAAAATTGCGAGCTAGTCTTCATCACCTTCATCGCCACCGTGCGCCGGATGCGCAGGTCGCGCGCCTGGAGGATCACGCCCATGCCGCCGCGGTTGATCGTGGTGATCACCTTGTACTTCCGGCCTTCGAGCTGCTCGCGCACTGGGCCGAGGCCGAGGTCGGTATCCCAGAGCGCTTCCGAGAGTTGCTTGGCCGCTTCATCGCGGAGGCGAATGTAGAGCCGCGCTGCGCCGATCTGCACCTCCTGGTCGAGACGCACCCGCGTCGGGAGCTGGACCTGCACGCCTTCGATGAAAACGCCATTGCTGCTGCCGAGATCTTCGATGACCAGCTCGAACGCGTTGAAAGTCAGCCGCGCGTGATGGCGCGAGATCTGGTCCGCATCGATCGAGATGTGGCAGTTCGGATCGCGGCCGATGATGTACTCGCCATGCTCGATGGCGAGCTTCGCCGAGAGTTCCTGGCCCACATAGACCCAGATTTCCGCGAGGATTTCGCCCGGAGCCGCATTCTCACCGGGCTCCGTATTTTCGAGCTCAGGCATCGGATGAGAGCAGTCGTTCACGGCCTGCGGAAGTCAAGCAGGAGTCGCGCCTCGATCGAACGGGCGATTAGGTATTTCATCACGGAATGAACCCGCACCGGCGCGATTCCGTTGCGGAAGACTTTCCGGGCCGATCTTCGCCACTACTGCGGCAAGCCAGGAATCGCCGGCGGCGCGTCCAGCATCCCAGGAGCGGGTGCGGCGGGAGCGGGCGCGGGTGCTTCAGGCAGCCCTTGCACGCCTCCTGCCGCGCCGGGCGCGGGCTCGGGCGGGAGCAGTTCGACCGCAGCCTCTTTTTTCTCCGGCGGCTTTTTGTAGTTCGATTTTCCCGGGGAATAAACGGGGCGATAAAGCGAGCTGCACCCGGCGGCGAAAAAGGAAAAGGCAACGAAAAGAAGCACGAGGGCCGTTCTGAGAGGGCGGATCATGCGTTCGTGTATGCGAATCGTGCCCTCGCCGTCAACACCCGGCGCTGCCGCCGAGCATTTCGCGCCGAATCCTGCGGCGTCAAACTTGCCACCCCGCGCTGCTCTTACCGCGTGGGGCGGGTCATCTCGAAGCGGCCGTAATCGTACCGGGAGGCAAAACTCGCGCTGAAATGCGTGGGCGTCACCCGCCCGTCGTAGCGATAGATGCCGCCGAAGATGGCACCCAGATCCTGGTCGCCTCGGAAGATGAGCACGTCGCCCCGGCGCCGCGTCTCGAAGGTGACTTCGTAGCCCGTGGCGAAGCACAGCCAGTCGGCGTGAAAGCGGGCGCGGTAATGCGCGTCGTCGAGGTGCGTAAAGATACAACGGAGACGGCCGCCGGCGGGGCCGGACGGCAGCCGATGTTTCTCGCTCGTCCAGCCGCCATCCCAGGCTCCGCCAAAGGGATCGGCCTTGGCGGCGGCTGGTTTGGCCGCCGAGCGACCCGGAGCGCGCTTCCATTCCCGCTCGAAGGAGGAACACGCGCTGAGCAGCAAGGCCCAACCCGCCACGGCCAGACAACGCCAGCGGCGGCCCATCAGGATCCTTTCAGTTTGGCGAGGAATCCCCGCATTTCCGATTTGTCGCCACGGAAGGCGACCATGGAGCAGACATCCTCGTGGCGCCTCAAAGCGCCGACCCAGCCTTCGTATTCGATCAACCGCCACGGCTCGTCGGCGCCGATCTCGACGCCGAAATCGGAGGCGCGGAAGACGTAAACGAGCGATTCGTGACGATCCACCGCGATCTGCGCGATGGGGTGACCTTCGATTCTAAAAACGCGGGAACCCACGGCCGGCAAGGCGCTCAACTCCTTCGGCACGGCGTAGCCCTCGAAGCCGCGCATATAGAACCAGTCCCCCATCGTTCCCGCAGTGGTGGTCACCGGGTCGAGTTCCACACCCGTCATCTTGCTCGTGGCGGAGAGCATCCGTTCGGCGGCTTCGCGACCGGGGAATTTCTCCATCCGCTCCATGACTGTCCAGGCCACGAACCCGACGATCAGCAAGACCCCGAGGATCGCGGTGAGGATCGCGGGATTGAAGGCGTGCGTGCGCAGTTTCGGCTTCACGGCATCCGGCCGGTTGCAGGCCGCTCGGAGCTTTTGCACGAGATTGTCGGGCGGTTGAATTGAGTTGATCACCCCCACGAGCTGGCCGTCGAACTCGAGCTGCCCGGCCAGTTGCGCGCTCAACGCCGGGTCTTTCTCCGCGAGGCGGATCGCCTTCTTGACCGCCCCGTCGGCCTCGCGTCCGGGGCGATGAAGCGCGAGCATGGCCGCGGCGTCGTCGGTATTCATGACGCGGAGCGGCTGCCGCGCAACAGCGCTTGAAGGTGGCGACGCGCACGGCTCAGGGTATCGGCGAGATCCTGCGGGTGCAGCTTGAGCAGCTTGGCGATGTCGTCGTTGGAGAATGAATCGAGGTAAAACAGTGCGAGAGCCGAGCGCTCCGGCTCGGGAAGCTGGGCAAAGCGCTGCGCGACCAGATAGGCTTCGATCTCCAGCACCTGCACGGGCCGGGCATTTTCCTCTTCGTCCCGCAAGAGGCGCGGTGCGGTCGTCGTCCCGCCGCCGTCCTCCGCGCAGCTTTCGCGGATGCGGTTCACAAACCACGCGCGGCGGCTCACCTCGCTGCGAATCTGCGCGAGGGCGCCCTCCGCCTGGGTGAGCGTATCGGCCATGACTTTCTCCGCTCTATTGATATGCCCCGTGAGCAGGACCGCGAATCGGTAAAATTCGGCGAGCATTGCGCTGGGAGAGGATTCGTTTTCCAAATTCCATCGATTATGCGGTTCGCCGCCGCTTTCTCAAGCGGCGAGTGCTCGGAAACCAAAACCCACCCGCGGTCGTGCCCGCGTTGACTTGCCGAAATCGCCTCCGTATCTTCCGCCTCTCTGAAATCCGCCGCGTGAAACACGTCGTCTTTGTCTGCACGGGAAATGTCTGCCGCAGCCCCATGGCTGAGGCGCTTTTTCGTGCCGCGGTGAAGAATCGCCCGGACATCTCGGTGAGCTCCGCCGGGGTCGCCGCCGGATGGGGGCAGCCGGCCAGTTCGCACTCAGCCGACGTGCTGCGCCCGCTCGGGATTAGCCTCCATGACTTCCGCAGCCAGCCGCTGACCGAAGATCTGGTGGAAGAAGCCACGCATATCTTCGCCATGACCCGTGGGCATCTCGAGGCGATCCAGATGTATTACCCGGAAGCCGCGGAGAAGCTCTTCCTCATCCGTGAATTCGACGCCAGCGCCCGCCAGGGCAATCTCGACGTGCCGGACCCCATTGGCCTCGGGATCGACGCCTACCTCGAGACTCGCGACCTCATTCAAAAAGCGCTCCCCGGAATTCTCCGTTACCTCGAAAAAACCGCACCCATGACCACGCCGCAATCCGCTCCCACTTCCCAAGCCGTCAGCCCCGCCCGCCCGCTCCGGCTCGCGATCGCCGCCGATCATGGCGGCGTGGAGGTGAAGCAGGCGGTCCACGATCACCTCTCCAAGCGCGGCATGGTCGTCGCCGACTTCGGGGCCTTTTCGCATGACTCGGTGGACTACCCGGATTTCGCAGAAACGGTCTGCCGCGAGCTGATCTCTGGCGGCGCCGACTTCGGTGTGCTCGTTTGCAAGAGCGGCATCGGGATGAGCATCGCGGCCAATCGATACCCGCAGATCCGCGCCGCGCTCGTGACGAACGCCGAGGACGCCAAGGTCACTCGCCAGCACAACAACGCCAACGTACTCGTGCTCGCGCAAAATCACGTCGCCCCCGCGCAGGTCGGCGCCATCGTCGAGGCGTTCCTCACCACGCAGTTTGAAGGTGGACGCCATGAGAAACGCGTCGAGAAGCTCGACCACCTCGGCACTTCCAACGCCACCCACCCCACACTCGCCGACGCCGACCCCACGATCTTCGCCGCCATCGAGCGCGAACGGTCGCGGCAGTTCACGCACCTCGAACTCATCGCCAGCGAAAACTTCACCAGCCGCGCCGTGATGGAGGCGCAGGGCTCCTGCCTCACCAACAAATACGCCGAGGGCTACCCCGGCAAACGCTGGTACGGCGGCTGCGAATTCGTGGACACCGTCGAGCAGCTCGCCATCGACCGCGCCTGCCAACTCTTCGGCGCGAAATTTGCCAACGTGCAGCCGCACTCCGGCTCGCAGGCCAACGCTGCGGTTTATTTCAGCGTGCTCCAGCACGGCGACAAGGTGCTCGGCATGAACCTCTCCCATGGTGGCCACCTCACCCACGGCAACCCCGCCAACTTCTCCGGCCGCTTCTACCAGTTCTGCCAATACGGCGTCAGCCAAAAGGATGAGCGCATCGACTACGATGAACTCGCCGAGGTCGCCAAGCGCGAGCAGCCCAAGATGATCACCGCCGGCGCCAGCGCCTACCCGCGCATCATCGACTTCGCGCGGATGAGCGAGATCGCGAAAAGCGTGGGCGCCTACCTCTTCGTGGACATGGCCCACATCGCCGGCCTTGTCGCCGCAGGCGTCCATCCTTCGCCGATGGAATACGCGGACTTCGTCACTACGACCACGCACAAGAGCCTGCGCGGCCCGCGTGGCGGCATGATCCTCACCAACAGCGAAGAGCTCGCCAAAAAGATCAACAGCCAGGTCTTCCCCGGCGTGCAGGGCGGCCCGCTCGAACACGTCATTGCGGCCAAAGCCGTCTGCTTCCTCGAGGCGCTCCAGCCTTCGTTTAAGACCTACGCCGCGCAGGTCGTCAGCAACGCCAAAGCCCTCGCCGCCGGACTCACGAAGAACGGTTACCGCATCACCAGCGGTGGCACGGACAACCATCTCATGCTCGTCGATCTCCGCCCCCATGGCCTCAACGGCAAAATTGCCAGCGACACGCTCGACAAGGCCGGCATTACCGTGAACAAGAACGGCATCCCCTTCGATACGGAGAAGATCACCCTCGGCGGCGGCATCCGCGTCGGCACGCCCGCCGTCACCACGCGCGGGATGAAGGAAGAAGAGATGATGGAAATCGCCGACCTCATCCACGAAGCGCTGACCAAGCGCGACGACGAACCCGCCCTCGCCGCGATCAAGGAACGCGTCCGCATTTTCACCCAGCGCTTTCCCCTCCCCGGATAGGCGTTAGCGGGGAACGTATCTCCCCAGGCGGGTCATTTCCATCAGGGCCAGCCAACCGGCGGGGCCATTTCAAGGCTTGCCATCCCGGCACTCGCACGGAAAATCGTGTTGCTTGGTCCGACCCCCCAATGTCGGTCACGCAGGCGGCGCTCTCCCAATCTCGCGCCGACTCAGCCAAACCAACCAACCACCCTATGAAATACCTCAACCTAGCATTCGTAGCTGCGCTCAGCCTGAACATCGCCATAGCCCGAGCCGGCGAGACGACCTACTCCAGTGGCAAGAGTTACAAGCAATCCGCACCCATCGCTCCGACGAGTTGCTTTGCGGACCGCGAACTCCAGATCGACACCTTCGGCCAGGGCTCATTTGGCTCGTCCGATAAGACCGGCCTCTTCCGCGACAGCGCGTGGGGCGGCGGCGTCGGCCTGAACTACTTTTTCCATCGCAACATCGGTCTCGGCATCGACGCCGCATGGCTGAGCGCCAAGGAGAGCACGCTCGGCGGCAACACCAACGCCGAGCGCACCGTGCTGCATAATTTCAGCGGCAGCGTCATCTTCCGCCTCCCCATCGACAGCGCCTGTCTCGCTCCCTACTGCTATGTGGGCGGTGGCTACCATGTGGACGGCGACAACTGGGCCAGCGGTCACGCCGGCGTCGGTCTCGAATATCGCTGCGTCCCGAACAAGGTCGGCATCTTCGTCGATGGCCGCTGGACCTATCTCGGCGATCGCTTCGAACAGGCGGACCTGAACTTCTGGTCCGTTCGCGCCGGTCTGCGCCTCATCTTCTAAGCGCGGAAAAACCTTACCAACATCCCGTTGGGGTGCCTGGGCTCGCTACGGCGGACCCAGGCATTCTTCTTGGGAAAATGCGCCGCACTTTGGTCGCCAGCCCTACCTGCCGGCGACGCCTGCTTCGGCCACGTGCAACTGCGTCCAGCGGGTGGCGCTGACATTAAAATAAATCCGCTGCCCGTCCGCGCTGAAGACGGGATGAGGGTGGGAGCGCCGCCAGGAACTCGCGCCGCGGGAGTTGTCGAAATGATGGATGAGCACGTAGCCGCCGCCGCGCGCATCGGCGACGATGATCCCCCAATCTTTCGCGTCCCCGCCGAACACGTCCATCGTCGTGTCGGTGACGAGGAGCTTCTCATCCGGGCTGGTGGATGGATGGTCGCCGCGCGCGACGGGGAGACCGGGCACCCGCCGGGAAGAGCCGTCGTCGCTATCGAAAAGCGTAAACGCGGTCTCGGTGATGGTGCGCGAGTCCGGCTGCCAGGACGGATGACCCCACTTCTCGCGCATGTAGAGAAAGCGCTGCTCGGCGAGGCTGTAGCAGACGAGCCCCTGCCGGGCGCTGGCGGCCGTGCTGCGCGGGTCGCCGTTGCCGGGCGTGGCCATTTTGAAAAAGACGCGCTGCGCATCGGGGCTGAGGATCGGGAAAAAGATCGACGTGGGTGTTTCGCCAAAACTCCGGGCAAACCATTCCGGGTAGGCCGCCTTCACCGCGCCAACTTGTAGCACGGTGCGAATCTCGCCGGATTCGACATCGAGCAATTGTAAGTCGCGCAGCGCCGCTCCATTCCAGTGCGGACCGTAGAGCGGCACGACATCGCCAGTAGGCTGCCCCCAGCCTTTCAATCGACCGGGAGCGAGGATGCGCTCTCGCCCCGAGTCGAGATCGACGGCGGCGACAAACCACTCGCCGTCGCGCTGACCGTGGAAGGCGACCCGCCGGCCTTGCGAAAGCCACTCCTGGCAGGCGACGCGATGCGCATCCTCGACTTCGAGGTCCTTGGCCAGGACCGTTTCCTTGCCAGTGATCCGATCACGCACCCACACCTCCCCGCGCTGTGAGTCGGGCGTGATGGAAGCAAAAAAGATGAGGCGCTTCCCGTCGGGGCTCTCCGGGCAAGTGTTGAAGTAGGAGTGGATTGTGTGCCGTTCGAATCCCGGCGAGACTTCCGAGATCTTCACTCCGGTCCGCCACGGCGCTAGTGGGTCTGTCGCCTCGGCGCACCGCGCCAAATCGCTGGCCACGAAGACCAGCGCAGCGGCCAAGTGAATGCTCAGACGCCACATCGCCTCAGCGCACCGAGGCCTGGGTGAACGGCGTGAGGAGTGGCCGGGAAGACGTCGGTGGAATGAATCCGCCCTGGCCGGTCGGCGAGGCGACCGCGACAGCCCGGGGAGGCAGATCGGAATCATCAACGGCAGACCGGACTTCGGGCTCCGGCCGTTCTATCGCGAGCACATTCCCACGCGCCGCGGGCAGCGGCCGCGAGAGTTCGGCATAGCGATTCTTGATCTGGTTCACCATTAGGCGGACGTGCGCATGCTTCGCCCTCGGCCGGAGAATGGCGAGACTGCGCTGCACGTCACCCCATTCGAGAAGCTCAATGTTCACCCGCCGCACGCCCCACTGATTCATCGCGGGCCGGGATGGCTTGTAGAGATCGATCGTGTTCGTCCCGGCCAGCGCCCAGCCGTAGTCATCCACGATGTAATTCTCCCCCGTCTCCTGAATCCGAAACACGGTGCCGACTGGCCAGCGCGACCAGTCGCAGGCCGCGCTCTTCAGCGTGCCGCATTGCAGGCGATCACCGCACGCGTTGCGATTGCTGTATTGAAGGTGGTCGCTCTCGGTGTGGGTGTAGGCGGTCGTGCGCACACACTGGACGGAGGCGCGGGCGAGCGGCTTCTCGTATTTCGGGAGCTTTCGTGGTGACGCGCAACTGGCGGCGAAGAGACACGACGCGAGGAGGACAACGCGGGCGGCAGGAGTCTGCATGGGCGCGAAGGTAGCAGCGTTTTTTTCTCTGACGAGCCTGATTTCAAGCGACTTGCGCGGCCACCCGTTCAGGAAAATCGGTGAAAACCCCATCGACTCCGAGCTCCCGCATCCGCTCCAGATCCGCGAGTTCGTTCACGGTGTAAACGAAGACGCGATAGCCGCGGCGGTGCGCGTCCGCGACAAAACGCGCATTCGCGTACTGTAGAGCGGGCTGCACCGACCACGCACGGACCCGCCGCGCACTGACGCTGTAGAGACGCGACGGACGGGCGAGGAGGAGGCCGATGCGAATCCGCGGATCGCTGATCGCGCGCAGCTCTCCGTGGAGAAATGACGAGACGAGAAAGTGCTCAAACCTCCAGCCGTGGTGCTCGATAAATTCGCGGATGAGTGCTTCGACCGGCGCAGCGGTGCGGCGGCCTTTGAGTTCGATGTTGATGAAGGCGCGGCGATCCACGGTTTCAAAAACCTCTCGTAAGGTCGGAATGCATTCACCCTTGCCCGCATCGAGCGCGCGGAGATCGTCGAAGCGTTTCCGTGCGACCGTCCCGCGGCCATTCGTGGTCCGCTCGAGCCGGGCATCGTGGAAGACGATCAGTTCGCCATCGACGAGACGCACGTCGATCTCCACACCGTGAGCGCCGAGTTCAATCGCGCGCCGGATCGCGCGCAGCGTGTTCTCCGGTTCATGACCGCTCGCCCCGCGATGACCGATGCACAGGAATTCTCTCACCAGGCTGGTCTAACCGCGCCCACAATTCGCGGCAACTCTCTCGGGGCGTTACTTCGGCAAACGCACGACGCCCACACCCGAGTCGCCCTGCGGCTGCCAGATGCCGAGTCCAGCGCCACCGTCGGAATGACTCAGCTCTCCGCTGGTCAGTTCACTGGTATCCGCGGCACTGAGGTCGCGGAGGTTTGCGGGAATACTGACGTCGAACAAATAGGGCAGACCGGACCCAATCCCGACGAGCAGTCCGCGGAGCGCGGTAAGGCTGTAGAACGTCGGTGCGGGAATCTCGTTGGCGAGGGAGAATTTCTCATCACTTCCAATCTGCCAGGCCTGAAGGCGGCTCGCCTGGCTGTCGCCTCCCTGCTGCACGCCGACGAGCAGCGTGGCCCCGTCGAGCGCATAGGGATCATAGGCACGGGGTGTCTCGAGTTGATCGACAAGCGTGGCGACACTGCCGTCGAAGTGACTCGTGTGGAAGACCCGCTTCGAAACCGGCTTGCCCTCTGCCGTGAAGCCGCAGCCGACGGTCAGCAGCGTCGTCCCGCCTGGAGTGACGGCGAGGAGGCGCCCGGGAATGTTCACCTCGTCGCTCACGACCGGTTTCGCTGGATCGGCGAAATCAACGGACTTCATAAAATGCCGGAACTGGCGCGAGAATTCGCCCTCCTTGAGCGCGAGGGGCTGATCGTAAGCCATGGAGCTGAGGTAAAGCTTTCCATTCAGCGCGAGCGGAACGCTCCAGTCGCCGGTCTGACCGATACGAACATCCACTTTCGAGACGAACTGAGGAGCGGCGGCGTTCTGCACGTCGAAGACGAGCATCTCATGGCCTTCACTCGTGCGATACCACGGTGGGATCATCCGGAAGGAATTGGCCACGAGTGACGTAACGGCGACCGCCGAAGCGTCGGAGACTGCCGCCGGCCTGGTGAGCGACGTCGATGCCGCCGCCACGGAAGTCGCGGGTGCACTCAGGAGATTCGCGTTACCCAGGCTCACGGAACCGGAGTCCGCGAGGCTCACGGTCTGGCCAGACACGGTGGGGGCCGCGGCGACTCGTAGAACTCCAACGTCGGCCACGGCGATCGGAGTATTGAGCATCAACATCGGCATGGGATAATACCACCACCACGAGGACCACTGCGCGCGGACCCAGACGAGTGTCGAGTCATTGGGCCAAGCGGGCTCAAGCTGAGGGGCGCCGTAGCCATAGCTGGGATCCACGTCAGTCTCTGTGCGGCCGAGGCGTTTGATTTTGGGGAGCAATGAAACGTCGAATACGGAGACGATCAGCGGATTTTTTGGAGGCGTCGCGGTCGTGTCCACCGTGCCATCGACATTGTAAAGTGGCGACCACCAGACCGAGTTTTGCTGGGCGACGTAAAGTTTTCCGTCCCGCATCGTTGTGCCGGTGACGGGCACATTTTCGAGGTCGAACTCGCTGAGAACAACGTCCGGGTCAGCGGCGGTGGCGATTTTGATGTTCGGCGGTGACGTGGTGCGCCAGTCAGAGGAGCCCCCAATTTCGACCAGATGCTTCCCCTTGAGGAAAACGCGATCGACGCGCCAGGTGATCTCTACGTCAGACGTGACGCTCGGATGGTCGCGGTCCGCAAAATCCACCGTGACAAGATCGCTCGACGAAATCGCAAGGATGCGGTCATTGACCACTTCGGTGCGCCGCGCCGCGAAGCCTTTGTCCACAACGCCGCGCTTGGTCAGCCCATCGCGGTTGAGATCGATGAGTTGCACACGGCTTGCCCAGCCAGTGCTCGTATCGTAGCCGGAGTATGGGACAAGAATGAGATTGTGCTCCGGGATGACGCTGAAGGCCTTTTCATCCCAGTTGGCCTCGCTGTAGCTGTAACCTTCGCCGAGCGGGAGCTGACTGAGCACTGCCGGCGCGGCGGGATTGCTCACATCGAATAGAGAGACGGCAGTCTGCGAATTAACGCGCCCAACCGCGACGAGCCGGTCGCCGAGCGGCTCGATGTAGGTCGAGAACCCGGGAACCTGGAGTTCGCCCAGCAGCGTGGGCTTCATCGCGTCCGCGAGATCCACGACCCAGAGCGGATCGATCGAGAAAAACGTGACGACGTAGAGGCGGCCGTCGGCAAAGCGTGCGGCGCGAACCGTCTCGCCCACGCCGAGTTCGAGAGAGCCGAGCTTCACCGGCGCCGCCGGGTGAGTGAGCGAGAAGTTCTCGACCATCGTGCGGGATTGGCCAGCCGGTGCGTTCCCATCG
>JBAVML010000481.1:0-16758 GCA_049690035.1 Chthoniobacteraceae bacterium
GCCTGGCGGTGACGCATGACGGCGATGAGATCACGACCGTCGAGGGTTTGGCGAAAGGCGATGAGTTGCATCCGGTGCAGGCGGCCTTTCTCGAACACGATGGTTTTCAATGCGGCTATTGCACGCCGGGGCAGATTTGTTCCGCGGTCGCGCTCTTGAATGAAGGCCACGCCGGCAGCGTCGGCGAAATTCGCGAGTGGATGAGTGGCAACCTCTGTCGGTGCGGCGCGTATCCGAACATCGTCGCCGCGATCCGCGAGGCGAAATCCAAAACGCCCGCCGCATGAATCCTTTCGCCTATTCACGCGCGGTCAATGAACAGCAAGCGGTCGCCGATCTGGCCGTACGACCGAATGCGAAATTTCTCGGCGGCGGGACGAATTTGATCGACCTGATGAAGATGGGCGTCGAGACGCCGGAGCGGCTTATCGACATCAATCGGCTGCCGCTCTCAAAGGTTGAGGAATTGCCCGGCGGCGAAGGTGTGCGTCTCGGCGCGCTGGCGCGAAATTCCGCCGTGGCCGAGCACCCGCTGATCAAGGAACGCTATCCGGTGCTGAGCGAAGCCTTCCTCGCCGGCGCCAGCCCGCAGCTTCGCAACATGGCGACAGTCGGCGGCAATCTGCTCCAGCGCACGCGCTGCTATTACTTCTACGACCCCGCTTTTCCCGCGTGCAACAAGCGCAACCCCGGCAGCGGCTGCGGCGCCTTGAAAGGCTACAACCGCATCCACGCGATTCTCGGGCAAAGCGACCAATGCATCGCAACTCACCCGAGCGACATGTGCGTGGCGCTCGCGGCGCTCGACGCGGTGATCCGCGTGCGCGGGCCGCGCGGCGAGCGGGAGATTCCGTTCGCGGATTTTCATCGACTGCCAGGCGACACGCCCGACCGCGACACCAATCTCGCTCCCGACGAATTGATTACCGCCGTCGATCTGCCGCTCCCGCCGTTTGCCGCGCGTTCGCATTATCTCAAGGTGCGTGATCGCGCGAGCTACGCCTTTGCGCTCGTCAGCGTGGCCGCGTCTTTACAGACGGAGCCGGGCGGGAGAATTTCCCACGCGCGCGTCGCCCTCGGTGGCGTCGCGCACAAGCCGTGGCGGGCCTTCGAGGCGGAAACCGCGCTCGTTGGTCAGGACGCCGGCGAGCCGGCTTTTCGCGCGGCTGCGGATGCGGCGCTCGCGGGGGCGAAAGGTTATGAGCGCAACACCTTCAAAATCGAACTCGCGCGGCGCACCATCGTCCGCGCACTAAGCACCGTGGCCGCCAAAGCATGAGTACTCCGAGCATCGCACCGCGCATCCTGGGTAAGCCGATCAACCGGGTGGATGGCCGGCTGAAAATCACCGGCGCCGCGCCCTACGCGGCGGAGTTCAGTCCGCCCGGCGTGCTCCAATCCTTTGCGCTGACGAGTCGAATTTCAAACGGGCGAATCACCGCGCTGGATGCCACCGCCGCCGAAGCCGCGCCCGGCGTGCGTCTCGTGCTCACGCATCTCAACGCTCCAAAAGCCAAGGATCCCGGCGAGGGTTCGCAAGCCACCGGCGGCGGCATTCGCAATGAACTCCGGCTTCCGCTCGCCGACGGTCAGATTCACTACGGCGGACAGTATGTGGCGCTGGTCGTGGCGCAGACGCTGGAGCAGGCGCGTCACGCCGCGTCGTTGATCAAGATCTCCTACGCCGAATCCGCGCCCGCTCTGAACGCAAAACGAAGCGGCGACAAAGGAAAGAAGCCGGACAAGAACAACGGCGAGCCGGTGCAACTCGAAAAGGGTGATGTCGAAAAAGCGCTCGCCGACCAGAGCCTCGTCATCGTCGAACGCAGCTACGAAACGCCGCAAGAAACGCACAATCCGATGGAGCCGTCGGCGACCGTCGCGGAGTGGGTTGCGGACGATCAGCTTACGCTGCACGATGCGACGCAATATGTGAAGGGTGTTCAGGATTTGCTCTCCCGCACGTTTGGTTTGAAGCGCGAAAATGTGCGCGTGATCAGTCCGTTTGTCGGCGGCGCCTTTGGCTGCAAAGGCGCGGTCTGGCCGCACGTCATCCTCGCCGCGATGGCGG
This sequence comes from Chthoniobacteraceae bacterium, assembly GCA_049690035.1. GTDB lineage: Bacteria > Verrucomicrobiota > Verrucomicrobiia > Chthoniobacterales > Chthoniobacteraceae > Chthoniobacter. The sequence continues at coordinate 2,072 of JBAVML010000481.1, forward strand.
CCAAAGTCGTGCGCGCGCCGGTGAAGCTGGCGCTTTCGCGACCGGACATGTTCAGCGGCACCGGACATCGCACGCCGATCACGCAAACCATCGCGCTTGCAGCCACGCGCGAGGGCAAGTTGCAGGCGATCCGCCATCGCGTCGAGACGCTTACATCGCCCGTCGGCGAATATGTGGAGAGCACCGGCGCACGTTCGACCGGCGTCCTTTACGCGAGCCCCGCGATCACCGTCGAGGAAACCGTCTTTCCGGTGAATGTTGCCACGCCCACCTTCATGCGCGCGCCCGGCGAATGCCCTGGCACCTACGCGCTGGAGTGCGCGATGGATGAACTTGCCGCCGAGCTGAAGATGGACCCGATCGCGCTCCGGCTTGCGAACCACGCGGACACGCATCCCATCAAGGACAAGCCGTGGAGCTCGAAAAACTTGAAGGCCGCCTATCAGTTCGGCGCGGAGAAATTTGGCTGGGCTAAACGTCCGCCGGAGCCGCGTTCGATGCAGAAAGATGGCCTGCTCGTCGGCTGGGGCATGGCGACCGCGACGTATCCCGCATACAAGATGGCCGCCGAGGCCAGCATTCAGCTCAGCGCGAATGGCGATGCCGTGGTGAAATGCGCCGCGCACGACATCGGCACGGGCGCTTACACCGTGCTTACGCAAATCAGCGCGGAGGCGATCGGCGTGCCGGTGGAAAAAGTGAAGTTCGAGCTGGGAAATTCGGACCTCCCGTTCGGCCCCGTCGCCGGCGGCTCGAATACCACGGCGACCGTCGGCTCCGCGATTTATGACGCCGCCAGCGCGCTGCATCACAACCTCGCCAAGCTGGCTACCGACGACGAACGCTCGCCGCTGTATGGCCTGAGCGCCTCGAAGATCGTGATGTCCACGCCAGGCCGCTTGAGCGCGCAAGACGACTCGACGAAGAGCGACAGCTTCGCCGAAATCCTGCGCCGCGCGGGGAAGGATTTCATCGACGGCGATGGCAGTTTCAAACCGCCGCTCTTGCTGAAACCGCAGGTGGTCTTCCAATCTTTCGGCGCACAATTTTGCGAGGTGCAGATCGATCCGGCGCTGCCACGCGTGCAGGTCACGCGCTTTGTATCCGTGATGGATTGCGGGCGCGTGATGAACGCGAAAACCGCGCGCAGCCAGATCCTCGGCGGCGTGGTCATGGGCATCGGCATGGCGCTGGAAGAAGAGACCGTGCTCGACCCCGCGACCGGCGTGCCCGCCAATCGCAATCTCGCCGAATACCATGTGCCCGTGAACGCCGACGTGCCCGAGATCGAAGTGCATTTCGTCGGCGAACCGGACTTCGCGTTCAATCCGATGGGCGCTCGAGGCTTGGGCGAAATCGGCATCACCGGCACCGCAGCAGCCATCGCGAATGCCGTCTTTCACGCGACGGGAAAACGCGTGCGCGACCTCCCGATCACTCTGGACAAGCTGCTCTGATGCGCGAGATCGGCGACATCGTCCGCGCGTTTGAAAGGCGACCCCACGAGCCATTCGCGCTGGCGACTCTCGTGAAAGCCCACGGCTCCAGCTACCGCCGGCCGGGCGCGCGAATGTTGATTGCCGGGGATGGAAGCGCGGTCGGTTCGCTGAGCGGAGGTTGCTTGGAGGAGGAAGTCGTTGAGAGAGCGCGGACGGTAATCCGGGATGGGAGACCGACGTGGATGGAGTTCGACACGCGCCGCCGTTTCGGCTGTCAGGGTGCGATTCAGATTCTCGTCGAGCGCTGCTGGCCGAGCCGGTATTGGGTGTTGCCGAGGCCCTCGACGAGACGACGCTAAAGAGCGAATTGCATAAGTCGAGGCGGTGAGAAGCAGCCTACCGCCCTCCCCTGACGCCGGGCTTTCACGCGCCGTGCCGCCATGCACCGCGACCAGGCCCGCGACTGGGCATCTGGGAAATGCGCGGCCCGCGGCGGCATTTCACGCACTCGAAGGTCATGGCGTGGGTCGCCTTCGATCGCGCGGTGAAGGCAGTCGAACAGTTCGGCTGCGACGGCCCGGTGGAATGCTGGCGCGGTCATCGCGACGCGCTGCGCGACGAGATTTGCGAGCGCGGCTTCCACAAAATGAAAGGTGCGTTCACGCAGGAATACGGCGGCGAGGAAATGGACGCCTCGCTGCTCATGATCCCACTCGTCGGCTTCCTCCCCGCCGATGACGAGCGCGTGCGCGGCACGGTCGCGGCGATCGAGCGCGAACTGCTGGTCGATGGTTTCGTGCGCCGCTATCGCACCGACTCCGCGGGAAAGGCCGACGGGCTGCACCGCCATGAAGGCGCGTTCCTACTCTGCACCTTCTGGCTGGCCGATAACTACGTGCTCGCCGGCCGCCGCGAGGAAGCGCGCGCCGTCTTCGAGCGACTGCTCGCCGTTCGCAACGACCTCGGCCTGCTCGCCGAACAATACGACCCGCATGACCGGCGGCAGCTCGGAAATTTTCCGCAGGCATTTTCCCACGTCGGCCTGATCAACACCGCGCAAAATCTCTCCCGCGAAGACGGCCCCGCGCAGCAGCGGAAAAGGGCCTGAACGGGGATTGAGGCTTGTGAAGCGAACCCATTTGCTGATCGCGGTCGAGGCCGACTCATTACATATCCGTTTCCCGATGAACCCCCGCATCTTTGTCTTCGCCATCGCCGTCACGTTGTTCGCCCATCCGGCGTCCGCGCTCACAAATGAGGACACGGTCGCGCTAAAAAAACTGACGAAGGAGTATGCCTCATGGGACTATTCGGGCCGGTGGAGTTTCGCGAGCTTCTCGACTATCCGTCCTACGAGGAGCAGCGGCGAATCCTGCTCAAGCTGGCGGAAGTGCAGTGGAGCGGTTTCTGGGGCGACTACTGGCGCCGGCGTGGCATCAGCGATCTAAAGTCGCTCCGGGCGCTTTCGCCGAAAGATTTTTGGCGGCGCTACCACAGTGTGCTGGAGCCCAGGCCCGGCACTCACGAGGGCGCAAGCACGGGCCGAATCTCGGCGGACGTTCACGCCGTCACCGAGGCACGCGGCCTGGCCTATGTTGTTTATCAATTTGCACACTCGGGACGAGACCTGGCCAGCGAAGACAACTTTCAAGTCTTGCGCGCGCGGTGGTCGGATGGTGCATGGCGCCTGGTCGCCTTTCCGCGCATCACCGCAATTCTCCGCCGGCAACTCGAAGCCGCTCAGGCCAGGAAATGAAAGGGTCAGGAGTAGCGTTGGTGTTGGGCCATTCGAGCGGTTCCGCCGGGGAGATGGAAACTTTGGAAATGCGTCTAACTCGTCGCTTCCACCAGCGCCTTGAAACGTGCCAGATTGCCTTGAAGTCGGCGCGAGATGCCTTCGGCGCTTGGCATCTGCGCCCACGCTTCACCGGGATCGATGAGCATTTTGAGCGTGAGCCGCGTCCCGCCGGCATCAGCGGGTTCGACACACACGGCCCACGATCTGTGTGCGCCGGCTGACGTAGCGCGCCATGCGATCCTTCGACCGGGTATCCACACCGTGATGTCCGAATGCCACTCCCGCGGCTCGCCAGCAAATTTACCTCGCCAGCGATTCTTTCTCTCCCCAATACGGCGCACTTCGAAGACTCCTTCCATGAAGCGAGAACTCTTCAAAGCGCGTCCAGCGTTCAAAGACCGCCGAGGGCGGGGCGGCAATCTCGATAAATTCCTCCAAGGTCTTAAAACCGGAGGTCACAACTGCACGGTGATTGGAAGCGACTCAAAATGACGCCTGCACGTCATCCGCCACGCGACACGTGAACCAAATGGAAAGACTAGAAACGGTTCGTCCGGTCACCGAGTCGTAAGCCACATTCTTGTAGTCCCACCACTCGCGGTCACCCATGTTGACGACGTGCGCCGGAGTGCCGAGGAGCGAGGCGACCTCCCGCATGTTTTTGCCCGGCAATCGCGTCCGCAATCCGCGAAACTCGTGCTGCGGGCGTGTCGCCTGCAACTGACCGTCGCGGCTCACGCGAGCGCCCGCAGCGGCCCGCTCCTGTCTTGGGTTGGCGCCGGGCGACTGGCAACCGCCCACGCTCCACGCGCAGACGAATGTCACCAGCAACACGCGCGCGAGCTGCGGGTTCACGACCCAGTGCTATTCGGCCTCCACCCAGAGGCGCGCAGCGGCGAGTTGATCGTGCTCGAAGTAGCGCACTTCGGCCGAGGTGAAGGGCTTGCAGAAGCCCACCATCCACCGGTGCCACTTCTTTTCTCCGACCACGGCGATGCGCTCGACGTGTTTGAAATGCCGGGCGTCCCACTTGATATCCTCCCAGAGCGCGCCGGCATTCCAGCCATGGAAGGCATCGAGCATCGCGAGGATGCGGATCTTGCCGTGCTTTTGAATCAGCGCCTCGGCGTCGGGAACAAATTTCGCGTAGTCTTCGCTGGTCAGTTTGCCACTCAGGTGAACTTCCAGAACTTTGCCATGAATGGCTTCGTCAACGTGTGTGGTCATAGGATTTTGTCTTTCTCCTAAGTGAGACTGTTTGCAGCCGGTGTTAGTTCAGTTTTTCTGTCTGGCATTCATGGCGTGGCGGTTCGAGGTGAAGTGGTTGGGGCGAGGGGCGCCGGGGATCCGCGGGGTGCCGGCGCGCGCTCACTCAACCGCCGGCGTGCGGCTTTACTGCGCCTCGCGGGGGAAGAGTTGCTGCGCAACGCCAGTGAGCAGCGGCACGTGCGAAGCGGATTAAAACGACATCGAGCGGCGAGAGTGTGGAGCCGACGACCTCGGGAAGCATTGGCTGGAAGGTGAGCACGTTGTATTCTGAGACGAGCGCGATGCGCCGCTGGAACCGGCCCCGAGCAGGCGCGCGAGCGTCCGTGCGCAATAGGCTCTGGCGAATCCGCCCGCCGTGATCACGACTTCAAATTTCATGGCAAGGCCCCGCCGGGATGGTCCGCTGGCGCTCTCAACGAAATCGCGGGCGCATCGACCATCGCGCACTTACCGGGCGACGGCTTGCTCCGCTTCCCAGTAAGTTTTCGGCCGTAATGGAGCAGGCAAGCGCTCCTCATAAGAGCGGCTCACCGGCGCGGCTGGATCATAGTCCGGCGCATCCTTGATGATCGAACGCGGCAGATTCACGAAGACCTGCCCATTGTCGTGGGAGATACGTTCGATCCTATCAGGCGCGACGAGGACGTGTTTGCCCGCCAGTCAATTGCGGGTGGCGATGACAAAGTAGCGGAGCCGCCAATCTGCGTCGTCGGGAACGAAGTCACTGACGTGTCCGAACTCGCCATCCTGGGCGTGAAGGCCGTAGCCGCGCACTTTCAAGCTGGAGCGCAGGTGCGGGTCGCCTTCGGGTTCTGGCGGCCCGTCGGGTTGGAGATTTTTCGAACTCTCGGGAAGAGGAGCGGCCGGCATTCGGTAGCCGAGCATTCCCATGCCCGCGCCGCCGGGCAGGACCCAATACGGATCCCAGCCGTAGTTCTGGTAATAGCGTTCTTCGTGTTGCCGCGCCACCGGCTCGTCGGTGTCAATGGCCGGCGTTTTGCGGACCAGCTCGCGCGTCAGGGTGGCGGCGATCGTAGCGTGCTGTGCATCGATTTCGTGCAGCCCGTCAGCGTATAGAAGTTCCTTACATAAAGGCGGCGTCCGAAACCGAATCGCCCGAGCAGCGTGCGTTTGTCCTCCTGGCGTGAGGTACCGCCATCAACTCACTAGCAATTCCAAGCGCACGCTGCGCGGTTCAGCGGCGGATGCGGCGCAAATCCGTCGATCAACTGCCACCACGGCTCCGATCTCATGATTCGTATGCGGTGCTGGAGTGCCGACATATCCGGGCGAAGACGCGCCGCGCGCGTCTCATCGACTAGGCGCTCGCACTCCCTGCTGAGCGACCGGCGATGCGGCGCGCCCGGCCTGCGGGAGCACGTCGCGACGGGTGAGTTTGCGGATGATGGTGAAGAAGACCGGCGTGAGGAAAATCCCGAAGAAGGTGACGCGGAGCATTCCGAAGAAGACGGTGGTGCCCATGGCCCGTCGCAGAGCTTGTCGGGATCGAGCCAGAGGCGTATCGAATAATCGCGCACGCCGAAGATCGTGATGTCGCCGACACCCGGCAAGCGCCCGACTTCATCGCGGAACTGCAGGGTCGCGTAGTTGCTGAGAAACACGGTGTCGTGCGATTCGTCCGGTGACAAAATCGCGACGACGAGGGTGATGTCGGGCGACGCCTTTTTTATCGTGAGACCCTGCCGCTGCACGTCCTCGGGAAGCTGCGGCTGGGCAATGGCCACGCGGTTTTGCACCTGCACCTGCGCGGTGTCGAGATCTGTGCCGACGGCGAAGGTCACGGTGAGCGACATGCGGCCGTCGTTGGTGCTCTGGCTCGACATGTTGAGCATGTGCTCAACGCCGTTGATCTGCTCTTCGAGCGGCGTCGCAACGGTGTCGGCGACGGTCTTCGCGTTCGCGCCGGGATAGACGGTGGTGATGGTGACCGTGGGCGGCGCGATTTCGGGATATTGATTTACGAGCAACGTCAGCACCGAGAGCGCGCCGGCGATGATGGCGACGATCGAGAGCACCGCGGCGGAGACCGGGCGGTCGATGAAAAAGCGCGCGACGTTCATGGCGTTGCCGCCTCACCCGGCGGCGCGCTCTGCGGCTTCGTTTCCGTATCCAGCGCGCGCAATGCATCGTCCGGGATCGGCACTTCCTGCGGCGTGATTTTTCCACCCGGTTGCGCCTTCCGCGTTCCGTTCACCACGACGCGATTGGCGGGATTTAGGCCGACGACGTTGGAGTGCAAGATTCCGAAAAGCGTGCCCACTTTCACCTTCTTGGAAACGACGACGTCGTCCTGCCCGACGACGAGGAGATAGCGCTCGCTTTGTTCCGCGCCGATCGCCTAGTCCGGCACAAGCAGCGTCTTGTAGGGCTCGCAGCGCGCGACGCGCATGCGGGCAAAGATGCCCGGCGTGAGGGAGCCGGTGGGATTGGGGATGACGCAGCGCATCTGGATCGTGCCGGTGTTCGCGTCCACGGCGTTGTCGATGAAGTCGATGACGCCTCCGTTCGGAAAGCCGTCCTCGCTCTCCAGGCCGACGTAGCAGGGAATCTTCACGCGATGCAAATTCTTCTCCTGCTTGCGCTCTGCGAATTGCTGGTACGCAGGAACGCGCGCCCCGACACCGAGACGTAGCAATACATCGGATCCACGGAGACGATCGTGGTCAGCAAGGTCGCGATGGTGACCTGGTTTCCCACCGTGACATTCATGCGGCTGAGGCGGCCTGCGATCGGCGCGGTCACGCGCGTCCATTCGAGATTCAAGCGCACCGTCTCCGCCGCGGCCTGGTCGGCGGCGAGTTGCGCGCCCGCCTGCGCCGCCTGCGCCTTGCTCGTGTCAGAATCCTGCTGGGCGACGACCTTTCGCTTCAACAAATCCGTCGAGCGCTTCAACTCCGCATCCGTCAGCGCGATCTGCGCCTCGTCCTTCGCCACCGCCGCGCGCTTGTTCTCGAGATCCGCCTTAAAGGGCCGGTCATCGATGACGAAGAGCACGTCACCTTTTTTCACGAGATCGAGTCTAAAAAAACCGTCATCGGGGCCGGACACTAGGTTTCCCTTCTTGTGCCGCGAAACGTTTGCGCGGCTCCGTGGGTCTCCGAGCGCGCTCCTTTGCCAATCTGGTCGGCACAATCAGGGAAACGCCTGGTTGCGCCAGCGGCGCAGCGTCCTAACGGTAAATTATGACTACGACTCTGTGGGTCGTGGCGGTGCTGCTCAGCCTTTCCGGATGTCCCAAGATGCCAAACGTTCAGCCGGTTACTCAGGTCAAGACTGCAGAAGCGAGTCCGCTTCCCGCGGGCGCGACCGCCGTTGCGGCAGCGCCCGCAAAGCCGGCGGTCGACCGCAACGCTCAGGTTGTCGTGCTCGGCTATCATCGTTTCGTCGAGAAGGTGAGGCACCCGGATACCGAGATCACGCCGGGAGATTTCGAGAAACAAATGCAGGCGCTCAAGGGCGACGGCATCAAGGTCATCCCGCTGAAGCAATTCCTCGCGTGGCGGCACGGCGAGCAGAACGTTCCGTCGCGGAGCGCGATCATCACCATCGATGACGGCTATAACTCCGCCTACGATGTCGCGTGGCCGATCTTGAAAAAGTTCGACTACCCATTCACGCTCTTCATTTACACCGACTATGTGAAGGGCGGTCCGAAGTCGGGCGGCGGCTCGCTGACTTGGGGGCAGCTCGCGGAAATGCGCGACGCGGGCGTCGGCATCCAGAGCCACACCATTTCGCATCCCGATCTGCGTGGCAAGCGGCACAAGGGGCAGGACTACGAAACGTGGCTGTGGAATGAACTCAACGGCTCGAAGGAAATGCTCGAACAAAAACTCGGCCTCAAGGTAACGGCGCTCGCGGTGCCGTACGAGCGCTACGATGATCATGTGAAGGAGATGGCGGAGAAGGCCGGCTACGAAATGGTCTTCACGGTGAATGGCGAGAAACTGGCCTACGACACGCCGGCGAACGCACTCGGGCGCTACATGATTCAATCCAATGAGCCGAAGATTTTCGCGTCGGCGGTGACCTTCGGCAATGGCGGGAGCGCGAGTGGCGAAGCGTCGTTGGTTAGTGCGCAATTGCTCGATCCGCAGCCCGCGGATGGCGCGGTCATCGGGGACGAGGAGCCGCCCGTCCGCGCGAGTCTCGCCGCGCTCGGTGAGATCGAAGCCGGCAGCGCGAGCCTGCGCATGAGCGGCGTCGGATTGCTCCCGGCACAGCTTGACTCCACCACGCAGACGATTTCATGTCAGATCAAGACGCCGCTCGAGCCGGACACTTACACCGTGATCGTCTCGGCAAAATCCAATGGTCGAAAGCTGGAAGGCCGCTGGAGTTTCACGGTGAAGCCCGTCAGCCGCCCGGGGCTGGCGAAAGGTCCGCAGTAGCGAGGAGGCCGGGTGATGTATCGACCACGCACTGATCCGCGACTGCTCACGATGGGCATCGTCATGCTGGTGCCAGGGCTATGACCTCGTCTCGCCGTTACAACTCGTCATGGCTTACTCGGCCGTCGCGAATGGCGGCGTGGCCTTCTACCCGCGCCTGATCAAGAGCGTGATCGATCCCGAGGGCCGGCCGGTGCGTCGCGATGACGGGAGCGTCGTCGCTCCGCCGGAGGGGCGCGTTCGCGCCGACCTGCGCCGCATGGGAATCAGCGAAGAAGGTCTGGCGAAAGTCCGTCGCGGCTTGTGAGAAGTGGTCAACGAACGCGGCGGCACCGCTGGGCGCGCTCGTCTGTACGATGTCATGGTCGCGGGGAAAACCGGCACCGCGCAGGCGAAGCGCGAAGGGCAGAATGACACCATCGCGTGGTTCGTCGGTTTCGCGCCGTTTGAGCAGCCGAAGTATGCGGTATGCGTCATGGTGCAGGGCGGCGCCCACGGCGGTTCAGTGGCCGCGCCCATCGCGGCGAAAATCCTCGACGAGAGCCTCGCTCTGGATCGTGGCGATTACGCGCTGCAAATCGCGGCGCTGCCGCCCGCTTCGAAGCCCCACCCGTTTCGCATGATCGACTCGGTCGAGGTGGAGAGCGATGTGCCGCAAGCGGACGCCACCGCGGACGCGGGACCCCCACGCCTTCACAACCGGAATCCCGCGCAAACACCCGCGAACGTTATCCGCAGCCGACGATCAAGCAGCCCCGCCGCACCGTGCAGAGATCACCTGCACAAGAAACCTCCGCTGCCGACCCGACGGAACCACCGCGCGTGAAAAAGAATTTCTTCCGCTGGCTTTTCGGCAATCGCCATTGAAAAACCCCGGCACCCGAACCGCCGCTGAATGCGCCAGATCTTGCGCAACGAAAAATCCGCGTGCCCAGCGGCCCTCGCCGCTGGCAGCACGCGGAATCGCTGCTCAATCCCTTAGCCCTGGCCCGGCGTCGTGCCGGCGTGTTCGGCCTTCGGCAGGGTGATCGTCAGCGTGCTCCCCGAGCGATCAATCTTCATCTTCGAAGCATCGACCGGCCCCGGCAGCGTGAGCAGTTGCTCATAGCGGCCGATCTCATAAGCCGCGCCGGCGGCCGTCTTGTCGCCGCCCTTATGCAAAACCGTGCGGGGTGTCATTTCGTCGTCCTTTCGGTCTTGGCCCGGGAGGGCGTGGAAAAACCTGAGCGTCGTATCCGCGGTGTGATAGAGCCCGTCGCGTTCGCCTTCGGGAAAGAGATTTGGGATCAGGCCGTCGCGGATGTAGTGGCCGAAGGTGCGGGGAATCCACGCCGCTTCCTGATGCCGGCCGGTGGTCAGCGTCAGACCTGCGAGACTGATCATGGTGTCGCGTCCCCAGTCGGTGAACCGATGATAGCCGGCGATCACCGTGCGCACTTCATCGCCAGCGGCGCGGGCGCGCGCGGTATCTTCGATGCGACCGGCCGGCGTGATGATGCATTGATCGGCGGCGAGGACGAGTTCCGCCGCGGGTGCGGGCTGAACGCTGGGCAAGGCACTCGCAATCAAACACTGGCGTCGGACGACGGCCGCGGAGAGCGTCTCCTTGGGATCGAGGGCGAGCACGGACGCCCGCTCTAGCCAGCGGCAATCATGCGCAAGGAGTTCGCCAGCTCCACTTTTGATTTCGGACTGAATTCGTCGCTGGAAGAGTTGGAAGCGCAGCCGGCTTTTTCCGCTCGTTTGCAGTCGTTCAGTTGCGCCGGTTTCTCTCGTTTTGGCGATTCGAGGCTGTGACCGGGGGAGTATTAAGGCAGTTCCATAATAGCCAAATGGCGACCCTGAGGCCGGGAAAGCCTAGTTACTCCCCTTGAAAAACTCCACTTTCGCGCTCAGCTCGGGAGTGAGGAAGCGGTCGGGCTTTTCGATCTGCACCTTGATTTGCAGCGTGCCCTTCTGCCGGCTCGCCTCGGGGGCCATCTCGGCGATGACGCCGCCATAGTGGTGTTCTGGGAAGGCTTCGGGCGTGACGCGGCAGCGTTGGCCGAGACGGATTTTCGGCAGGTCGGATTCATTCACTTCTATCTCGACCTGAAGATCCTGCGGATCGGCGAGCGCGACGAGCGCGGTGCTCGGGCCGCGCGTGCCGCCGAAGCTCTGGGGGGTGACAAGCGCGCCGGCGACGGCCAGTTTCTCCAACACGACGCCGTCGATCGGCGAGCGGATCACGGTCCAGTCCAACGCCACCTTCGCGCTCTCGCGCACACCTTCGATCTGCTGCACGGTCGCCTCAGCGGCCCGCACGGCGAGCCGGGTCTCGTCTTCCTTCTCGGCGGTTTCGTTGTTCGAGGCGCGCAGGCGTTTGACGCGCTGGAAGGCGATCTTGGTCCGCTCGAGTGCCACCTTCGCGCCCAGCAACTGTCCTTCGATCTCAAGCAATCGCGCGCGCTGCTCGGCGTCATCGAGGCGCACGAGAATTTGATCCTTCTTCACGAGGTCGCCCTTCTTCACGCCGATCCACGTCACCAGTCCCATCATGCGCGGGCTTATCTCGATGCGTTCGCGATTGACGATGTAGCCGCTGGTGGTGAGCACCGTGTCGCCGCTCGCGGTGGACACGGGCACAGCATTCGCCGGTGCGGGTGTCGCTATGCGCAGTGCGTCGCTCGTTTTTACCTGCTGTTTCCCATCGAAGACCCGGTGCGCATCTTCCTCACGCGGCCAGGCCAGCCAGCCGGCGAGGATGGCCAGCCCCGTGACCGTGGTGAAGATCAGCACCATCGAACGCTGCTGCCGCCGCCGCTGGCCGGGCTCGATGTGAATGCTGCGGAGGTGCTCGGCGTTCATACCGATTTCAGCGCCGCGATCACCGGCAAGCGCGCCGCGCGCAGGGCGGGGAGCAGGCTCCCGACAATTCCCACGAGAACCGCAAACAGAAGCCCCTCGAGCATCAGCCGCGGCGTGACCTGCAATTGAAAAACCGTCTCGCTGAACGTCTCGAAGCTGATCGTCCCCGCGCTGCGCCCATTCCAAAACAGAGCCACGAGCACGCCGACAATCCCGCCGATCAGCGCGACCAGCGCGCCCTCGATGACGAAGCCGAGCAGCACCCAGCGCCGCCGAAATCCGAGCACCCGCAGCGTGCCGATCTCCCGCGTCCGCGCGCCCACGCTGGCATACATCGTATTCATCGCGGCGAAGATGGCGCCGACCGACATCGCCGTCGCGAGGAAACTCCCGAGAAACTTGATCGGCGCCGCCGTCTTCGTCTGCTCCTTGTAATACGCCGTCTCGCGCAGCACGCGCACGCCGAGCCGCTTGTCAGCTTCGAGTCGTTTGATCAGCGCGTCGCCCGCTGCCTCGTCGAGCGGGCGCACGAGCACGCTGCAGTAGTTGTCTCGGGTGAAAAGTGAACGCACTTCATCCGCCGCCATCCAGGCCTCGGAATCAAACGCACTTCCCTGCCCGTCGAAATGCCCAACCACCGTCAGCTCGCGCAGGCCGATCTTGATCACGTCGCCGACTTGCATTTTCGCGAAGCGTTTCGCCAACCGTGCGCTGACCACCACCTCGCGTTTGCCCGCTTCAAACCAGCGGCCCGCCGCGAGCGCCACCTGCGGACGCAGCGCGAATCCATTTGGCGAAATGCCGCGCAATGAAACGTTCGCCTCGCCCTCGAAGCCGCCGCCGCGCGGGAGATTGAGGATGACCAGCGTATCCACGGAAACGAACGGCCGGCCCTCCGCATCGCGCGCGATCTCCGGGGAATACTGGATCGTGTTGAATTGCTCCCGCGTGATCTGGCTGCCGGACTCCGCATTCGAGCCGCGCCGCACGATCATCAAATTGCGCGGATCGCCCGTGTTTCCGCTCGCCTTTTCCAGTCCCGCCGCGAGCGACTGCACGACCACAAACACGGCCACCACCAGCGCGATTCCGAGAATCGTCGTCAGCGTCGCCCGCCAGCGGACGAGAACGTTGCGGAAATTGTAGCGGAGCGGCAGGGCCATGCGTGGAATGTGGATGGTGAACGATGATTTGTGCTTGGCGGAAGGCTCGCCACCGCCATTCACCGATCACTCTTCACCATTCACTTCCCCCCGCCTTTGAACATCTCCTTGCTCATCTGGACGCCCATCTTTTGCATATCGAGTTGCTGCTTCTGCGCGGCCTCAAAGCTGAGCATTTGATCCGGGTTCAACACGGTGCGCGCCCGATCGAGCACGCGCCGATTGAAGTCTTCCTGGCTCTTGATCCAGCCATCGATCGCCTGCTCGCTTTGCATGAGTTTCATTTGCGCTCCGGGTTCGCCGCCGGACCCCAAGGGATTCGGGGTCTTCACGCGCTCTTCCGTCATTATCGCGAGCAGTCCCTTCGTCTGGGCCGGATCGATCGCCGTGCCGGCAGCAGAGAGCTGCCGCTGGATCTGATCGAGCACGGCGCGTTCGCCGATCGTCTTTTCGTATTGTTGGAACTTCTTATACCCATCCTCGCCGAGGATCGCCTTGAGTTGATCATCGTAAGCTGACTTCATCGCGGTGGTCTCCTTGCCGATTTTGGCCATGTCCTTTTCGCCATTGCTCATCGCGGCCATGCCTTTCTCCGCCACGTCTGCCTGCCGGTCGCCGATCAGCGCCAGCACCTGCCGCGCGACATCCGGCGCGAGCCCGAGTTCCTTCGCGAGGTCCGCGTACATCATGTTCACGGCCGCGGTCTGCTGCGCCCGCATCGCGCCTTTCATCTTTGGATCGGAGAACATTTTCGCGAAGCCCTTCATGAAGCCGCCGCCATCGCCTTTCGCCGCCTCGCCCGGCGTGCTTGCACTCGCGGACTTCGCCGCGTCTGGCGACGCCCCGTTCACGAGTTCCTTGTTGCGCGCCTCGAGCTGGTCGATGGCGACTTTCTGGGTGCGGGTCTGCTCCTTGAGTTTGCGGATTTCGGCCGTGTTCGTGTCGGATTCCTCGCGGGCTCCCGCCGCGTCCTTGCGCAACTGCGCAACCAGATCGCTGAAGTGCTCCGCCTGCTGGTATTCGTAGATGGCAAACGCGCCGAGCGCGATCGAGACGAGAAGGAGGATGATGGGGGCGGCTTTATTCATGGCGAAGTACGGGAGGATAGCCGCTCGCTGCGGTGCTTCACAAGCGCGGGCGCTCGGGAGCGGCGAGCGCGCGCGCCTCGGCAAAAGCTTGCGCAATCCACTCGCACGATGGCTGCATCCACTGCCAGCGTTCGCCCATGGCGGCGGCGAGAACGTTCCACGCCGCAGCCGAGGAGGATGGCTCAGCCGCTCGCCATGCCCTCCAAGCCTCCAACTCCCGAGCCAGCGCCAGCCAACCGGCGACGTTGGAAGTCGTCGCTGCGTCCACGCCATTGAGAGCTTCGCTGGCCACGAGGGCGCGTTCGAGGAGCGCCGCGGCGCCGCTGCGGCCCAGGCGCAGCCGGAGCACGGCCAGCCGCTCCAGCAGCGCGAGCGTGTGTTCGTCGTGATCTCCGGCGGTCTGGTTGAGCATGAGCAGCGCACCGGTCAGTGTGCTTTCGGTCAAAGTTTCATCGCCCGCTCGCGCCCAATCGTCAGCAAGGAGAGACGACGCTTCCGCCAGCGATTCCTCGCTGGCCAGCGGACCGGCGAGCGCGTCGCGCGTCCAGCGTTTTGCTTCGCCCGCGTCGCCGCGCCGGAGCGCCGAACGCGCCAGCGCGCAAGCCATCCGCGAGGCGACTCCATCGCCCGTTCGCACGAGGCGATGGGCGTCGCGCAGCACGGTCTCCGCG
>JBAVML010000482.1:0-1720 GCA_049690035.1 Chthoniobacteraceae bacterium
TTCGCACCCAGCTCCTTCACGTGTGGCAGCTTGTCGATGGCCGAGCGAAAGCTTCCTCCTGTCGTGAAAGTGCCGACGTGGAGTTCGTAGATGACGAGATCGCGAAACGGCGGACGGCGCCAATCCGCATCCGTCCACTCGAACGTGCCGGGATCGATCACCATCGACGGACCGTGAACGCCTTCGGGCTGCCAGCGAGATGCCGGATCAGGCAGGCTCTGCGCTTCGTTGAGGAGATACTTGTATCGGTCGCCCGCCGCACCTGCGCGGTCACAGCCATGGAAGAACTGCCCTTCGCAGGAAGTTAGCTGCACTTTCCGCAGGACATCACCTTTAGTTGAGAGGATCTCAACAGCTATGGTCCGCGCCAGTGGAGCATAGACGCGATAATGCACGCCCGGCGGATGGACCTCTGCGCCTTGGGGAAGAAAGTCGCTGTTCGTAGCCATCAGCGACCTACTTCAGCGGCGGCTCGTTTAGCTCACCTGTGCCTTGGGCAAGGTCCGAGACCCCGCGGCTTTTCCCCGCTCTTGCGCGGAACCGCGGACCGACCGTAGTCGGGTCAATAGGTTCGTGCTTCGAAGGACGCCGCGGAACGGGCGGCGCCGCCGCTTCGGCTTTTTGCTGCTGGCGCCAGGAGATGTTGCGCGCGTCTTCCTGAGTGCCTTTCACGAGCCGAAGCGCGCACATGGATCGTTCAAGAACCTCGAGTTCGTCTCCCGCCGAGAGGGTCTGATGCTCATCTGGGAAACCGGATTCTAAACGCGTGTCGAGACTTACCTCCCAATTCACGTCCTGCTTACCCGGCAACGCGAACTTGAGTGGCTCGTGGTGCGCATTAAAAAGCACCAGGTAAGTGTCGTCGCGAACCGGCTGGCCGCGCTCGTCGCGCACATCCAGCACGTCACCGGACAAAAGCATTCCGACACAACGCGAGACTCCGGACTCCCACTTCTCGACGGTCATTTCACTCCCATCGGTATCGAGCCACATGATATCCTTCAGTCCCGTCCCCGCGACTCGCCGTCCCTGGAAAAACTTCGGTCGGCGGAAGATAGGATGCTCTTTTCGAAAGGTGATCAGCCGCCGGGTAAACTCGGTGAGCTGCTTCTGCCACTCGGCGTGATTCCAATCAAACCATGAGATCTCGTTGTCCTGACAGTAGGCGTTGTTATTGCCTTGCTGAGTGCGGGCGAACTCATCGCCACCAACAATCATGGGCACGCCTTGCGAGAGCAGGAGCGTGGACAGGAAATTACGGAGCTGGCGGCGACGCAGGGTGTTGATTCCCTCGTCGTCCGTAGGGCCTTCCGCGCCGCAGTTCCACGAGCGGTTGTCGTTATGCCCGTCCTGGTTGTTTTCGCCGTTTGCCTCGTTGTGCTTGTCGTTGTAGGCGACCGTGTCGTGCAAGGTGATGCCGTCGTGCGCGCAGAGAAAATTCACCGAGGCGTACGGGCGCCGACCGTCGTCTTCGAAAAGATCAGCCGAACCGGTCAGGCGGTAAGCTAGCTCGCCGATCTGGCCCATGTCACCCTTCCAAAAGGCGCGGACATTATCGCGATATTTGCCATTCCACTCCGCCCAAAGGATCGGAAAGTTGCCCACTTGATATCCGCCTTCACCGACGTCCCAAGGTTCGGCGATGAGCTTCACCGTGGAGATGATTGGGTCCTGGTGGATGCAGTCGAAGAAGCCGGACAAGCGGCTCACGTCGTGGAAC
>JBAVML010000483.1:0-2442 GCA_049690035.1 Chthoniobacteraceae bacterium
CATCATTGGAAGTTTCACCAGAGACGTCTCCAAACGCGCTCATTGCCCGGTCCTCGTCGTGCCGGCCGATTCTGCTGAGAACTAATGGAAAACGAATGGCGTGAAGCCATGCGCGACAATTCCACGAAGACCTTTCCGCTAGGCCGCGGAATTAGAAAAAGATCGGGATGACCAGGATCGCGACGATGTTCACGACCTTGATCATCGGATTGATCGCCGGGCCGCTGGTGTCCTTGTAGGGATCGCCCACCGTGTCGCCGGTCACCGACGCCTTGTGCGCCTCACTGCCTTTGCCGCCGTGGTGGCCTTCTTCGATGAACTTCTTCGCGTTGTCCCACGCGCCGCCGCTTGAGGTCATCGAGATGCCCATGAAAAGTCCGGTGACGATCGAGCCGACGAGCACGCCACCGAGCACGACCTTGCCGAGCACGGGAATCGCGGCGACCAGCACGACCACCACGATCGGCAACAGCGCGGGCGCGATCATTTCCTTGAGCGCGGCCTTGGTCACGATGTCCACGCAGGTGCCGTAGTCGGGCGTGTCTTCGCCGCGGAGGATGCCGGGCTTGAGCGCGAGTTGGCGGCGCACTTCGGTGACGACGGCACCAGCGGCGCGACCGACCGCATTCATGCTGAAGGCGGAGAAAAGATACGGCAGCAAGCCGCCGATAAAGAGGCCGATGATGACCTTGGGATCATTGAGCGAAAACTGCAGCGTCGAGGCGATGCTCATCTTCACCGCCGCGATCTGCTCGAGGGTCGGATTGACGAGCGCAGCGATGCCGGGTTTCGAAAGGTGATCGACGAGATCGACGAAGTAGCTGCCGAACAGCACGATCGCCGCGAGGCCGGCGCTGGCGATCGCATAGCCTTTGGTCACGGCCTTCATCGTGTTGCCCACGGCGTCGAGGTCGTCAGTGATCGCGCGCACTTCCTTGGGCAGGCCGCTCATCACCGCGATGCCGCCCGCGTTGTCGGTGATCGGGCCGAAGGCATCGAGCGAGATGATGATGCCGGCCATCGCGAGCATGGACATTACCGCCACCGCAATGCCGTAGAGGCCCGCCGCCCAGAAGCTCGCCCAGATGGAAGCGCCGATGCACAACACGGGCAGCGCCGTCGCGTGCATGCCCACGGCGAGACCGGCGATGATGTTCGTCGCGTGGCCGGTCACCGAGGCGTCGGCGATCTTGCGTACCGGCGAGTAGGCGGTGGACGTGTAGTAGTTGGTGATCAGCACGGCCGCGCCGGTCATCAGCAGGCCGATGACCGCGGCGAAATAGACGCCCCCGGCGGTATAGATCGAGGCGTGGCCGGTGAGCACATCACGCACGACGAGGCCGCCCGCGAAGAGCGAGTTCGTGACGGGCCAGAAGCCCACCGCCGAGACCGCCGCGGCCACGAGCACGCCGCCCATTAACGCTGTTGCCGGTTTTGCCGTCGTGTAGTTCACGAAGAGAATGCCGATGATCGAGGCAAGAATCGCGATGCCACCGATCACGAAGGGGAAAATCACCGGCGCACCCGCGCCGACGGTCAGCGCGCCGACCAGCACGGTTCCGATGAGCGACACGGCGTAGGTCTCAAAAACATCCGCCGCCATGCCCGCGCAGTCGCCGACGTTATCGCCGACATTGTCCGCGATCGTCGCCGGGTTGCGCGGATCGTCTTCATCGAGATTCGATTCCACCTTGCCCACGAGGTCCGCGCCCACATCCGCCGCCTTAGTATAAATACCGCCGCCGAGTCGCGCGAAGACCGAGATCAGCGAAGAGCCGAGAGCCACGCCGACGAGGCTCGAGACCGCCTTGTCCGGATTGATTTTGGAAACAACGAGCCAGAACGCCGCGACCGAAAGCAGCGCCAGCCCGACCACGAGCAAGCCCGTCACCGCGCCGCCGTTGAACGCCGCCTGCAGCGCCTTCTGCCGGCTGGTCGTCGCGCCTTGTGCCGTACGCACGTTGGCCAGCACCGCGATGCGCATGCCGATGAATCCCGCCGCGAGCGAGCACACGGCTCCGATCAAAAAGCCGATCGCCGTCATCCAGTCGCGCGCAAACCCAATCACCAAAAACAACACCGCGGCAATGCGCGCGATCGAGATCACCTGGCGATGTAGATACGCCTTCGCGCCTTCCTGAATGGCTCCGGCAATCTCCTTCATCTTTTCATTGCCAGCGGGCGACCCGAGGATCGACTTGATCAAATAAAGCGCGAATCCGAGCCCGATCACCGCACACACAATGGCGATGTGATAACCGAACGTTTCAAATAGGGACACTGCTTGGGTGGGCATTCTGATCTCTTGCTCTGTGCTGGTTTGGGGAAGGGGCGGGAGTTTAGGAGCCGTCTCGACCTTGGCAACGCTTATTTCCCTGCACGCCCGGGGTGAAAATCAGCGCGCCACGAGGCTCAGCACCGCCTTTTGCGCGTGCAGCCGAT
>JBAVML010000484.1:0-17184 GCA_049690035.1 Chthoniobacteraceae bacterium
ATTTGAAGTACAGCTCCGGCGTGTACTTCATGCGGCGCTCATCGGCCACGTTCGCCCCCGTGCCGATGCAGATCATCACGTCGTGCGCCTCGTGGTGCGCCTTCTCCAGGAAATGCACATCATTCGCCGCCACCAGCGCCAGCCCGAGATCCTTGCCGATGCGCGGGATCACCTTGTTGCACTTGAGCTGCGCCTCGATGCCGTGGTCGTGCATCTCCAGGAAAAAATTCTCCGCCCCGAGGATGTCGCGATACTTCCCCGCCAGGTCGAGAGCGCGCGCGTAGTCATCCGCGATGATCGCCTGATTCACCTCCCCCTTCAGGCAGCCGCTCAACCCGATCAGCCCCGCCGAATGCGTCGCCAGCAGCTCCTTGTCGATCCGCGGCTTGTAATACATCCCGTCGAGATGCGCCGTGGAGACGAGCTTGATCAGGTTCGCGTAGCCATCCGCATCCTTCGCCAGCAGCGTGAAGTGATACGACGTATCCCGCCCGTTCGACGTATTGCCGCGATCCAGATGCGAACCCGGCGCCATGTAGACCTCGCAGCCGATGATCGGCTTGATCCCCGCCTTCACCCCTTCCTGGAAAAACTCGATCGCACCGAAGAGATTCCCATGGTCCGTGATCGCCACCGCCGGCATCCCAAAGCTCTTCGCCTTCTTCATCAGCTCCGGGATGCGCACCGCGCCATCGAGGAGCGAATATTCGGTGTGCAGATGGAGGTGAACGAAGGAATCGGCGGACATGCGGGAACTATATCCACCGCACCATTCGCGCGAAATGGAAATGCGGGCGTTGCCCGAAGCTTTGCGTCACCCACGTGACACCCTCCGCGGCTTGGCAGGCCCGGCGCGGCCGGTGGGTGCAGTGATTGTCACGAATGGGCGAATTTCGTGGAAAGACGGCGCGGTTTGCAGGCAGACTCCACCTCGCGCGAGCACGAACATCGTGCCCCCGAGCTTCAGAAACAAAAACCATGGCGAAACCAAACTACCAATTCGAAAAACGTCGGCGCGATATGGAGAAGAAGGCCAAGAAGGAAGAGAAACGGAAGCGGAAGCTCGAGGCGGGCAAAAACCCTCCGGCTGAGGGTGCGGAAGGCGCGGAGGATACCGAGACTCCCGCGGCGCCCGAGGCGGGGAACTGACTCTCCGAGCCGCGACGCGGCTAGGCGTGCGCGGTGCGGGCGCGATGCTCGTCCATCCCTTGGGCTGCTTCCATGAGCAGAGCCTGCCATGAGCAGTGGATCGTCCTTTCGAATTCGCCGATCTCGACGTGCTCAAAAACCTGGCCATGCGGCCAGCCGATAATCTCCCGCACGGCATCGACGCCACGGAGCGAGCCGGTAAGCGCATCGACGACTTCGCCCTTTTGAAAACGAATGCGGCCCTCGCGGGAATTGGAACGGAATTCGACCACGGTACTCGCCGCGCTGAGGCACTTGAGCTGGAGGATGTCCATCGGCGTCACGTTCTCGAGCGTGGCGCGGAAGTCGCGCGTGGCGCCCGTGGCATTGTGCGAACCCAAGGCGTCTCTGATCTGTCCCACGAGCACGTTGACATCCAATGGTTTCTCCAGGAAATGGACGGCTCCGAGAGCGGCGGACATGACGCGGTGCTCGGGGAGCGAGGTCGCGGTAATGACGATGGCGCACGCGGTCGGATGAGTGACCGTCGCGTTCTCGAGGAATTCCAAGCCAGAGCCGTCGGGGAGGACGATGTCGATGAGGAAGACCGAAACAGGCATGCCGGCGCAGCGTTCCTTTGCCTCCGCGACCGTGCGCGCCCAGATCAAGCGGCAGGCCGGCAGCTCATGGAGAATCACCCGCTCGACGATGAGCCCCGTCACAGGACAGTCTTCGAGGAGTAGGATGATAGGATTTGGTGACGACATGATGGTGACTCCCCACGGAGCGCAGAAGTGCAATCAGCAGCATCGGTGCCATCGATTCCGACGTTTACCGCGCCCGCGACCTCAGCGGCCCGAGGTGCGAGTGATGCGGACTTCGGGACGGTAAGTGATGCGCACCAGGAGATCCCCTCGACCGCCACGCGGCTTGGGCAGGCCTTCGCCGGGAAGGCGGAGGATCTCCCCCCGGGCGACACGAGGCGGAATTTGCACGCGGATCGGAGCACCGGTGGCTCCAGCGATCATTTCCACGCCTCCTTGAGTTGCCCGCTGCGCCTTGATTCGCAGATCGCAGCGCAAGTCGGATCCTCGGACCTTGAAACGGAACCCGGGAAGCGCCCGTAGCCGCAACTGGACGAAACCGCCCTCGAACGGCGCTACGCGAGGTAACCGGATCCGCGCGCCGGGCGCAGTCTCGGGAGGAACGTCGAGCCGATAGGTTTCCTCGCCGTTCGGATTGGCTGGATCCTTCACCCGAACATCAAGGGTGGTGCCGCGCAGGAAGTCTTCGATCCGCAGACGCACGTCTTGCGAGATGTTGCGCTCGATCTTCGCGGGACGCGCCGCGGCCTCCGGGGCCGTGCGAAGGTCGAGTTCGCGATCGTAGGCCCGCCGCCGCGTGGGATCGCTGAGGATTTCGTGCGCGGCGTTGAGCTCTTGCGATCGGGTGATCGCGGTCGCTGACCCGGGATTGAGATCGGGGTGGTGCCGTTTCGCGAGCAAGCGGTAGGCGGCGCGAATCTGCGCGGCCGAGCATCGGCGATCGAGGCCGAGCGTCGCATAGTGATCGGGAAGTGCTGGGCGCAAAGCTCGAGGCCGATCGTTCCGCTACCCCCGCTCCTCGGTCGCGACCGCGGGCGCCTTCCGTCGCGGTTTACGCACCACCTGGCCGACGGGTTCGCGATCCTGCGCAGCGATCGAGAGGCGGCCATTCAGCTCGGACACGTGTTCGATCGGCGGCGGTTTTTCCCCGAGGAAACGCTCCGCGTGCGCGGCGAAGCGGGTGACATCGCCGGAAGAGAGAAGCCGCAATTTCCCGCCCGTGGCCGGCGCAAATTCGGGGTGCCGGGCCAGCCAGTCGGCGAATTGAAGCGCGACCCGTGGCGCTGGATTCAAAATCGCCACGCTGGCCGGAACACATTGCGCGAAGGCCTGGACGAGCAGCGGGTAGTGCGTGCAGCCGAGCACCAGCGTGTCGATGTCGCCGAATTGCGCGACGTAGCGGGCCACAGCGAGCCGCGCGATTTCATCGCCCTCCCAGCCTTCCTCGACGATCGGCGCGAGCAGCGGCGCGGCGACCTCCGTCACGCGCACCGCCGGGGCGAGCTTGTGCGCCTCGGTGCGAAAGGTGTGCGACGCCACCGTGCGCGCCGTGCCGATGAAGCCGATGTGTCCGCGCGTTTGCGCCACGGCGGCTTCCGCGGCGGGAATGGTGACACCGAGAATGCGCCGCTCCGCGCCGCCATAGCGATGCTGCAGGTGCCGCAACGCCACGCACGAAACGGTGTGGCAGGCGACGATGACGACGCGGCAGCGTTCGCCGAAAAGCCGCTCGACGCATTGCTCGGCGAAGTCGAGGACGGTGTCGATGTCACGCCCACCGTAGGGCGCGCGACCGGAGTCGCCGAGGTAGCAGTAGTCGAGAGCCGGGAGCACGCTGCGCAGTTCGCGGAGGACGCTCAGGCCACCGTAGCCGCTATCGAAGACCCCGACCGGGCTGCGCGATGCGGCGGGCGTGACGGGGGTGGCTTCCATGGCTGGCGAGATATAAAGCGGCAGGCTGGCGGGAAGAAAAGCTCGCTCGCGCGAATCCGGCAGCGCGGCGCGAAATCAGTTCTGCGCCGGCGCGGTCGGTGTGATCACTTGCGGCGCCGGGCGCATCTGCGGCACCGAGTCGGCCGCCGCCATCGACGACGTTTGCACCGTGGGCGCGCGCGCCACGTCGGGCACCTGCGCGCCGACCGCCCGGCGGTAGTTCTGCACTGCCTGGACGATGCAGCCGGCGATGTTTTGCCGAAAGACGGGGCTGGCCACCATGCGGGCGTCGTAGCTGTTGCTCATGAATCCACCCTCGATCAGCACGCCCGGAATCGTGATGTCGCGGATAACCACGAAGCGCGCCCGTTTGATTCCGCGATCATACATCTGCGACTTCACCACCAGCGCCGCATGGGTGGCCGTGGCGAGGGCCATATTCTGCGCGTCGCAGGCGTGGCCGGGCAGCGCATCGAGATCGGAAATGCGCGGACCATCGGCCATCATCGAAGGCACGCCGCGCGGCGCGAGCGTGTAGGTCTCGAGGCCGGTGCCGCTGCCGCCGCTGTTGAAATGGACGGAGATGAACAACGCATTCCGATATTGGTTGGCAATGCGCACCCGCTCTTCAAGCGGAACGAAGACATCCGCCGCCCGCGTCAGGACGACATTGAATCCCGCCGCCTGGAGGAGTTGTCTCGCGCGCTGCACCACGTCGAGGGCGTAGGCTTTTTCCAGTCCGTAAGAGGAAGGCGCCCCGTTGTCATGCCCACCATGTCCCGCATCGAGCACGATCGTGTTGATCTTCTCGGCATTCTTGATTCGCGAGGGACGCAGCACGGGCTCGATGACCTTCGTCAAATCCATACGCGAGACACAAAGCTGCCCGTCGTGTTCGGCGATCGGATAGCTCAGGTTGAACTTCAAGCCGTTGATCAGGAATTCGACGGAATTTGCCTCGCCGCGCAAGCTGCGTCCGGTGGTGTGTAGCAGGAACGTATTGCCCGACCGCTGCACGGCGCCGAAGCCGTAGAACTGCGCGAGATTGTCCAGCGTCAGGTAGTCGCGACCGCCGATCTTCAAGATCTGCCACTCGCCAGCGTGGGAAAACGCCACACAGCAGCAAAGAATGAGGGTTAAAATGAAGCACCTGCGCATCGGGCGCGAACGTATCGGCGTCGGCTGCAAAGGCAACTGCTTTCAAGGGTTGCGGGCAACGACCCTCTCGGGGTGCGGGCTAGTTTACCTTCGCCAGAGCGCCGCGCACCTCGAGGTCGGCGGGCAGCAAGCGCACGGCGGTGCGAAGATGGTCGAGCGCTTCGGCACGCTGGCCCGCTTCAACGAGCAGGCGCCCGAGATGATAGTGGGCGCGACCAAAATCCGGCATCGCGGCGGTGACGACGCGGAAGTGATCGATCGCTTCGTCCCTCCGTCCGAGGCGGACAAGCGCGGAGGCGAGATTGTAGCGAGGCATGGCCGAGTCCGGTTCTCGCGAGAGTGCCTCGGCAAAGGCTTTCGCGGCGTCGGCATCGCGACCGAGTCGAGTCAGGGCCGCGCCGAAATCGTTCCAGGTCTCCGCCACATCGGGCAGAAGGAGCAACGCCCGCTGATAGCGAGGAATGGCTGCGGCGTAGTCACCACGGCGCGCGTAGGCGTAGCCCGCGAGGGCTTCGACTCTGGCGTTCGGGCGGGTGACGCGGAGCGTGTGTTCGAAGAGCGCAATGCTGTCGTTCCAGCAGGTGACCTGACGCGCCGTGAGCACGCCACAGGCGACGAACGCCGCTGCCGCCGCCAGCCCCCAGAACCGCGGCCGAGGCAGCGTCCGGATCAGCCAGACGAGCGCCACGAAAAGCCCGATCTGCGCAACATAGGTGAAGCGATCGGCGCGGGCCTGCGAGCCGGCCTGCACAAAACCAATCATCGGAAAGAGCGTGCCGATGAACCAACACCAGCCGGTGAGGAGATACGGGCGCTGCGCGCGTTCACGCCACGCGGCGAAAGTGATCCCGCCGAGCAGGGTCGTCGCCAGTGCCGCCGCCAAGGTTTGGAATTTGAGTGGATGGGGATAGAAAACGCCGAGCCGGGCGGGCCACGCGAGATCACCCAGATAGACCGTGTAGGAAGTCACTGCATTGCTGAAACGCACGGCGAAGGGCACGAGGTCCAGCGCCACGCTCTGGCCGCGCAGTTCCACGGCGTGCATTTGCATGCCGGCACCGAAGACCGCGATCGCGAGAAGCGGCAGTTTTTCGAGCGCCAGGTGAAGCCACGGCGTCCGCAGATGACGCTGGAGCGGCCAGAAGTCCAGCAGTAGCAGCGCACAGGGCAGCGTCACCGCGAGCGGCTTCGAGAACAGCGCGAAGGTGAACGCGGCGAGAACGAGCAAATAGCGCCCGGCGCGCGGCCTTTCCGCGTAGCGCGCATAGGCCAGAAGCGTGAGCATCCAAAATACGGCGCAGAGCACGTTCTTGCGCTCCGTGACCCAGGCGACGGATTCGACGTTGATCGGGTGCAGCCCGAAAAGCGCCGCCACCACCGCGCTCTCCCCGAGGCGCCCGGTCATCCGCTTCAGCGCGAGGAAAAGGAGAACGGCCGCGGTCGCGTGCAGCGCGAGATTGACCGCATGCATCGCGCCGGGATTCAGCCCGAAGAGGGAGACATCGGCCATGAACGAAATCCACGTCAGCGGCACCCACAGGCTGGCGTGCGGCGTGACGAACGCCTCCTTCACCCCCACCCACGTCAGCCCGCCGCGCACGAGCGGATTCTCGAGCACATGGCTGCGGTCATCGAGGTCGATGAAGTCACATCGCACCACGCCGGCAAATGCACACACAATCGCCACGAGCAAACCGAGCACGACGTAACACACCAGCCTCGCCTCGGTGAGTGGGCGAGCGGCGGCTTCCGGCGGCGGCAAAGCAGTCGCAGGCGATGAATTCATGGGCCCGTCTCGCTGAGCGCCATCCGTGCCGACTCGCACACGAGGTTTGCCAAGCCCGGCGCGATGGCGCAAATTCCGCGCCCCTATGCCTGAGATCGACAAGACCTATGAGCCCGCCGCCGTGGAGGCGAAGTGGTATGAATTCTGGCTCGCGAACGGATGCTTCACCGCCGACCCCGCGCGCGTGTCGGCGGAACGTCCCGCCTATTCCATCGTCATCCCGCCGCCGAACGTCACCGGCGTCCTGACGCTCGGGCACGTCTTAAACAACACGATTCAAGACATCCTCGCGCGCCGCGCACGCATGCTCGGCAAGGAAGTGCTCTGGCTCCCCGGCACCGATCACGCAGGCATCGCCACGCAGAACGTGGTCGAGCGCACCCTGCGCAAGGCCGGCGAAATGAAGCACCGCGACGAACTCGGCCGCGAGGCGCTGGTCGCGAAGATCTGGGAGTGGAAGGAAAAATACGGCGGCATCATCATCCAGCAGCTCAAGAAGCTCGGCGCCTCGTGCGACTGGTCGCGCGAGCGCTTTACCTTGGACCCGGAGTATTCGCGCTGCGTCCAGAGCGTCTTCGTGGATCTTTATAAAAAAGGCCTGATCTACCGCGGCAAACGCATGGTGAATTGGTGCCCCGTCTCGCTCACCGCGCTCAGCGACGAGGAAGTTGAGATGAAGCCGCAGAACGGCACGCTCTATTATTTCAAAGTGGAAGTCGCCGGCCATCCCGGCATGTGGCTGACCATCGCGACGACGCGCCCCGAGACGGTTCCCGGCGACACCGCGATCGCGGTCAATCCCAAGGACCCGCGCTACTCGCACCTCATCGGTCAGTACGCGGTGCGTCCCCTGCCCGTCCAGCTCCCCACCGACCAGCGGCTCATCCCGATCATCGGCGACGAGCACGTGGAGTTCGAGTTCGGCACCGGCGTGTTGAAAGTCACACCGGCGCACGACAAGGCAGACTTCGAGATCGGCCAGCGGCACGGGCTCGCGGTGATCGACATCATGAATCCCGACGGCACGATGAACGCGCTCGCCGGCGAATCACTCGTGGGCCTCGATCGCTTCGAAGCGCGCAAAGTCGCCACGGAACATCTGCGCGAGCTCGGCGTGCTGGAGAAAGAAGAGCCGCATCAGAACAACGTGGGCTTCAGCGAGCGCGCCCAGGTGCCAATCGAGCCGCGCCTCAGCGAGCAGTGGTTTTTGAAATATCCGAGCGTGGAGAAATCCCGCGAGGTGGTGGCCGGTGGGGCGATGAAGTTTTACCCGGAACGCTGGGCGAAAGTGTACGAGCACTGGCTGGCCGGCATTCAGGACTGGTGCATCTCTCGCCAGCTCTGGTGGGGGCATCGCATCCCGGTTTGGTATCGCGGCGAAGAGATTCACTGCGGCATCGAAGCGCCGGAAGGCGAAGACTGGCAGCAAGATCCCGACGTGCTCGACACATGGTTCAGCTCCTGGCTGTGGCCTTTCGCCACGATGGGCTGGACGGGTGACAAGGAGTCCGACGCCAAGATCGAAACGCTCGCCAAATTCTACCCGACCACCGACCTCGTCACCGGCCCGGACATCATCTTCTTTTGGGTCGCGCGGATGATTATGGCCGGCTTCGAGTGGATGGGTGAGATGCCGTTTAAGAATGTCTATTTCACCGGCATCATCCGCGACAAACAGGGACGCAAGATGTCGAAGAGCCTCGGCAATTCCCCCGACCCGCTCGATCTCATCGCGCAGTACGGCGCGGATGCGCTGCGCTTCGGCGTGATGCGCAGCGCGCCGCTCGGGGCGGATATTCTCTTCGACGAAAAGAACGTCGAACTCGGCCGGAACTTCTGCACGAAGCTCTGGAACGCCGCGCGTTTCCGCCAGATGCAGGGTGGCGCGGTCGAGGGCGAGATCGATCCGCGGCTGCTCACGAGCGACGACAAATGGATCCTGATGCGGATGAACCGCGCGATCGTCGAGGTGACGCGCGCGCTCGAAGAGTATCGCTTCAGCGACGCGACACAGGCGCTCTACCGCTTCTTTTGGAGCGAGTTTTGCGACTGGTATCTAGAGGCGTGCAAAGCGGTCTTCTACGCGGATCACGCGGGGCGCAAGGCGACGACGCTGGCCACGATCGACTTCGTGCTCGGCCATACGCTGCGGCTTTTCCATCCGTTCCTGCCCTTCATCACCGAAGAGCTGTGGCACGGGCTCGGATACAATGCGGACATGCCGGACGATCAGGGAGGCAAGACGATCATGGTCGCGCATTGGCCGACGCCGCTGGAAAACGACTTCTTTCATTTCTACGATCTCGACCCGAGCACCATCGAGCCCGCGGACCAGAAGTACGAGACGGTGAATATGGCGCGCACGCTGCGGCGTGATTACAACATCGGCAGCAGCAAGCGCGTGCGCTTCATCCTCCGCACGGCGAACCCGCCTCCCGAGCACGAGATCGCTTCGCTCAAGGTGCTGCTCAATGCGGAGCCGCTGGAGATTGTGGACTTTGGCTGGAAGCCGCCGAAGGGCACGCCCGCCGCGGCGGCGCCGCTCGGCGAACTGCTGCTGCCGCTCGAAGGTCTCGTGGACGTGGCCGCAGAGCGCGACCGACTCGGCAAGGAAATCGCCAAGGTCGATTCCGAGATCGTGAAGGTGCGTGCCAAGCTGGCCGACCCAAACTTCGCCGGCAAGGTGCCCGCCAAGGTTCTCGACGAACATCGCCAGCGCGAAAGCGACTGGGCGGTGAAGCACGCGCAGCTCACCAAGATGCTCGACGACCTCGGCCCTGCATGAGTCCCGACGCGCCCTCCCAGCGCGGACGGGCGATCGTCATGCTTTCGCT
This sequence comes from Chthoniobacteraceae bacterium, assembly GCA_049690035.1. Lineage (GTDB taxonomy): Bacteria > Verrucomicrobiota > Verrucomicrobiia > Chthoniobacterales > Chthoniobacteraceae > Chthoniobacter. The sequence goes on from JBAVML010000484.1 coordinate 9,444, forward strand.
GAGTTGCGCCGCGTGGGGTCTGAGTTTTCCCGGCGGCAAGGTCTTCATGGCCGCGCTGGAGCATCAACTGCCGGGGCGCAACACTTGGGTCTTCAGCACGCTGACGATCGGCGGGCGATTCGCGCTCGGGGCGCTCCTGCTGTGGCTGTTCCAGCCGCGAGCGCTCTGGCGCACGACAGCCAGCGAGTGGCGCCAGGCGATCGGCCTCGGGCTGACGAGCGGTGCCGGGATGTTGGTGCAGACGGATGGTCTCAGTCGCACGGAGGCGAGCACGTCGGCCTTTCTCACCCAGTTTTCCGTGGTGCTCATTCCGCTCTTCCTCGCGATCCGCGACCGGCGCCTCCCGTCGCCGCTCACGATCGTCTGCGTCGCGCTGGTCATGGCGGGGGTCGCGGTGCTCGGCCGCTTCGATTGGCACGCGTTGCGGCTGGGCTGGGGCGAGATCGAGACGCTCATCAGCACGGTTTTTTTCTCCGCGCAGATCCTCTGGCTGGGACGGCCCATCTTCCGCGGCAATCACATCGGTCGGGTTACGCTCGCGATGTTCGCCGTCATCGCCGCAGTCAATGCGCCGATCTTCATTTGTAATGCACACCGCGCGTCCGACGCTCTCGCGCTCATCGCCACCGGACCGATCTTCGCTCTCCTTGCGGGGATCACTCTCTTCTGCTCGCTCGTGGCTTTCCTGATGATGAATCGGTGGCAGCCACACATGGACGCGACGACCGCTGGAATCATCTATTGCGCCGAGCCGCTCTACGCCACGGTCTTCGCGCTCTTCCTACCGGGCTTGCTCACCACGGCGCTCGGGCTCGGCGGCGGTGGAAATGAAACGCTGACGCCGCACCTGCTCATCGGGGGCACGCTGATCACGGCGGCGAATCTGCTCATCGCCTGGAACCCCGGCGGGCGCGCGGCGAGCTAGTCGTCGAAGTGCCAGGTCTTCTGCCCCGGCGGCGGACGCAGTAAGGTGCGGCCGCCCGCGCGGCGGCGGAACTCATCGAACACGGAATCGAGGCCATCGACCTTCATCTGATGCACCATCCGCAGAAGTTCGCCGAGGCGGCCTTTCGGGAAACAATCCTTGCGTGCAAACCACGCGAGATATTCCACCGGCAGATCGTAGAGCGGCACGCCGCGCGGCGGAAAGTCCTTTGGGCCGAACTTCCCGAACGGCATGCGAATCTTCGCGATGTCCGCGAGATCCGCAGCCATCCAGTCCCGCAGCCGCTCCTCGTCCATTCAGCGCTATTTGTCCGGGAGGACGCGCAACTTGATCGAGCGGAAGGCAATCTGCGCACCGTGCTCCTGGAGCAGGATCGGCGAGCTGACCTTCTCGCCAAAGTTCGGAACCTCGGAGAATCTGCTCTTCGCGATGCGCGCCTTGAGATCGTCGCTGCCGCGGTCCAATTCCACCGTCTTCACACCGTTGAGGTGGTAATGTTCCCGCCGACGTGGCGCGTAAGACTCGGGGAGGCTACGCCGACGCGGAGACCGGCTTGGAGTGAATCTTATGTCCGAGGTGGCGAAGTGTCTCCTCCAAATCTTCCACCTTGAGCGGCTTCTTCAGCACCGTCACAGGTCCGTGCTTCAAGATGTTGTTCATCAACTCGCCATCAGGGTACCCGGTCACGATCACGATCGGCACGTCGGGATATTTCTCCTTGGCGACCGCATAGATTTCATCACCCGTAGTGTCGGGCAATTGGAGGTCGAGGAAGCAGAGGTCGAAACGTTGTTTGCTCAAGGCGGCCAAGGCATCCTTACCGGTGCCGACCACCAAGCGACTGAAGCCCGCCTTCTTGAGAAAAAGCTTAAACATGGTCTGGAGGGCTTCGTCATCATCGACCACCAGCACCGTTGGCTGACCCTGTTCCTCGTTGCGGAGCACGTCGCGGTCAAGCGCATCCTTCTTTACACGCCAACGTCCGCCGATCTGGATCGCGGGAAGTTGTCCACGCTGCACGAGATAATAAACCGTCGGCAAGGGGATGCGAAGGTACTCGGCAGTTTCTTTAACGGTCATCAAATTATGCATGGTCGGGTGGGTTTCTCCGAAAATACTGTAATCGCCACGATTTTCGAATGAACAATTGTGAGAGTGCCTGACCCGAGCGCTCAATGTCAATTGAATCTGTGTCGTTCCGGTAAAAAGTTTCGTTCTTCACGCACTGGACATCCTTCCTTCACCCGCTAGATAGTCGGCTCTCTCCGGGATTAATGAGTGCCATATTTCTGAAGCGTTTCCTCCAGCACCCCTTTCAGGTTGCCTCCATCATTCCGAGTTCGAAAACCCTGATCCGCAAAGTCGCGGACAAGATGGATTTCTCCGGGCCGCGCGTCGTCGCCGAGTTCGGGCCGGGCGAAGGCTGTCACACTCGGGAGATCGTCCAACGCATGCATGCCAACTCCCGCTTGCTGCTGTTCGAGTTGGACCCAGAATTAGCGCAGCACTTGGAGGAGCAGTTCCGCGACGATCCGCGTGTCACTGTGCTGCATCAGGACGCGGCGGAACTTCCCGCCGAACTGGCCCGGCGCGGGATCGAGCACTGCGACTACGTGCTCTCCGGCATCCCTTTCAGCATTCTCGAACCGGCGAAGAAGCGGCAGTTGCTCCAGCACACCTTCGACTCGCTCGCGCCAGATCCGCACTCCGCGTTCATCATTTATCAGGTGACGAACGAATTGGTGAGGCACTGCCGCCACTTCGCCCGCGTGGAATCGGAATACTGCCTCCAGAATCTGCCGCCGATGTTCATCTCGAAGTTCTACCGCGTCGCGCACAAACCAGTGAACGGACACGCTCATTCCCAAGCCAACGGCAGGAACGGGCACGCGCATCCGACGACCACGCGCGGCTAGCCAACGACGGGGCGACAACGCCCTTTTCAACGCGGGGTGAGTTCACGCATGGTGTGGGTTCACCATCTTCTTCCCCATGTCATCCACCCGTACTGAAAAAGACTCCATGGGCACCATGGAAGTGCCCTCCGAAGCCCTCTACGGCGCGTCCACGCAGCGCGCCGTGCTCAACTTTCCCGTCAGCGGCCACGGCTTCGGCCGCGAATTCATCCGCGCGCTCGGGATGATCAAATGGGCCGCCGCCGAGGCGAATCTCGAACTCGGCAAGCTCGACGAAACACGCGTGACGCTGATCGCTCGCGCGGCGAAGGAAGTCATCGAGGGTCAGCTCGACGCGCATTTCCCGGTGGACATCTATCAAACCGGCAGCGGCACCTCGACGAACATGAACATCAACGAGGTGCTGGCCAACCGCTGCTCCCAACTCGCCGGAAAACCCGTGGGCAGCAAAGACCCCGTGCATCCCAACGACCACGTGAACATGGGGCAGTCGAGCAACGATATCATCCCCACGGCGATCCACGTGGCCGTCGGCGAGCGCCTGCGCAAATTCGTCCTGCCCGCGCTCGAGCAGCTTCATTCCGCGTTCGAAAAGAAGGCCGTCGAGTTTTGGGACGTGATCAAGATCGGCCGCACGCATCTCATGGACGCCACGCCCGTGCGGCTCGGGCAGGAGTTCGGCGGCTACGCCAAACAAATCGAGTATTCGAAGCTGCGCGCCGGCAACGCCATCGCCGCCATCGAAGAACTGCCCATCGGTGGCACCGCTGTCGGCACCGGGCTCAACTGCCATCCCGACTTCGCCGGCATCGTCGTGCGCCACCTCGCCAATCAGACGGGCATCGCCTGGCGCGAGGCACGCAATCACTTCGAAGCCCAAGCCGCGAAGGACGGACTCGTACAAGCGAGCGGCCAGCTCAAGACCATCGCCGTCTCACTCTTCAAAATCGCCAACGACCTCCGCTGGCTCGGCAGCGGTCCGCGCTGCGGCATCGGCGAAATCCTGCTCCCCGAAACGCAGCCCGGCAGCTCCATCATGCCGGGGAAAGTGAACCCCGTGATGTGCGAGAGCGTGATGCAGGTCTGCGCGCGCGTCATCGGCAACGACGCCACCGTCACCTGGGCTGCGGCGAATGGAAACTTCGAGCTCAACGTCATGATGCCCGTCCTCGCCGAGGCCCTCCTCGAGTCCTGCCGGCTGCTGGCGAATGTCATGAACGTCTTCCGCGAAAAGTGCGTCGACGGCATCAAAGCGAACATCCCGCGCTGCAACGAACTCGTCGAATACTCCATGGCCATGGTCACCTCGCTCGCCCCGATCATCGGCTACGACAAGGCCGCCGAGATCGCGAAAGAAAGCGCCAAGACCGGCAAGACCGTGCGCGAGATTTGCCGCGAAAAACAAATCCTGCCCGAAGCCGAACTCGCCAAGGCGCTCGATCCCTTCGCCATGACCGAACCCGGCGGCGAAGGCGCTGCGGGCGGATAGCTGCACCTCTCGCCATGATCGCGCCCGACACCGGGGAAGTCGGTTTCCACGACGGCCTCCACGTGCGCGCCGACGATCAACTCACCGCGGTGCTCGCGACCCTCGAAAATTCCGGTCCGCTGCCGTCCATCCCGCTCCCGATTCCCGGCTGGCATCAGCACCGGCTCGGGCTGCACGCCAGTGAACGAGGGACCTTCGAAGTCGAGCTCGTCTCCGGCCCTGCCGCCCGCGTGCATCTCGTCTTCCTCGCGCATTCGCATCCGTTTTATCGGGCCGACACGCCCGAAGATTCCGAGCGCCGCGCCTACCACGACGGCGTCATCGCCACCGACCTCCGCGGCCAGCGTGAATTCGCGTGGGGCGAAGTCTTCCAGCGCCTCGAAACGGACGGCCGCAAAAGCTGGCTGATCATTTCCTACGCCCAGGGCCCGCAAGTTCCCGGCTCACTCTTCCACAAACTCCTGCAACTCCGCGAACACGAACCCGAGCCGCAGTGAACGCGCTCGATCTTCAGCCGTAACGCAGCGCCTGGATCGGGCTCAGCTTCGCGGCCTTGAATGCGGGAATCAGACCGGCGAGCACGCCGATGAAGACGCTGCACGCGAACGCCGCGAGCATGCTTTGAGTGCCGATGATCGGAGTGTTTTCATTCGGCGAAAGCAGGACGATGAGCTTCACGAGAACCATCGAAGCGCCCAGTCCCGCGAGCCCACCGAGCACCGCGACCACCACGCTCTCGACGAGGATCTGCGTGAAGACATCGAAAAACGTCGCGCCGATCGCCTTGCGAATGCCAATCTCGCGCACCCGCTCCGTGATGCTCGCGAGCATGATGTTCATGATCCCGATGCCACCCGCGAGCAGGCTGATCGCCGCGATGATGCCGCCGCTGGTGCGCGCATTGCGGATCGCCTGGTTGATGCTCTCGAGGTTGTTTTCCTGCGTGGCGAAAGTGAAGTCCTCGATGCCGCCGTGCGTGGACATGAGGACATTCCGCGCCTGCGCGAGCGCGGCCTCCATCTGCGCGAGATCCGTGACTTTGAAATCGATGTCGGAAAGCGTCGGGTCGGGAATGTTGTTCAGCCCACTCGCCGCGCGGAAGCGCAGCCACATGGTGTTGAGCGGAATGTAGGCGGTCATGTTCTTGCGCTCAAAAGCCCAACTGCTCCCGCCCGCACCACCGCCGCGGTAGCCCGGCCGGCCACGCGCGACGGCCTGTTCTTTTTTCACCTCGGGATGCTCGCGCTTCTTCCGATCCTGCTCGCTCTCGTAGTGCTCGAACATGCCGACGATGGTGAAGGTCTGGCCATTGATCTGCACCCGCTCGCCGAGCGGAATGACCTCGCGCCCGAGCTGCTCCGGCGAGCCGAAGAGCGCATCGCGGATGCCCGTGCCGATGACGCAGACCGCGTTCGCATTGTCCTCGTCGAGCTGGGTGAAAAAGCGACCGTGCTCGAGCTTGTGCAGGTTCATCTCGATGACCACCGGCCACGCGCCGACGAGCTCCGACGGCTTCACACGCTTGTCGCCGCGCGACATCAGCGGGCGGTCGAGCGCCATCTCCGGCGAGATCATGCGGATGAGCGGCGCGCTCCGCCGCAGCGCCTCGACGTCGCGCAATGTCCGACCCGGCGCCTGATCCGCGAGATGACTCTGCCACGTCGGCACCGGCGCCTCGCGAGTCAGCGCCTTGTCCAGCCCGCCGAGCGCGATCATCGCCTCCTTCATCCCGTTCTCCATGCCCTTGGTGATCGCCTCCATGGCCACGAGACTCGAGACGCCGAGCACGATCCCGAGCATGGTGAGCAGCGACCGGAATTTGTTGGCGAGAATCTCCCGCAGCCCGACGAGGATAACGTTGAGGAGAAACACCGCTGGCTTTCAGCAAAGGACTGCGGGCCTCGGCTCACTCATACCGCAGCGCCTGGATGGGATTGAGCTTCGCCGCCTTGAACGCCGGGAAGAGCCCCGCGAGGACACCCACGCCCACGCTGAACGCGAACGCCAGCGCAAGGCTATCGACGGTGATCACCGGCGTATTCTCCGTGGGCGAAAGGATGACGATCAGCTTCACCAGCAGCGTGGAAGTGACCAGCCCCGCCAGCCCGCCGAGAATCGCGATGACCACGCTCTCCACGAGAATCTGCGTGAAGACATCGGAGAACGTCGCGCCGATCGCCTTGCGGATGCCGATCTCCCGCACCCGCTCCGTGATGCTCGCGAGCATGATGTTCATGATGCCGATGCCGCCGACGAGCAGCGAGATCGCCGAGATGATCCCACCGCTCATCCGCGCATTCTTGATCGCCGAGGTGATGCCCTCCGACCAGTTCTCCTGCGTGCGAAAGGAAAAATCCTCGATGCCCTTGTGCGAATGCATCAGGACGTTCTTCGCCTGCTGCAATGCGGCGTCCATCTTGTCGATATCCGCGATCTTGATCGAGAGCGTGGAGAGCCGCGGATCGGGGATGAACTCCGTGCTCGCCGTGCTGCCGCTAGGACTCGGCGTCGTGCTGCTGCGGCTGCCACCACCGGATGAAGAACCGCTGCCCACATTCCCCGACGCCGCGCGAAACCGCAGCCACATCGTATTGAGCGGGATATAGACCGTGTTGTTCTTCAGGTCGAAAACGAAGCCGCCCGTCGAGCGGCTGCTGCTCTTGCTCCCGCTCATGCTGCCGTAGCCGCGGCTGCGCTCCGGGCCGGTCTTCGTCTCCGGCGGTTTGTTCGCCTCGAGCTCGCGCGACTTGCGGTCCTGCTCGCTCTCGTAGTGCTCGAACATACCGATGATCTTGAAGCGCTGGCTGCTGATATTCACAAACTCCCCGATCGGAATGATCTCGCGCCCCACCTGCTCCGGCGCGCCAAAGAGCGCATCGCGCACCGCCGTCCCGATCACGCAGACGTTGCGCGCATTCTCATCGTCCAGCTCATTGAACATCCGCCCGTGCGCGACGACGTGCTGATTGAGTTCCACCGCATTCGGCCACGTGCCGATGAAGTTCCACGGATTAATGCTCTTGCCATTGCGCGTCATCGTGATGCTGCGCGAACGCATCTCGGGCACCACCATCGTCACCAGCGGTGCGCTGCGCAGGAGCGCGTGCACGTCGTTCATCGTCGTGCCCACCGCCTGATCCGCGAGGTGCTGCTGGTAAATGGGAATGTCCTGCTCCTCGACGCGCACCTTCTCGAGACCGCCGATCGCGATCAGCGCCTCCTTCATTCCATTTTCCATCCCCTTCACCAGCGCCGACATCGCCACGAGACTCGACACACCGAGGATGATCCCGAGCATCGTGAGCAGCGAGCGAAACTTGTTCGCCAGGATTTCCTTGAAGCCGACGGCGACGGCGTTGAACCAGTTCATCGGCGCGCGGGTGGAAGTTG
>JBAVML010000485.1:0-28588 GCA_049690035.1 Chthoniobacteraceae bacterium
GCTCAAGCGCGCCGGCGCGCTGACGTTTGAATCCCGGCACCGCACGAAGGATGGGCGCGTCTTTCCGGTCGAAGTGAATGCGAACTACATCCTGGCCGGCGGCAAGGAAATCAATTTTGCCTTCGCCCGCGACATCTCCGAACGCAAGCGGGCGGAGGAGGCGCTGCGCGCCAGTGAGGCAACGCTGGCGGCGGCCCAGGCGCGCGCGCATCTCGGCAGTTGGGAACTGGATGTCCGGACGCGGAAGGGCAGTTGGTCCGCGGAAATGTCGCGCCTTTTCCACCGTGATCCCGCGCTCGAGGCACCGAGCTTCGAGGAATTTCGCGCGCTGCTGCATCCCGGCGATCGCGATGCCCTCACGGAGAATCTGGCCTCCGTCGCGACCTTCACCACGCCCCGCGTGCTGGAGTATCGCACCGACCCGGCCCTGGGTCCGATGCGCTACCTTCGCGCCACCCTGGAAGTGCTGCGCGACGAAGCCGGCCAGCCGGCGCATCTCGTCGGCACCACGCTGGATGTCACCGAACGAATGTTGGCGGAAGAGGCAACCCGTCAAAGTGAAGAGCGTTACCGGGCGCTCTTCGAGTGTGCGCCGGATGGCATCGTGATCGGCACGCCCGCCTGCGATTACGTGGACGCCAACGAGGCCTTCCGCCGGCTGCTCGGCTATTCGCGGGAGGAGCTCGTGGGCATGAACGTGGTGGACATTGTGGTGAAGCAGGAGGAGCCGCGGCTCGGACCCACCGTGGACACGATCCAGACGGGCCACACGCACCAAGAGGAATGGATCCTCCGCCGGAAGGATGGCTCGACCTTTTCCGCCGAGGTGATCGCCACGCTCCTGCCGGATGGCAACCTGATGGCGATCATTCGCGACCTGACCGAGCGCAAGCGGCTCGAGCAACATTTCCTCCGCGCGCAGCGCATGGAGAGCATCGGCACGCTGGCCGGCGGGATCGCGCACGATTTGAACAACGTGCTTTCCCCGATCATGATGTCGCTTGGCTTGCTGCGGATGCGCTTCTCCGATCCGGCGAGCCGCGAACTGCTTTCCACCATCAGCGCCAGCGCGGAGCACGGCGCCAGCATGATCCGGCAGGTGCTTTCCTTTGCCCGCGGAGTGGAAGGCCAGCGCATCGAACTGCAGCTCGGGCACTTGATCCGAGAGGTGGAGAAGATCGCCAATGACACCTTCCTGAAGAACATCGAGGTGCGCTCGAGCGTGCCGACGGATCTCTGGACGGTGATCGGCGATCCCACCCAACTCCACCAAGTGCTGATGAACCTCTGCGTGAACGCGCGCGACGCAATGCCTGCGGGCGGCACGCTCAGGCTCGAGGCGGAAAATCTGCTCGTGGACAAACAGTTCACGAGCCATGAGACCGACGCACGGCCCGGACCCTATGTGCTCCTGAAAGTGGAGGACACCGGCACCGGCATGCCGCCGGAGGTGATCGCGAGGATATTCGACCCTTTCTTCACGACGAAGGAGGTGGGCAAAGGCACCGGGCTGGGGCTCTCGACCGCGCTGGGCATCGTGAAAAGCCACGGCGGTTTCCTGCGGGTGAAAAGCGAGCCCGGCAAAGGCACGCGCTTCAATATCTACTTTCCCGCCCAGCTCTTTGGTGAAGGTGGCGCAGAGGCAAATGCCGTGGCCGACCTGCCGTGTGGAAACGGGGAGTTGGTCCTCGTCGTCGATGACGAAGCGGCCGTCCGCCTCATCACCCACCAGACACTCGAAGCCTTCGGCTACCGGGTGATCGCCGCGGGTGACGGCGCCGAGGCCGTGGCACTGTTTGCCGCACGCCGCGCCGAGATCGCCGTGGTGCTAACGGACATGGTGATGCCGGTGATGGATGGCCCGGCAACCGTGCAAATGCTGCGCACCTTGAAGCCGGGTCTGCGGGTCATTGGCACGAGCGGATATTCCTCCGAAGCGCAGGTCGCCGTCGCCGCCAGCCTCGGCGTGAAACACTTCCTCGCGAAGCCCTACACCGCGGATAAGTTGCTCCAGACGCTGCGGGAAATTCTGGCCGACGAAACGTAGCCACGCCGCTGCCCGGCGGAGGGCGGCGAACGGATTCAAAGGGTCGGGGTTTACCCCCAAAAAATATCAGGGAAATCCTTTTTCCCTCCGGCTTCGGGTCTGCTTTTCTCAGGCCAATCGAAACTCCGCCGAAACTTGGAAATGGCTTGAAGAACGTCGCCTGGCGGACGGCGCTTGCTTTTGTGGTGGCCAGTTCGCTGTGGATCTTCTTTTCCGAGAAACTGCTCGACGTGCTCGCCCCGGACCGGGCGACGGTGAACCGGTGGGGGATCTACAAGGGCTGGTTCTACGTGTTCGTGACCGGGTCGCTGCTCTACGCAGCCTTGCGGCGGCAATTGGCGCGTTCGGCGGAGCAGCGTCAGGCGAGCGAAGAGGCCCACGCGGCGCGCCGGGCCAGCGAGGCGGCGCTGTGCGAGAGCGAGGAGCGCTGGCAGTTTGCGCTCGAGGGCGGCGATCTCGGGGTCTGGGATTGGAATACGGAGACGAACGAGGTGTTTCTCTCGGACCGCTGGGCGACGATGCTGGGCTACGAGCCTGCCGAGGTGGGTCGCAACTACGAGTCGTGGTCGAGTCGCGTGCATCCGGAGGATTTCGGGCCGACGCGGGAGCTGGTGGACCGGCATTTCCGCGGGGAGACTCCGTTCTACGAGTCGGAACATCGCCTGCGGGCCAAGGATGGCAGCTACCGGTGGATTCGGGCGCGCGGAAAAGTGACCGCACGCAAGGGCGACGGCAGCCCGCTGCGAATCGTCGGCACCCACACCGATATCACCGACTGGAAAATAGCGACCGAAGCGAACCGCCGCCTGGTGGCGATCGTCGAGAGTTCGGACGACGCGATCATCGGCACGGATCTGCAAAGTATCGTGACGAGTTGGAACAAAGGGGCGGAGCAAATCTTCGGCTACTCGGCGGCCGAGATGATCGGCAGCTCGATCACCCGCCTGATCGCGCCGGAGCTGGAGAGCGAGGAAGAGTTCATCCTCGGGGAGATTCAGCGCGGCGAGAGCCTCGAGCATTTTGAAACGCAGCGGCTGACCAAAGACGGCCGCGTGATCGTCGTGTCCATCACCGCTTCGCCGATCCGCGACAGCGCGGGGAAGATCATCGGCGCTTCCAAAATCGCCCGCGATGTTACCGAACGGAAACGCGCCCGGGAGGTGATCCACGGGACCACTGCGCTGCTCCGCGCGGTCGCCGACGGGACGCCGGATGCCGTTTTCGTGAAGGATCGCGAAGGGCGTTACCTCCTGTTCAACAAAGGCGCTGCGCAGTTGGTCGGCCGAAGCGTGGAAGACGTGCTCGGTCGCGATGACATGCAACTTTTTGCGCCAGAGGAGGCGCGCGAGCTCATGGAGTCAGATCGGCGGGTCATGGAATCCGGCGAAGCGCGCATGGCGGAGGAAGTCCTGACCGCCGGCGACGTGACGCGGACCTACCTGGCGACCAAGGCGCCTTACCGCGACAGCAAAGGGAACGTCATCGGACTCATCGGTATCTCGCGCGACATTACCCCGCGAAAAGAAATTGAAGCCGCGCTCGCCTTGAGCGAAGAGCGTCTCCGCCTGGCGGCAGATGCAGGGAATGTGGGGACGTGGGATTGGGATGTCGTGACGAATAAGATCCATTGGTCCGCGCGGGTTTGGGAGTCCTTCGGGCTGGAGCCGGGGAGCGTGGCGGTGAACTTCGATTTGTTTCAAAGCGCGCTGCATCCCGACGACCGGGCGCAGGTGACGGCGAAGATCGAGGCGGCGCTGCGCGGCGATGGGCATTACTCCACCGAATTTCGGGTCCGCCAACCATCCGGGCGGCTCGTGTGGATCGCGGGCGCCGCCCTCGTGTATCGCGATGCACAGGGGAAGCCGCTGCGCGTCGTCGGAACGCATCAGGATTTCACGGAGCGCAAAGCGGCCGAGGTGGCGCTGCAGGAGAGCGAGGAGCGGCTCCGCCAGGTGCTCGACGCCACGCTGGATGGCGTGTGGGATTGGGACATCCCGGGGCAGCGCGTGTATTTCAGCCCGCAGTGGTGCCGGCTGCTCGGTTATGCGCCGGAGGAAGTTTCCAACGACGTTGCCTTTTTTTACAGCGTGCTGCACCCGAGCGATGTCGCGACGGTGACTGCGGCGCTCGGCGAACACTTTGCCGGGCGGGCGACGATCAAGGAGGGCGAAGTGCGGCTGCGGACCAAGTCGGGCGAATACCGGTGGTTCCTCGATCGCGGCAAGCTCGTGGCCCGCAATGAGCAGGGCGAGCCTTCGCGGATGGTCGGCACGATCACAGACATCACCGCGCGAAAGGTGGCCGAGGAAGCCATGCGGAGCAGTGAGGAACGCTACCGCACGCTCTTCGAGCGGGCGCCCGATGGCATCCTGATCGGCGACCCGGAAAGCAACTACCTCGATGCCAATCCGAGCATGTGCCGGATGCTCGGCTACACGCGGGAGGAGTTGGTGGGCTTGAATGCCACCGATATCATCGCGCCGACCGACGCGCCGGAGATCGACGAAACGATCGAAGAGATCCGGCACGGCCACCGGCACCAGCGCGAATGGCAGTTCCGGCGCAAGGATGGCTCGATCTTCCCCGTCGAAGTGATCGCGACCTTGACCACCGATGGCAACCTGCTCGGCATGGTCCGCGACATCTCGGAACGCAAACAACTCGAAGCGCAATTCCTGCGCGCGCAGCGCATGGAAGGCATCGGCACGCTGGCCGGCGGCATCGCGCACGATCTGAACAACGTGCTCGCGCCGATCATGATGTCGCTCACCGTGCTGCGGATGCGCTTCAAGGATCCGTCCAGCAGCGAGCTGCTCGCCGTGATCGACGCGAGCGCGCAGCACGGCGCCGAGATGGTTCGGCAGATTCTCTCCTTTGCCCGCGGCATGGAGGGGCGCCGGATCGAAGTGCAGCTCCGGCATCTGATCCCCGAGATCGAACGCATCGCCAACGACACCTTCCTCAAAAGTGTCCAGTTGCGGTCTTCCATGCCGGCAGATCTGCGGACGATTTCTGGGGATCCCACTCAGATCCACCAGGTGCTGCTGAATCTCTGCGTGAATGCCCGGGACGCCATGCCGAACGGAGGCGTCCTCACAATTTCCGCGAGAAATCTGGACTTGGACGCCCCCTCGGCCGCGCACCAGCTGGAGGCGACGCCGGGACCTTACGTGGTCATCGAGGTATCGGACACTGGCACGGGCATGGCGCCTGAGGTGGTCGAGCGGATTTTCGATCCATTTTTCACCACCAAGGATGTCGGCAAGGGAACCGGTCTCGGGCTCTCGACCTCGCTGGCCATCGTGAAGAGCCACGGCGGGTTCATCCGCGTGCAGAGCACGGTGGGAGACGGAACGACCTTCGCGCTTTATTTCCCAGCCGTCGCGCGAGAGGGCGCCGCAGTGGCGGTAACCTCGGAAGAGGCACCGGGTGGAAACGGCGAATTGATCCTCGTGGTGGATGATGAGCCGGCGGTGCGCACGATCACGCAGGTGACTCTCGTTGCGAACGGCTACCGCGTCGCCGTCGCCGCCGGTGGGCAGGAAGCCATCGAGATCTTTGCCGCGCGCGGGGCGGAAATCGCGGTGGTGCTCACAGATATGATGATGCCGGAAATGGACGGCGTGGCGACCATTCAAGCCTTGCGCGAGATGAGTCCCACCGTGCCGATCCTTGCCGCCAGCGGATTATCCACCAAGCGCCAGATCGATGACGTGATGAGCCTCGGGGTGAAAGACGTGCTCGAGAAGCCGTTCCCAATGGAAACTCTCCTGCGGGCGCTCAAAAGGCACTTTCAGCCGAAGAGTAACATTTGGTGCTCGGGATTCACGGGTGGGGCTGCGCTTCCCGTGGCGGGGTGAGTGTGGCAAAAAAGTGTGGCGAAAGGAGCGCTGCGATGGAAATGATAAAGAGTTCCGGGGGAAGCGGTGCTGTTGAATTTGTATATTCGCCGAGTTCGTCGGACACTTCTGCCCGCCGCTCATTGAATTATCCCCATGCTCTCTGAGCCTACAACCAAACCGCCGCACCCCGACCGGGTTATCGAGTCGACGGGTGCCGAGCCGGTCGTTCGCTCCGTGACGGTGCTCGCCCTCCGCGGCGTGCTGGCCTATGCGCTGGTGGGCGGGCTCTGGATGGTGATGGCGGATCAGGTCATGAAGGTGGTGGTCGCGCACAATGCGGCGCTCGCCGAACGACTCCGATTGCTCGATCTGGGGATTTTCCTGATTTTGACCGCGACGGTGATGTTCTTCTTGTTGAGACGGCGTCTGGGGCGCTGGGAGGAACAGCGGAAGGCACGAGAGGCCGCCGTCGAAGAGCGGCTGCAGCTCGAGCAGCGGCTCTCGAAGCTGGCCGGGGTCGCGCCGGATGTGATGTTCAGCTTCCGTATGGATCTGAACGGGCATTTCAGCTTCCCCTTCGCGAATCGGCAGATCGAGGAGTTCTTCATGGTCACGGTGGAATCACTCCTGAAGGATGGCGGGCCGGCGATCGCGGCGATCCATGAGGAAGATCTTCCGCCTTTCCTCGCTGCGGTGGAGTTTTCGCGCGACACGCTCACGGCGTTCCGCCAGGAGTTGCGCCTGAATCACCCGGAGCGTGGGGTGATTCACATCGATGTGCACTCGATGCCCGAGCGCGAGGACGACGGAGGGACGCTCTGGCATGGCTTCTTTCGCGATGTCACCGAGCGGCACGAGGCGCAGGCTCAGGTGCGCGAGATGGCCGGCCTGCTGCACGCCGTGGTGGAGCAGTCCACCGATGCGGTTTTCGTGAAAGATCACGCCGGTCGCTACCTGCTTTTCAATGAAGCCGCGGCGGGCTTCGTGGGGCGCTCGGTCCCGGAGGTGCTCGGGCGGGACGACCGGGAGCTTTTCGATGCGGAAAGTGCGGCGACGATCACGGCGCGCGACCGGAGAGTGATGGCCACCGGAGTGGCGGAGACCGAGGAGGAGACGGTAACCACGACCGAGGGAGTCCAGCGCACCTTCCTCGCCATGAAAGCGCCGTTCCGCGACAGCGACGGCGAGATCGTGGGCACAATCGGAATCTCGCGCGACATCACGGAGCGCAACCAGGCGGCCGTGGCGCTGCGGGAAAGCGAGGAGCGGCTGGCGTTTGCGCTCGAGGCCACGCTCGATGGGATCTGGGACTGGAATGTGCAGACCGGGCACGTTTACTTCAGCACCCAGTGGGCGCGATTGCTCGGCTACGAGCGGGAGGAGATCCCGCAGCGGATCGATTTCTATTTCAAGATCCTGCACCCCGACGATACCGAGCGCGCGAAGAAAGCGCTCGAGGATCATCTCGGAGGAAAAATGCCGGGGAGACAGGACGAGGTCCGGCTGCGCACCAAGTCGGGGAATTACCGTTGGTTCCTGGACCGCGGCCGGGTGGTCAATCGCGATTCGGCGGGGCAACCGCTGCGCATGTTGGGCACCATCTCCGACATCACCGCGCGCAAGCGGGCGGAGTCGTTCACCGAGGAGCATATGCGCGTGCTGGAGACGATCGCGAGCGGTGCGCCGGTGGAAAAGACGCTGGATGCGCTGCTCCGTCTCGTCGAAGAACAGTGCGAGGAAATGCTGTGCGCGGTGGTGCTGCTCGATGCCGATGGCACGCACTTGCGCGCCGCCGCCGCACCGCGGATTCCGCGCGCCTTCCAGCAAACGATCGACGGCCTGGCGCTCGGTCCGGAGGTGGGCAGTTGTGGGGCGGCGGTATTCCGGCAGGACGCGGTTTTCGTGGAAGATGGCGCGACGCATCCGCTCTGGGCGACGTTCCGCGATTGCGCGCTGGAGTGCGGTCTGCGCGCCGGTTGGTCCACGCCGATTTTCGATCGCGATCGCGAGGTGCTCGGTTGCTTCGCGGTCTATTATCGCGAGCCCGGGCTGCCCACCGAGGAGCATCGGCGCTTGATCGATCTGGCTACGCATACGGCAGCCGTGGCGATCAGCCGGCACCGCAGCGAGACAGCGTTGCGGGAAAGCGAGCGCCAGTATCGGCAGCTCATCGGCGGGCTGCCCGTGGCGCTCTACACCGCGGATGCGGAGGGTTACATCACACTCTTCAACGAAGCCGCCGAAAAGCTGTGGGGCCGGAGCCCGCAGCCCGGCGTCGACCGTTGGAGCGGAGCCTTCGCGCTCTACACGGCCGATGGGGATCCGCTGCCGCACACCGAGCACCCGATCAGCATGGCCATCCGGGAGGCCCGGACCGTGCGCGGGGTGGAACTGGCAGCCGAGCGTCCCGATGGCACGCGCATCCACTTTCTCGCCTACCCGAATCCCATCTGCGACCAGAATGGCCGGATCACCGGCGCGATGAACGTGATGGTGGACATCACGGAGCGCAAGGCGGCGGAGGCCGCGTTGCAGAAGGCTTACGACGATCTTCGCCAGACGCAGGAGATGGTGGTTCGGCAGGAGCGTCTGCGGGCCTTCGGCGAAATGGCCAGCGGCGTCGCGCACGATATTAACAACGCGATCTGCCCGATCTCGATCTACACCGCCGTGCTGCTGAACACCGAGTGCGGGCTGAGCGATCGCGCGAGGGGGTTTATCGAGATCGTTCAGCAGGTCGCGCAGGACGTGGGCGCGACGGTGGCGCGACTGCGCGATTTTTACCGCACGCACGACGGTCCGCGCGGTACCCAGGCGGTGAATCTCGCTGCCCTCGTGGGCGAAGTCGTGGCTCTGACCCGCCCGCGGTGGATCGACATGGCGCTGGAACGCGGGGCGGCCATCGAGGTGCGGACCGAGATCGAGGCGGACCGCCTGCAGATCGCCGGGGCCGAGAGCGAGATTCGCGAGGCGCTGGTCAATCTCGTCTTCAACGCCGTGGACGCGATGCCGCAGGGTGGGCGGCTCACGATTCGCGCCGGGATGACGCGCCCCCGGCTGGTGGCCAAGGTCCCGCCCGTCCCGCCGCGGCTGTTTGTCGAGGTGGAAGACACCGGCCTCGGCATGGATGAAGAGACGCGCCTGCGCTGCCTGGAGCCGTTTTACACCACCAAGGGAGAGCAGGGCACCGGTCTCGGGCTCGCCATCGTTTGCGGCATCCTGCAGCGGCACGATGGCAAGATCGCGATCGAAAGCGCGCCGGGGATTGGCACGAGCATCCGCCTCCTGTTCCCGGTGCCGGTGGTCCTGGCCGACGGGGCGCCAGAGCCCCACGTGCCCGAAGCCTTGCCACCGATGAAGATCCTCGTGGTGGACGATGACATCGCCATCCTCAGCGCGATGCACGTGGCGCTGGAGGCTGAAGACCACGATGCGCACTGCGTCGGCGGCGGCCAGGCGGGAATCGACGCCTTCCACGCCGCGCTCGAAGCCGGTGAGCCTTTCGACGTGGTCTTCACCAATCTCGGAATGCCGAAGGTGGATGGCCGCAAAGTGGCCGCCGCCGTCAAGGCAGCCTCGCCGGAGACGCCCGTGATCCTGCTCACCGGCTGGGGCCACAGCATGCAAGCCGATGGCGACATTCCCGCCGGCGTCGATCGCATCGTCAGCAAGCCGGCCACGCCGCGTGATCTCAATGAAGCGCTCGCCGCCTGCTGCCTGCCGCAGCCTTCGGCCAGCTGACCAGCAGCGGGCGCTCGACCCCGCTGGGCCGGCTCTGTTAGCACTTCCTCCATGCGTCTCCTCCTGGTGCTTTGCCTGCTCGCGCGGTGGCTCGTCTGGGCTGCGGTCGGTCAACTCGCGACGCCGGAACCGCTGCGCCAATGGACCGTTCCCGGCGGCACCAACTTTCACGCGGCCGTCGCGGGCTTCGATGGCACGACTGCGGTTTTCCGCATGGCGAATGGTTCACGCGCCCAGGCACCGGCGGCAAAGCTGAGCACGGAAGATCAGCAATTTCTCGCAGCGTGGCAGCAGAAGCAGCCAATCAAAATCGTGCTGCCGGAAGTGGTGGGCGTGGATGCGGCGCAGGTGAAGGCGGAGGTGGTGAGCGAAGATCCGGCGGGGGAAAAATTCGTCTATCGCACGACGCATTTCGAATTCGAGTCGCAGGGGAAATTCACCCAGTCGCTGCTTCGCGAGGTGGCGCGGGATTTCGAGGCGACCTACGAGCTGGTCAAGGCGCTGCCGTGGAATGTCGAGCCGCGGCCGGCGTCCGGCGAGCTTTTCCGGGCGCGGCTGCTCAAGGACAAGGCGGCTTATTTCGCCGCGGGCGGATTGATCGGGAGCGGTGGCAGCTACAAGTCCCGCGAAGAGCTGTTCCTCGTTCCTTTCGAGAGCATCGGTGTGAAGACGGTCGGGAAGAGCTACGCGAAGGACGACAAGTTCGAGTCGCACACCATGGTGCATGAACTGACGCACCAGATGATGCATTTCTACCTCGATTTCCTCCCGCAGTGGGTGATCGAAGGCACCGCGGAATACACGGGCATCCTGCCGCTGAAGACCGGCCGCTTCCGCGTCTCCGCGGCGAAGAGCGGACTGAAGGACTACGTGGATTTTCTCAAGAAGCGCACCGTGGACGGAGTGCCGGAGCCGTATCCGCTCGACCAGCTCTTCACGATCACCAATGAGCAATGGAACAGCGTCCTCGGGCAGGATCACCAGATGTCGCACCGGCTCTATTTCACCTCCTACCTGCTGGTGTATTACTTCATGCATCTCGATGGGAAAGGCGACGGGCAGCTCTTCGCGCGTTACTTTCGCGAAGTGAGCGCGGTGGAAAAGGACGTGGAGAAGTACCGCAAGGCGATTGACGAATTCAAGAAGCTGCCCGGCGTGGAGACGACCGCGGATGGCATACGCTGGAAGGGCGACCTCAAACCACCCGCGCGACCGGCCATCCTCAGCACGCCCGACGCACGCAAGGAATTCGCCGCGAAGACGCTCGACATCCTGCGCGATGGCCGTAGCGATGCGGAGCTGATGAAGCAGATCCGCTCCGCCTATACGCGGCTGGGCGTGCGGCTGTAGCGCAGGATCGGTAGTGCATTGCACGCGCTGCCGCAGCTGGGCGGTGCGCTGCGCGGGCTCGGGAAATTGCTGCTGGCTGTCGGCAAAAAAAATCCGGCGGTTTCGCGCGAATTATACATCCGCCCGCCGGTCGAGAATCGAAGTTTTTGCGGGTTGGCGACGAATTATTTAATGGTAGCGTAATGTCACTCATCGTCGGTGGTGCGGTCCATTATGCTGCTCCCCCTAAATGTTACATTCATGAGCGCGGCAGATCTCAAACAGCTCTTCGGCACAGCCGTGAAGTCGAAGCGATCTGCGCTGCAAATTTCCCAGGAGGAATTGGCCGATCGCTCGGGCCTGCATCGGACTTACATTTCCGACGTCGAACGCGGCGTGCGCAATCTTTCGCTCGAGAGCATCGAGAAACTGGCGCATGCACTCGAACTCTCGGTCTCCGGGCTCTTCGCGCAGGCGGGGAATGGCAGGAGTCAGCGTCCGATCGAGATCCTGCTGGTCGAAGATCGTGCCGAGGATGTGGAGCTGACCTTGCGTGCGTTTCAAAAGGCCCGGTTCGCCAATCCCATCCATGTGGCCCGCGATGGAGCCGAGGCGCTCGACTTTTTGTTTGCCACCGGGCGCCATGCGGAACGCGAGGAAGTGCCTTTGCCGGGAGTCATCCTGCTCGACCTGCATCTGCCGAAAGTCGATGGCGTGGAGGTGCTGCGCCGGATCAAGGCGGACCCACGCACGCGGCGGATTCCGGTGATCGTGCTCACCGAATCGCGCGACTACCGCGATGCGATCGAGTGCAAACAATTGGGGGTGGAAAGTTATCTTACCAAGCCGGTCAGCTTTCGCGGCTTCAGCGAATTGACTCCGCTTCTTAATTTTCACTGGAGGCTGGAGAAGCCGCCTCTGGAGGGACGGCAATAGCTCGACCCCCACCTTTATCCCAGCGCTTCGCCAGGACCAAAATGGTGGGTGTAAGGCGGAACGTGAGGAGGTAACCCATGACTGAAATTCTTCGCTGGCTCTTTTCCCCCGAGGGCTTCATGCCGCACGGGCACTGCTACCTGTGGTCCGCGGGCCTCGTTCGTCTGCACGTCTTCTCCGATGCGCTGATCGCTCTTTCCTACTACTCGATCCCGGTCACGCTGGCGTGGTTCGTTCGGCGGCGGCGGGACGTGGACTTCCGGTGGATCTTCGTCTGCTTTGCCGTGTTCATCCTCGCCTGCGGCACCACTCATTTGCTGGAGATCTGGAACGTCTGGCATCCCGCCTACTGGCTCTGGGGCGGCATGAAGGCGCTGACGGCTGCCGCCTCGCTGCCCACCGCCTTTCTGCTGACCCGCTTGCTGCCGCAGGCGCTCACCGTGCCGAGCCCCACGACGCTGCAACAGATGAACGACAGCCTCACGGAGGAGATCGCCGCGCGGCGCGCCGCGGACGAGGTGCTGCGCGAAGCCAATGTGCAGCTCGAGCATCGGGTGGCGGAACGGACCTCTGCGCTGCGGGCCACCAACGATGAACTGCGTCGCACGCTCAAGGAAGTGGGCGATCTGAAGGCGGCGCTCGACGAGCACGCCATCGTGGCGATTACCGATGCGCACGGCCGGATCACCTCCGTCAACGACAAGTTCTGCGCGATCTCGAAGTATCCGCGCGAGGAATTGCTCGGCCAGGATCACCGCATCATCAACTCGGGCCATCATCCGTCGGAATTCTTCCGCGACCTCTGGGCCACGATCGGGCGCGGCGGGGTCTGGCGCGGGGAGATCAAGAACCGCGCAAAGGACGGCTCCTTTTACTGGGTGGACACGACCATCGTGCCTTTTCTCGACGATGACCGGAAGCCCCGGCAGTACGTCGCCATCCGCGCGGACATCACGGAGCGCAAGGTGGCGGAGGACGCGCTGCGCGAAAGCGAGGAGCTGTTCGCCAAGTCCTTCCGGCTGAGCCCGGATTGCGTGGCCATCGTGCGCGCCGCGGATCGCACCGTCATTCGCGCCAATGAAGCGCTGTGCGCACTCTGGGGCAGCACCCCGGAGGAGGTCATCGGTCACCCGACCCGGGAGTACAGCAACTGGACCAGCGAGGAGGAGCGGCTCGCCTTCGTGCAGACGCTGGCGGACACCGGCGAGTGCCTGAACTACGAGACCGCGCTCCGCCTGGCCGATGGCCGGCTCGTGGATTTCAACATCTCCTCGCGCATGATCACTTTCGCCGGTGAATCCTGCATTCTCACCGTGCTGCGCGACATTACCGAACGGCGGCGGACCGAGGTGGCCGCGGCGCGACTGGCGGCGATCGTGGAATTTTCGGACGACGCGATCGTGGGCAAGGACCTGGCGGGGATGGTCACGAGTTGGAATACGGGCGCGGAAAAGATTTTCGGTTATACCGCGACCGAGATCGTGGGCCAGCCGGTCACACGGCTGATTCCGACGGATCGCCGGGAGGAGGAAACGGAAATTCTCAACCGCATCCGTGATGGCGAAAGTGTGCGGCACTTCGACACGGTGAGACTGCGCAAGGACGGCAGCGCTGTTGATGTCTCGATCACCGTCTCGCCGATCAAGGATTTTGCCGGCCGCATCATCGGCGCTTCCAAGGTAGCGCGCGACATCACGGAGCGCCGGAACCGCGAAGCTCAGCTCCGGGTGCTCGAGACCTGCGTGGCGCGGCTCAACGACATCGTCCTCATCACCGAGGCCGAACCGCAGGATGAGCCGGGGCCGCGGGTGATTTTCGTCAACGACGCGTTCGTCAAGCGCACCGGATATTCGCGCGAGGAGATCATCGGCAAGACTCCGCGCCTTCTCCAGGGACCGAAGACGGACCGCGCGCAGCTCGACCGCGTACGCGCGGCGCTGCGAAAGTGGCAGCCGATACGCGTCGAGTTGATTAACTACACCAAGAGCGGCGAGGAATTCTGGCTCGATCTCGATATCGTGCCGGTGGCGAATGAGAAGGGCTGGTTCACGCACTGGGTCGCCATCGAGCGCGACATCACCGAGCAAAAGCGCGCCGCGGCGGCGCTCGAGGCTTCGGAGAAGCGCTACCGCGCGCTCTTCGAGCATGCACCGGATGGCATTCTCATCGGCGACGCCGGGAGCACTTATCTCGATGCCAATGAGAGCATGTGCCGCATGCTCGGATACACGCACGACGAACTCGTTGGGATGAGTGCGCGGGACATCATCGCGACCGAGGAATACGAGACGATCGATCCGGTCATCGCCGAAATTCACAACGGTACGGATCACCATCGGGAGTGGCACTTCAGACGCAAGGACGGCTCGCTTTTTCCCGTGGAAGTGATCGCCACGGAAATGCCCGGCGGGAACCTGCTCGGCATGGTCCGCGACATCGCTGAGCGGAAGAACGCCGAGCGGGAACTGCGCGACAGTGAGCAGCGGATCCGGCTGGCCACGGAGACCACGGCGGTGGGCATCTGGGAATGGAACCTGATCACGAACCGCGTCCGCTGGGATGCACAGATGTTCCGCATCTATGGCGTCGCGGCGACGGCGGATGGCTATGTGCCCTACGCGGTGTGGAGAGGCGCGGTCCTGCCGGAGGATTTACAGAAGCAGGAGGAGATCATGAACGATACGATCCGCCGGCTCGGGCGCAGCGCGCGGGATTTTCGCATCCGTCGTGCGGAGGACCTGGAAATCCGCCAAATCCACGCCGTCGAAACGGTGCGCACCAATGCGCGCGGTGAGGCCGAGTGGATGGTGGGGACGAATCTCGACATCACCGAGCACAAGCAGGCGGAGGATGCCTTGCGCGAACGCGAGGAGCAACTGCGCCTCTACGCGGAGCACAGCCCGGTGGCCATCGCCATGTTCGACCGCGACATGAAATATCTCGTGGCCAGCCGCCGCTGGATCGCGGACTTCAAGCTCGACGAGCAGACCCTGATCGGACGAAGTCACTACGACATTTTCCCGGAAATCCCCGAGCGCTGGAAGGCGATCCACCGGCGCTGCCTGGCGGGGGCCATCGAGCAGTGCGACGAAGATGCGATGCCTCATCACGAGGGCACGATCGAGTGGATTCGCTGGGCCGTGCTCCCCTGGCGGCAGGCGGACGGAACCATCGGCGGCATCATGATGTTTTCCGAGGACATCACGGCGCGGAAGAAGGCGGAGGAAGCCTCCCGCGAGAGCCGGGCCATTTTGGAGGCGGCGCTGGCGAGCATGACCGACGCGGTGTTCATCACCGACGCGAAGGGAAAATTCATCGAACTCAACGATGCCTTCGCGAGCTATCACCGCTATGCGAGCCCGGCGGAATGCGCCCGCAATCTTGAAGAGTATCCCGACCAGTTTGAGGCGTTCCTGCTGGATGGAAAGCCGGCGCCTCTGGAGATGTGGCCACTCCGTCGTGCACTGCGTGGCGAAACCGCGACGAATGTGGAGCTCAAGGTGCGGCGCAAGGATACTGGAGAGACGTGGATCGGCAGCTACAACTGCAGCCCGATTCGTGAGGAGAATGGCACGATCGTCGGTGCGGTGGCCGTCGCTCGCGACGTCACGGAACGCAAACGGATGGAGCTGGAACTCCAGGAAAGCGAGCTGCGGTTCCGGACCATGGCGAACTCCATGTCGCAACTCGCGTGGATCGCCCAGGCCGATGGCTACCTCACGTGGTACAATGAGCGGTGGTACCAATACACGGGAACGACCCCCCAGGAGATGGAAGGGTGGGGCTGGCAGAAAGTGCACGATCCCCAGGTGCTTCCGAAGGTCATTGAGCGATGGAAAGAGGCGATCAGCACCGGGCAACCCTTTGCCATGGAATTTCCGCTCCGCGGTGCCGACGGGCGATTTCGCACCTTCCTCACGCGTGGGCAACCGCTGAAAGACCCGGAAGGCCGGGTCGTCCAGTGGTTTGGCACCAATACCGATGTCGAAGAGCTGAAGCAGGCCGAGGAACGAATCCGCCTATTTAACGCGGAACTCGAGCATCGCGTCGCCGAACGCACTACGCAGCTCGAGGCCGCGAACAAGGAATTGGAGGCGTTTTCCTATTCCGTGTCGCACGATCTGCGGGCGCCGCTGCGGGCGGTGGATGGCTTTTCGCAGGCATTGATCGAGGACTATGGACCCGCGCTCCCTGAGGAAGGCCGCCGCTATCTCCAGACCATCCGCGGCGGCGCCCAGAAAATGGGCATGCTCATCGATGATCTGCTGACTTTTTCCCGGCTCAGCCGCGCGCCGTTGCACAAGCAGGATGTCGATACCGGCGCGCTCGTGCGGGTCGCGCTCGAAGATCTCAGCGGGCAGCAGGAAGAGCGGACCATCGACCTGCGCATCGGCGAACTGCCCGGGTGCTGGGGCGATCCGGCACTGCTCAAACAGGTGTGGATCAACCTGCTTTCCAACGCGATCAAATACACCGGCAAATGCGAGGTGGCGGTGATCGAGATCGGATCCCAATCTGTGCAGGGCGAGACGGTGTTTTTGGTGCGCGACAGTGGGACCGGCTTCGACATGCGCTATGCGGGCAAGCTTTTTGGCGTCTTCCAGCGGCTGCACCGGGCGGAGGATTACGAAGGCACGGGCGTCGGGCTGGCTATCGTGCAGCGCGTCATCCACCGCCACGACGGCCGCATCTGGGCCGAGGCGGAGGAAGGCCGGGGCGCGACGTTTTATTTTACCCTGGAAGCGAAAGCAAAAGCATGAACCCCCCCGATGCCGTGGAAATTTTACTGGTCGAAGACAATCCCCAGGATCTCGAGCTGGCGCTCCGCGCCTTGCAGAAGGCCAACCTCACCAACCGCATCCACACCGTGCGCGACGGCGCCGAAGCGCTGGATTTCGTTTTTGGCGAAGGCGAGCACGCCGGGCGCAAGATCGAGAATGGCCCGAAGGTCATCCTGCTCGACCTGAAGCTGCCCAAGGTGGACGGCCTCGAAGTGCTCCGGCGCCTCAAGGGCGACCCGCGCACCCGGACCATTCCCGTGGTGGTGCTCACTTCCTCCAAGGAGCAGAACGATGTGGTGGAGAGCTATCACCTCGGAGTGAACAGCTACATCGTCAAGCCGGTGAACTTCGAGAGCTTTGCTGCCGCGGTGCAGCAGCTCGGCATGTATTGGCTGCTGCTCAACCAGCCGCCCACTTTGAAGGGATGACCATGGGCCAGCCATTGAGAGTACTGATTGCCGAAGATAACGCCGCCGACGCGGAGTTGCTGGTGCGCGAGCTGCGGCGCGGGGGCTTCAACCCGGAATGGGAGCGAGTCGATTGCGAGGCGGATTACCTCGAGCGCCTCGGCCGCCGGCTCGATGTCATTCTCTCGGACTACGAGATGCCGCAGTTCGGAGGATTGCGCGCGCTGGAACTGCTGCGCGAGCGCGGCCTCGACGTGCCTTTCATCATCGTCTCCGGGACGATCGGTGAAGAGACCGCGGTGGCTGCGATGCAACAGGGCGCCGCGGATTATTTGTTGAAAGATCGTCTCGGGCGTTTGGGGCCCGCCATCGCCCGCGCCCTGGAAATTGCCCGGACGCGCCGGGAGCGGCGGCAGACCGAGGCGCGCATTCACGAGCAGGCGGCCATGCTCGATCATGCGCACGACGCGATCATCGTCCGCGGTCTGAACGACCTGCGAATCACCTACTGGAACCGCGGCGCGGAGCGGCTCTACGGCTGGACGGCGGAGGAAGCGATCGGGCGCAACATCGGCGAGCTGCTCTTCGTTGATCCGACGGTTCCCCCGGCGGTTTCGCATCACCTGGCCGAGGCGGGAGAGTGGAACGGCGAGCACCGGCAGCGGTGCAAGGATGGCCGGGAGCTGGTCGTGCGCGGCCACGCCACGCTCGTGCTGAATGCGCAGGGTGATCGCTCGGTGCTGGTGATCAACTTCGACATCACTCACCAGAAGCTGCTCGAAGCCCAGATCCTGCGCGCTCAGCGGATGGAGAGCATCGGCACGCTGGCCAGCGGGCTCGCCCACGACCTGAACAATATCCTCGCGCCGATCATGATGTCGGTGCCCCTCCTCCGCCGCGATCTAGGGGACGCCCAGCGCGCCGGCATCGTCGAGACGATCGAGAAGAGCGCCGCTCGCGGAGCGCAGATCGTGCGTCAGGTGCTCACCTTCGGGCGCGGGGTCGAGGGCGAGCGGCAGGCGCTGGACCTCCGGGAAGTGATCGGGGAATTGCGCCAGATCATCGGCGAGACCTTTCCCAGGGGCATCGCTGTCGAGATCGCCTGCGAGCCCGCGCTCTTGCCGGTCATGGGCGATGCGACCCAGTTCCATCAGGTGTTGCTCAATCTCGCCGTCAATGCCCGCGACGCCATGAATGGCAGCGGGACGCTGCGGATCAGTGCCGGCAATCTCACGGCGGACGAGGCCTTCGTGAAGGACCACCCGCAGGCCGCGGTCGGTAGCTATGTCCGCGTGGAAGTGTCCGACACGGGCACGGGCATCCCGCCGGAGTTTTTCGAGCGCATTTTCGAACCCTTCTTCACCACCAAGGGCGTCGGGGCGGGCACCGGGCTCGGCCTCTCCACGGCCTTTGGGATCGTCAATTCGCACGGGGGATTCATCGAAGTCACGAGCACGCCCGGCGCGGGCGCCTCCTTCCACGTTTTCCTCCCCGCGGCCGGCAGGCCGGAGGTCGATGGCGGGACGACGAGAAAGGCGGAGCCTCCGCCCCATGGCCGCGAGCAACTGGTATTGGTGGTGGACGACGAGCACGCTGTCCTCCACACTGCGGAGAAGGTGCTCCGTGACTCTGGCTACCAGGTACTCCTCGCGACAGATGGCGTCCACGCGCTGACCCTTTTCGCCGTCCATTCCCACCGGATCGCCGCCGTCGTCACCGATGTGATGATGCCCAATATGAACGGCGTGGCGCTGACCCGCGCGCTTCGCCAGCTGCGCCCGGCGCTGCCCATCATCGCCAGCACCGGGCTCGGCGATGCGGCGGAGCGCGCGGAACTTCGCGCGCTCGGCGTGGTTGCCATTCTCGACAAACCCTTCGGAGCCGACACGCTGCTCACGGCGATCAACCATGCAATGACATGAAAAAAACCAGAATCCTAATCGCCGACGATCACGAAATCGTCCGGCGCGGACTGCGCCCGCTCATCGAATCCGAATGGGGCTGGGAAATCTGCGGCGAAGCCAAGGATGGCCGAGAAGCCATCGCGCTGGCTGGCGAGCTGAAACCCGACATCGTCGTCCTCGATGTCGGCATGCCCGAGATGGGGGGCGTGGAAGTGACCCGCGAGATCAAACGCCTCCTGCCCGAGACCGGGGTACTCGCCTTCACCGGCACGGAAAGCGAGACGCTGGTGCATCAGCTCTTCGCCGCGGGCGTGCGCGGCTGTGTGCTGAAGAGCGAGGCAGCGGACCACCTCATTCCCGCGATCAAGTCGCTCTGCAATCAACAGCCCTATCTCGCCTCGCGCATCTCGCGGGTCGTCTTCGAGAGCTACCTGAAAGGCGGCCCGCTCCCCGAGCACGCCGCGCCCGGCGGGCTCACGCCGCGCGAGCGCGAGACGGTGCAGTTCCTCGCGAACGGCAAGAGCAACAAGGAAGTGGCCGCGGCGCTCGGGATCAGTGTGAAGACGGTGGAGACCCACCGCGCGACGATCATGCGCAAGCTCGGCTTCACCGCGTTCAGTGAGCTGGTGCGCTACGCGGTGCGCAATCACCTCGTTCAGGGATAGCCCGGCGGCGCGGGCGCCTGGCCCTTCGCCCGCTCGCGAATCGGCGTTGGCGCGCGAGGGCGATGCCGTTTACAACGCGGGCGAGATGCCCTTTCCCGCCGAACCTCCATTGCTGGGCGCTCCCGCCGTGAGCTGGATCGTGGTGCTCTGGAGCGCCATGGTGGGGATCACGTTGACGATGGCGGCGACCCATACGCTGATCTGGTTTCGCGATCGGCGCGCGTGGGCGCAATTGACCTTCAGCCTGGCCGCGCTGGCGACGATCGCGGTGGGCGCCTACGATTTTGCCATGTTGCGGGCGGAGACTCCGGCGGAGTACGGTGCCTTGTTGCGCTGGGTGCACCTGCCCGGGTTTCTGGCCATCACCTGCATCGTTCTGTTCGTCCACTTTTACCTGGGCACAGGCCGGGTGTGGCTGGGCGCAGTGGTGGTCGGGTTTCGCGGGCTCTCGCTGGTGCTGAATTTCACGACCGGGGTAAACCTTAATCTTCGCGCCATCCATTCGCTGCAAAAGATGTGGCTGCTCGGCGAGCCGGTCTCGCTGATCCGCGAGGCGACTCCCAATCCGTGGATGATTGTCGGTCAAATCGCGCACTTTCTGTGGCTCATCTACGTGCTCGATGCCACGCGGACGCTCTGGAGGCGCGGCGGGGAAAATGACCGGCGCCGCGCGTGGTTGATCGGGGTGACGATGACACTGGTGATCCTCGGCGCGGGCTGGTTGCCGGCGATTTCCTTTTGGGGCGTGTTTCGCATGCCCTTGCTGCTCAGCGTTCCCTTCGTCGGCGTGGTCATGGTGCTCGGCTATGAGTTGAGCGAAGACGTGGTGCGCGCGGCGCTGCTCACCCGGCGGCTGCAGTCCAGCGAGGCGGCCTTGCGGGAGAGCGAGCTCCGCATGGATCTCGCCGCGCAGGCCGCGGAGTTCTCCATCTGGACGTGGGACGTGCGGCGTGACGAAGTGTGGATGACGGCGAAGGGTCGGGAGATTTCCGGATTCACCGCCGGGGAGCGGATCAATTTTCGCCGTCTCTTCGCCAATGTTCACCCGGAGGATCGGCGGATGGTCGATGAGGAAGTCGCCCAACTGCTCGCGAACGGCCGAAAATTCGAACGCGAATTTCGGCGGGTGCTGCCGAACGGCGAGACGCGCTGGATGTCCGGCCGTGGCACCGTGGAACGCGACGCCACCGGCCGGGCCGTCCGCATCCGCGGAGCTTCGCTCAATATCACGGCGCAGCGTGCGGCGGAGGAGGAGATGGAGAAGCAGCGGCGGGATGCCGCCCACCTCTCGCGAGTGGCGATGCTCGGGGAATTATCCGGTTCGCTCGCTCACGAACTAAATCAACCTCTGACTTCGATCCTGAGCAATGCCCAGGCGGCGCAGCGCATGATGGCCGGCCGGGCGGTGGATCTCACGGAAGTCGGGGCGATCCTCGACGACATCGTGACGGCGGACAAACACGCCAGCGAAGTCATCGGACGAGTGCGCGCGCTCCTGAAAAATGACGAGGTGCAGAAGGTCGCGGTCGATCTGAATGAAATCGTCGCCGAGACGTTGCGCCTGATGGAGAGCGATTTCCGCCGGCAGGCGGTCGAGGTGCGGACGGAACTCGCTCCCGCGCTGCCGCTCGCGCTCGGCGATCCGGTGCAACTCCAGCAAGTAGTGCTCAACCTCGCGATCAATGCGGGCGACTCCATGACCGGACACCCGACCCTTCCACGACGGCTGATTATTCGCACGGAAACTCCCGACGCCACCACGCTCCGCGTCAGTGTCGTGGATGCGGGGCATGGCATCCCGCCGGAACTCCTCGCGAAGGTGTTCGAGCCTTTCGTCACCACCAAGACGCTGGGATTGGGCCTGGGGCTCGCCGTCTGCCGCACCATCATCGCGGCGCACGGCGGGAGCATCGCGGCCTCCAACAATGCCGAGGCCGGGGCGACGTTTAGTTTCGCCCTGCCGGTGAAGGGAGCGAGCGCATGAGCGAGCCGCGGTCCGCGGTCTTCCTCGTCGATGACGAGCCGCTGGTCCTCCGGGCGGTATCGCGGTTGTTGCGCTCCGCGGGACTCCGGGTGGAGACGTTTGCTTCCCCGGCGGATTTCCTGGCCCGCGGCGACCTGGCCGGTCAGGGCTGCCTGGTGCTCGATATCGCGATGCCACGGCTCACCGGCCTCGACCTGCAGCGGGAACTCGCGGCGCGGGGCAGCCATTTGCCGATCATCTTTCTCACGGGCCGCGCTGACGTGCCGATGACGGTGCAGGCCTTGAAGGGCGGGGCGGTCGATTTTCTAACCAAGCCGGTGGATGACGCCGTCCTGCTCGCCGCCATCGGCCGAGCGCTGGAATCCGGTCGCGTCGCGCGCGAGCAGCGCGCGGATCTGGACGCCATCCGCGCCCGGCTCGCCACCCTCACGCCACGCGAACGCGAGGTGCTCGACCAGATCGCGGCGGGCCGGCTGAACAAACAGGTCGCCGCCGACCTCGGCACGGTGGAGAAAACGATCAAGGTGCATCGCGGACGGGTGATGGAAAAAATGCAGGTGGCTTCCATCGCCGAACTGGCGCGGCTGATCGAGCGCCTCGCTGGAGCCGGAGGTTAGCCCGGCCGTTAGTATTGGACCAAGGTCCAATGGCCGGCGGATTGCCGGATGCTTTTCTTGGCGGGGTGAAGCTTCGCAAACCTCTGATCGCCGTCGTCGATGACGACACGCTCATCTTGCGCTCGCTGCAACGTTTGCTCTCCTCCGCGGGCTACGAGGTGAAGACCTCGCGGTCGGGCGGCCATCTGGCGGCGGGCATCCCGCGGCTGGCACCGGATTGCATTTTGCTGGATTTGGAAATGCCCGAGGCCACCGGTTTCGCCGTCATGGACTGGCTCGGCGGCGCGTTCCCCATCATCGCCATGACGGGCCACGACTCCTTCGCCTTTTACGAGCGGGCCAAGAAGCTGGGCGTCGCCGCCTACCTGAGGAAACCGCTCGACCGGGAGAGGCTCCTCGAGGCGATCGACGCCGCGCTTCCCCGCAGCCTTCGGCTTTCAGAGCCGGCAGGGATCGACAGCTCGAAAATCGTCCCATTCCCGACGCCGTACCTTGTTGAACAGAGGAAAGCCCCCCGATGACGCTGGCGCCCGAAGACCGCCCCAACAAACCGGGGCGCACCGCGGTCGGCATCGATCTGGGCACGACCTTCAGCGCCATCGCCTACATCGATATCTACGGGAAGCCGCAGATCATCCCCAATGCGGAGAACGAGCGCATCACGCCTTCGGTCATCCTCTTCGACGGCGCCAATGCCATCGTCGGCTCGGTGGCCAAGCAGAACGCCATCGCGGAGCCGGAGAAGATCGTGGACTTCGTGAAACGCGAGATGGGCAAGTGCAAGACGGAGTTCTCGCGCGAGTTCAACGGCAAGCTCTATTCCGCCGAGGAACTCTCCGCGCTGATCATTCGCAAGCTGAAGAAGGACGCTGAAACCTATCTCGGCGAACCCGTGACCGACGCTGTCATCACCGTGCCCGCGTACTTCAGCGACGCTGAACGCACGGCCACCCGGCATGCCGGCAAGTTGGCCGGACTCACCGTCCTGCAGGTCATCAACGAACCGACCGCCGCCGCGCTTGCCTATGGCCTGAGCAAACCCGACCGCGACCAGACGGTGTTCGTCTTCGACCTCGGTGGAGGCACCTTCGATGTGACGATCATGCGGATCGAGAGCCAAAACATCCGCGTGCTCGCCAGCAACGGCGACCACTGCCTCGGCGGCAAGGATTGGGACGACGTTTTCGTCAATTGGATCGCCGAGGAATTCGATCTCCTCCACGGCGAAAATCCGCTGCTCGATCTGCAGAGCTACCAGGAGCTTTACAGCCGGGCGCTCATCGCCAAGGTCCAGCTCTCCAGCCGCGAGCGCACCACCATCGTCCACAGCTTCAGCGGCAAGAGTGTGAAGCTCGACGTCTCGCGCGCGCAGTACGAGGAGCGCTGCCGCCACCTGCTCGAAAAGACCAAATCGATCTGCGAGATCGTGCTGCGGGAGGCGAAGCTGACCTGGCCGGATATCGACTGCGTGCTGCTCACCGGCGGCATGACGCGGATGCCATCCGTGCGCGCGATGATCAGCGGCGTCTCGGGCCTTCCCCTGAACAACGACGTAAGCCCGGACGAAGCCGTGGCCATCGGTGCCGCCGCCCAGGCCGTGCTCTCGCTCCTCGCCGAGGAAGACAAGACCGGCATCCGGGTGATGCCGGAGGAGATGCGCGCCCAATTTTCCGCGGAGGACGGCTCGCTGATCGAGGTGAGCAACATCACCACCCACACGCTCGGCGTGGTGCTCTGGGATGAAACCCGCAGCGAGCACTACGTCTTCCCCATGATCCCGAAGATGAGCAGTCTGCCCGCGGAGGTGAAGGAATCGTTCGGCACGGCGAAGGCGAGCATGAAGAGTGTTACCGTCCGCATCGTCGAGGGCGAAAGCACCGTGCCCGGCGACTGCACGCCGCTCGGCGTCTGCGATGTCGATCTCCCCGACGCCCTGCCAAAAGGCTCGCGAGTCGAACTGACCTACCGTTACGACAACAGCCAGTTGCTGGAGGTGACCGTCGAGGCCTTTGGCCGGTGCACGCAGGTCCAGATCGGCCGGAATACGGGATTGTCGGAAGCGGAAATCGCCGCGGCCACCGAAGGTCTCGCGCTCGTCGAGGTGTTTTAGCACCCGTTCGCCGAAATCGGGAGGAGCCCCGGGGCCGGGCACGGAGGGAGATTGATCTCGACGGGAAGTTCGCGGAGATAACTATCCTCGGTCTCTCGGTAGTATTTCTGCGGTTTACCTTGCCTCACCTATGAAACTCCCAAACTCGTTGGCCTGCTCCTTCATCGCTGTGGCTCTGGCGGTGACGACCCTCCTGTCCACCGCTTCACTTTTCGCCGGCGATCACGGCGACGCGCCGGCCCTGGCCCAGGATCCGGGCGCCGACATCGGAGACGTCTTTCTTTTCCTCGACCCGACGGACAACACGCAGACGGTGTTGATCGCGACGGTACATGGCTTCCTCGTTCCGGGCGAGATCCTGAATTTTGGTTCGTTCGACGAAAACGTGGTCTTCCGTTTCGAGATCTACAACGACCACGTCAACTTCATCTCGCCCGTCCTCGACCCCAACGCCACGCCGGCGCAGGTCGGCAAATTTACCAAGACCGTCAAAGCGAACCGAACGATTGACGTGACCTTCAGCAAACGCAATGTCGGCCTCGCTCCCCAGACGGGCACGGGCGGGCAGCTCATTCCGGCTAATCTCCGCCGCACCACGCGTCAGGCGGCGACCCTGACCTTCACCGGCTTTAGTGATCTCAACGCGAAGGTCTTCAAGACCGACATCAACGGCGACTCGCTCCTCGTCACCCCTTTCAATGTCTCTTTCACCAGCCCGGCGCCGGCCTTCGATGTGCGCAACATCAAGATCGCGCCGTCGCTCACCGTGCAGTTCTTTGCCGGCGAAGTGGACGATCCCTTCTTCTTCGATCTGCCGGCGTTCACGTCCTTCACCGACGGCGTGCGCAATGGCACCGGGCCCAATGTCACGGCCTTCGCCCGCCAGCGCGACACCTTCGCGGGATACAATACGCTGGCCATCGCCTTGCGCATTCCGACCGTCCTGCTGCTGAGCGACAAGGGGCCCTTCGTCGGCTTGAATTTCCTCACCCAGCGCCACGCCATGCAGGCGCTGACCAATGACGGCGTCAAGGGCGGCGGCGTCTTCAAGACCGTGGACCGCATGGGCAATCCGCTGGTGAACGAATTCTTCCTCCCCTTCGACAAGCGCAACAACTACAACTCCGGCACGCCGCGCGGGGATATGCTGCGGCAGTTCGAGCCCATCATCACCGAGACGCTCAAGGAAATGGGCGTCATGACCACTCCTCCGGAACCCTCCTACGCTGCCCTCGCGAACATGTTCATCACGTATGGCGATCTACTCGTGCTCGACACCACGATTTCCAACTTCGGCTCCCCGGCCGGAGCCGGCTTTGATCATAAAGACGGCAGCGGCTTCGCCTCCCCCAATGGCCGGCGCCTGCAGGACGATACCGTGGACATCATGCTGACCACGATTAATCACAACTCCGCGCTCGGCGATGGCGTGGCCAATAGCGGGTCGCTGACCACCTCGTTCCCCTTCCTCGGCAAGCCGAACCAGCCGCTGGCCAGCGGTAGCACCGACCCCACGCAGAACTAAACATCCGCGAAATCGGCGGGACCATGTCGAGCGTGGTTGAGTGGTTTAAAACTTCCCGCTCTCCTCTTTCGGACGCGTCTGACCGTCCTGCGTCTCAGCCTGGCGCTGAGCCGCGAGGTGGACCGCAAATTCCTGCTCAAACTGGGGCGTCGGCATCCAGTGAAACAGCGCGCCGTGCCCATCGAAGAACGCCACGCCGGCCTCGGTCACCGGGGCTCCGGCCAGGGTATCGCCTTCGCGGACCAGCCGCACCGCCCACTCGCGGCCGAAGAGGGGCAGACGATGGTGAACACCGATGAGGAAGCGCGCGAGGTCGAGGAGCCGGGGAGACATGGAGGAAGGAGCTGACGCGGGCGAGGGAGTTTCGGTAGCATTCATTCGGAAACCGAATCGCATCATCCGCCGCGGCTGCATGGGTCCTGCCTTCGTTCGACGGCCTCTTGCCACAGGCAGATTGCTTACCGCGAAGGTGCGCCGAGGACAGTTCCCCCGAAGGAAAATGCGGGTTTTCCCTAACGTGGGAGGGCATGCGCTCGGCTTGGATGGTGATGCATTGTGATGAAGCACTCCTTGCCAGGCAGCCTCCGCGTTTCGATTGAGCCTCTCAGTCAGCCCCCGACCCGGCGATCGAAACGCGCCGTTTGGCGTTTTCCGGTCATCAAGCGGTCGGGGCTCTTGATCGGAGTCGGGGTGGTGTGGCTCTCTCTCGCGCTGCTGGGCACGGCGGCCATGCTTGCTTATGCGAACGTTCCCGGCGTGGCCGCGGCGGCGCCCGGCGATTGGCCTCCGGCGAGCGAGGTGCCTCGCGCGGCGGGGCGGCCGACGCTGGTCATGTTCTTGCACCCGCAGTGTCCCTGCTCGCGGGCGAGCATCGGCGAACTGGCGCTGCTCCTGGCCCATGCGCCCCGGGCGGTCGAGGCGCGGGTGCTTTTCCTCGATCCCGAAGGGGATGATGAGGCGTGGGTGGAGACCGATCTGTGGCGGTCGGCGGCGGCGATTCCGGGCGTGGCGGTCGCGCGTGATGTCGCCGGCCGCGAGGCGCGCGTGTTCCACTCCGGGACCTCGGGCGCGACGCTGCTCTACGACGGCGCGGGCCGGCTGCTCTTCCAGGGTGGAATTACGCTGGCGCGCGGCCATGCCGGCGACAACCCCGGGCGGAGCGCGATCGAGGCGTTGCTCCGCGGGGAGGAACCTCCCACCGCCGCGACCCCGGTTTTTGGCTGCGGCCTCTTTGCCGGTCTCCGGACCAATCCGACTTCATGGAAGCGATAGACGAACTCCCCGATCCCGAAACCGCAATCTCCGGGCGCACCGCGGTGCTGCTGCGCGAGCATCTGGATGGCATTCACCGCCGCAGGGATCGTCTCTTTGCCGATCTCATGGTGCTGCAATGGCTGGCCGGCATCGCGGCCGCGCTGTGGATTTCGCCGAAGACCTGGCTGGGTGCGCAGAGCCAGACTCACCCGCACCTCTGGGCGGCGATCTTCCTCGGCGGCGTGATCGCGATTTTCCCGATCCTCCTCGTCCGCTCCCGGCCCGGCTGGGTGGTGACGCGCCACGTGATCGCCATTGCGCAGATGCTGACTTCGGCGCTGCTCATTCACCTCACCGGCGGTCGGATCGAGACGCACTTCCATGTCTTCGGTTCGCTCGCGTTTCTTGCCTTTTATCGCGACTGGCGCGTGTTGGTCACCGCCACGCTGGTCACGACCATGGATCACTTTGCGCGCGGGTTCCTCCTCCCGCAATCGGTCTTCGGGGTGCTCGCGGTGAGCCCGTGGCGCTGGGCCGAGCACGCGGGATGGGTGCTTTTCGAAGATGCCTTCCTTTTCATCTCCATCCGGCAGAGCTGGCGGGAAATGCAGGAGATGGCCGGTAGGCGCGCCCGGCTCGAACGGCTCAATGGCAATATCGAAAACCAGGTGGTCAAGCGCACCTTCGAGCTGGCGACCGCGGTGCGACAGGCGCAGGCCAGCGAGCAGCGCTTCCGGATGCTGAGCGCCTCGGCGCCGATCGGCATCTTCGAGACCGATGCTGCCGGGCGGTTGCTTTACGTGAATCCCGAATTGGCGCGGATCGGCGGGCTGACTCCGGAGAAAAGCAGCGGTGAAGCTTGGCGGCGCGCGCTTCACCCCGAGGATGCCGCGCGGGTGCTCGAGGCGTGGGCGCGGGTCACGCAGGAAGGGCGGCCCCTCGATATCGAGCACCGTTTCGCGATGGCGAACGGAGAGGTGCACTGGGTCCACGTCCGCTCGGCGATGATCCGCTCAGCTTCCGGGGAGATCGCGGGGCATGTCGGCACGGTGGAAGACATCACCGATGCGAAATGCTCCAAGGCCGAACTGGAGAAGCTGAACCACGAATTGATCGAGATCTCGCGCCAGGCGGGCATGGCGGAGGTGGCCACGGGTGTGCTGCACAATGTCGGCAACGTGCTCAACAGCGTGAATGTCGCCGCGAATTGTGTGGCCGACGGATTGCGCCGCTCCAAGGTGGGCAGCCTCGATCGCGCCGCGGCGCTGCTCTGCGAGCACGAGGCGGATCTCGCCGGATTTTTCACCCGCGACCCGCGCGCGGCGCAACTCCCGCGCTTCCTCAAACGGCTGGCCGGGCAGCTCGCGGACGAGCGCCAGGCCGCAGTGGACGAGCTGGCTCTCCTCCAGAAGAGCGTTGATCACATCAAGGACATCGTCTCCATGC
>JBAVML010000486.1:0-12774 GCA_049690035.1 Chthoniobacteraceae bacterium
GAGTTGGTCGGCCACGGCGGAACCACCTACCGGGTGGTGCGCTCGACGACGCCCGATTTTGCGAGCTTCGAGGTTCTGGCAGTCGGCATCGAACCCGCGGTTAGCCCGGCAACCTATACCGATTCCACCTTCCCGTCCGGAACGACGACGGCGTTCTACCGCGTGCTGACAGAATAGGGTACGGAGGCTGGCTCAGCGGCCCGCGCGAGTTCGAAGAGGTAACCATTCAAATACTCCGTCTCTGGCGGCGTTGACATCGCGCCGCTTCCGCGATGCGTTATGGGCATGAAGTTCCTGCCGACCCTCGCGCTGTTCGCCTGTTCCGTCCTTGCCGCCGTGGCGGCGGAGCCGATCCCCACGCTCGCGCTCGGGGCGGCGGCGCCGGATTTCAAGCTGCCGGGAGTCGATGACCGCGAGTGGTCGCTCGCCGATTTCCGCGAGGCGAAGGCGTTGGTCGTCATCTTCACCTGCAACCACTGCCCGACGGCGCAGGCCTACGAAGGCCGGATCAAAAAGCTCGTGGAGGACTACAAGCCACTCGGCGTGGCCATCGTCGCCATCTCGCCGAATGATCCGCGCTCCGTGCGGCTCGACGAACTCGGCTACGCCGACCTCAGCGATTCGCTGGACGAGATGAAGACACGCGCGAAGGACGAGAACTTCAACTTTCCCTACCTCTACGACGGCGACACGGAATCCGTCTCTCGCACCTTCGGCCCCGTCACCACGCCGCACGCGTTCCTTTTCGATGCCGCACGCAAGCTCCGCTACGTGGGCCGCATCGACGACGCCGAGCGCGAGTCGCTCGTGCAGAGCCACGATCTGCGCGTCGCGCTCGACGCCGTGCTCGCCGGCCGCGAGCCGGCGGTGGCGCAAACGAAGCCCTTCGGCTGCTCGGTGAAGTGGGCGGGCAAACAGGAGCTCGTGAAGCTCTTCATGGAAAAGATCGCGAAGGAGCCGGTGACCGTGGATCTCGTGGACAAGGCCGGCCTCGCCGAACTGCGGAAAGGGGACGGCACGAAGGTGCGCCTGGTCAATTTCTGGGCGACGTGGTGCGGGCCGTGCATCACGGAATTTCCCGACCTCGTGGAGGTCAACCGCATGTATCGCCACCGCGATTTCGAGTTTGTGAGCGTCTCGGCGAACTATCCCGATGAGAAGCCGGAGGTGCTCAAGTTTCTCGAGAAACATCAGGCTTCGAACCGCAACCTGCTCCTCGCCGGCAAGGAAAAGGCCGAGCATATCGAAGCCTTCGACAAGGAATGGCGCGGCAGCCTGCCTTACACCGTCCTGCTCAGCCCGAAAGGCGACATTCTGTGGAAGACGGAGAGCGCCGTCGATCCGCTGGAACTCAAGCGTGAGATCCTCAAGGCGATCGGGCGGATGAAGGTGAAGTAGCCGCGCATGGGCCAGGAGATCGAGCGGAAGTTTCTCGTCATCGGCGACGCGTGGCGCGCGCTCGGCGAGCCAGTGTCGATCCGCCAAGGCTATCTGTGCTCCGGACCGGAGCGCGTCGTGCGCGTGCGCATGGCCGGAGATCATGCGTGGCTCACCGTGAAAGGCGTCAACTTCGGCGCCACGCGCCGGGAATACGAATACGCCATCCCGCTCGCGGAGGCGGCCGAGATGCTCGAGATCGACGGCTTTTGCGAACGCCCGCTCATCGAGAAGCGCCGCACGCGCATTCCCGTGGGCGAACTCACATGGGAGGTGGATGAATTCCTCGGCGACAACGCCGGCCTCATCGTCGCTGAGGTCGAGTTGCGCCATGCCGAGCAGCGCGTCGAACTGCCTGATTGGCTCGGCGCCGAAGTCACCGGCGACCCGCGCTACTACAACAGCAACCTCCTCGCGCATCCGTTCACGCGCTGGGGGAAGGAAGATTCGTCGCTTTAGGACAGGGCTCGCGCCGGAAACTGCGTGCCAATCCCGGCCGCGCGGGCAATGGTTTCACGATGAATCCCGATGCCTCCAAAGCCGAGTCTGGCCTCGAAGTGCGCTCCTACTTCGTCCGCGGTCGCAACGCCCTGCTCGCTCGCGCCGACTTCGGCGAGCTCTACCTTGACTACTACCTGCACCAAGGCCAGCACGGCTATCAGCACGACCCCATCCACGACGGGCTCCTCAAGCAAGCGCTCGCCGCCATCACGCTCCACGCCGCCTCGCGTCCGTGGAACGAAGCCATCGCGTGGACGATCCATCTGCAAAATCCGCTGCTCAACCTCTTCGTCGCCGGCGACAATCGCCTCGGCACCGTCGTCGGGCAGCTCTTCACCGAGAATGTGAAGCAGGACGACCAGCAGCTCTTCGTCGTCGATGTCGCCCGCGAGCGCGCCGACTCGCGGCGCAGCGCCGTGCAGTTTGAAGGCACCGACATCTTCCGCGCCGCCGAGCACTACTATGCGCAGAGCGAGCAGCGTCCTGCGCGTTTCTTTCAACACGGCCCGGAGGATTTCGTGCTCGTCTCCGCGCAGCCGCAGTGCGACCTCGCCTGGCTCGCCTCGCTCGATGACGCCGCGATCATGACTCTCGACCAGCGCGAGGAACTCAGCCTCCTCGAGCAGCGCCACTACCGGTGGGAATGCGGCTGCACGCAGAGCCGCATGTTTGCCATTCTGGCGAAAGTCATGCGCACCGACCCGGAGGGTCTCTTCGGCGAAGAGCCGGTCATTCGCATTTCCTGCCCCCGCTGCGGCGCACGGCACACCGTGACGCGCGAGGCGCTCGAGGCCTTTGTGGCTGGCGAAGGGTAATCGCAAATCGCGTCCGCTTCCGGTCCATCCCGGCCGCCTCGCACCTATTCCGGCAGGAGGGTGAACGCACCAATTTCGTGCCCATCGGAAAAGGTGCCCTGCGCGCGATTGGTCTTTTGATTGATAATCCCGCGCACGGTGGCCGCGCGGTTACCGGTAGTGCGGAAGCTGCCGCGGATACTGCCGTTGCGGCCATCGGCAGTCAGCGAGAGACGCCTTGGATTCTCGCCGAAAACATCAAGGCGCGAACGATTCGCCACCGCGGAAACATCCTCGTCAAACGCCGTCAGCTGCGTTCCAGAGAATGAGACCCGGGCGAGACCGTGAGGAAGCTGCAGCGCGGGGTTGGCGGGGACATAGCGAGACGCTTCGAGCGTGAGGGCAGCGTTGACCTCCGCCTGGTACGGTCCCCGCACCGACGCGGGCCGGAACCACTGCATCGGTCCGCTGATATCGGAATTCGTCAGGTCCGCGGGAGTGAGCACACCATTGAGGTTGCCGGCCAGAAAGATGGGCTGAAAAAACATCGGCCACGATCCATCTTCGTTCGGCAGCGCCGTGGCGTCGAAGGAGCGGCCGTCGGCGGTCGTGCCGACCATCCGGAGCGCGCCGCTTTTTCCGACCACGATCGAGCCCCAGCCGCCCTCTGCGACCACATCTCCGCTGGTGGGCTGAAGGAGAAAGGTATAACGCCCGACCAAGGATGCTTCAGCCGGCCTGGGTGAGGTGCGCCCGGCGGTGAACGTGGTGGAAAATCCATTGGCCCCCGTGACTTTCCCCGCGAAAAAGAGCCGATCGCCCCGGGTGTTTGCCTGAAGAGTGATCGCCACCGACGTGAGACCATCGTGGGAGCGGCCGACAAAAGTACCGTAACCGCCGGCATCGACAGTTCCGTGGAAGTAGTAGGTTTGACTGCCGAGGCGCACTTTGCCGGTGACCACGCCGTTCCTGGTCATCGTCAGTTCGACAGGGCCGCTGCTGGCGAAGTAAGGCGACCAGCGGTCGCCCGCCATGCCGCGAAATGTTCCCTTGAATTGCCGCACGTCGAAAACTCCCTTGCTGGGAATGTTGGGAGCCTCAGGCGCTTCGGCGTTGAATTTGATTTCGCCGAGGAGCGTCCCTCCTCCTTGGGCATGTTGCTCGAAGGTCGCCCAGAAATTCGTGATCGTATCGTCGTCCCCGTAAACGATTTGCTTCACTGTGAAGTTACCGGTCAGCTCCTTTGGATCGCGATCGTAGCCGATCACATGGAGGCCCGGCTCTGTTCCTTCTTGGTAGGGGAACCTCCGCGCTCCCGTATAAGTCCCAGGAACGAGTCGCACCGAATCGGGTGCTGCGAAATCCAAACGCCAGGTCGTGGACCAACTGCCACCGTCGAAGGTAAGCGAGACGCCGTTGTCATAGTTTCGACCGATGTAGAACGCACCTGCAGTCTCGGGAAAAAAGTAGCTTTTTCCCTGGCCCACGTAATCGCCGAGGTCGCTCTCCATCGCGAGCGAGGTCACTCCTTGTACTTCAATCTGCGTCGTTACGGGTTCGGCGCCTCCGGACTCGCTGTGTGCGCTGAAGCTAACTGTATAATGGCCGAGTCGCGCTGTGTTCGTATCCCAACGAAACGTTCCCGTGTTATTGTGATGATCGGTGAAGGTCGCGCCGGTCGGCAGATTGGCAGCTTCGAGCGAGAATGCGGCGTTATCGGGCGCGGCTGCCGTTACCAGAAACTCGAGCGTCCGACTGCGGACCACGGTTTGCGCAAACGGCGCCGAGATCCCGCCGGTGGGCCACACATTGAAGCGGAACTCGCCCGTAAGCCCCGGGAGCGCTCCCTCGGAGTGCTGCTCAAAGAGCACCCAGAACGATTCGATCGTGCCGCCAGCGCCATAGACGACCTGTTTCACGGTGAAGTTACCAGTGAGGGTATTCGAGCCTCGTCCATTTCCGGAGATATCTAAACCCGGGCTGCCTGCAGTTTGGAAGGGGAAGCGCATTGCTCCCGAGTATGTTCCGGGTTGGAGCACGGCATCTCCCGGCGCTGCAAAATTTAGGTACCACCATTCTTTGTCGCTGTTGAAGCTCACGTTGATTCCGCTGTGGTAATTAGTCGCGATCGAAAAGCTGCCGCTCGCCGCGGGGTAAAAGTAGGTCTTTCCGCCTCCGATATAGTCCCCCTTGTCGCTCTGCATCGCCAGGAAAGTAAGGCCGCGAACTTCGATCGCGGTGGAAGTGGTGTCCATTTCGCCTGCCGCGTTTTTTGCCGTAAAGGCGATTGTCCGGACGCCGGGATCGCCGAGCCCGGGTGTCCACCGAAACGTCGCGCTTCCGTTGCCGTGATCAGTAAATTCGGATCCGGCGGGAAGGTCAGCGGCGCTTAGGGTGATTGGGCCGGGGGGCGAACTTCTGGCTGCGACGTCGAACTCGATGGTCTCGGAGTATTGGATTCTTGCCTGGAACGGCGCCGAGATCGAGACGTTGTCTGCTGCAGTTACGTTATACTTGATCTCGCCGAGGAGCGCTGGATCGGCGCCGGCGTTGTGCTGCTCAAACACAGCCCAGAAGGATGAGATCGTGTCGTTAGGGCCGTACTCAAGTTGCTTGATCCTGAAGGCACCAGTCTGATTGTACGGCGAAGTGCTCGGTCCGCGGACAGAGAGCATCGGCTTGATGCCGTCATAACCTCCCTCCGCGCCGGTGTAGATCCCCAATCCGAGGATCGAGCCGGGCGGGGCGGTGAAGAGGAGATTCCAAGAGTTCGTTCCAGCAACAAAACTCACGGTGACGCCGCCGGCGCCGTACTTCGAGGCGCTGAATCGCCCGGCATTTCTCGGGAAACTGTAGGACTTTCCACCGCCGACGTAGTCACCCGTTTCACTTTCCATCACCAGCGAAGTAATCCCGGCCACCTCGATCGTCGTCGAGGAGATGTCTGTATGGCCCGCAGCATCTCGAGCGGTGAAAGAAATCGAGTAGTTGCCGATTTGAGCGAATGAAGGCTGCCAATGCAGCGTGCCCGTGCCGTCGCCATGATCGGTGAACGTGGCGCCCTGTGGAAGTGCGCCAGTGGAGAGGGTTATGCCGCCGCCGGAGGTGGTGAACGTGGAC
This sequence comes from Chthoniobacteraceae bacterium, assembly GCA_049690035.1. Taxonomy (GTDB): domain Bacteria; phylum Verrucomicrobiota; class Verrucomicrobiia; order Chthoniobacterales; family Chthoniobacteraceae; genus Chthoniobacter. Next base: position 5,853 of record JBAVML010000486.1, read on the forward strand.
ACATTAAAATCCAGTCCACTCGCATACTCGGTGGTCACGATTGCCGGGTTTGAGAACTGAACCGGAGCGGTCACGTTGAATTTGATTTCGCCCGCCAGCGCGGGCGAGCGACCGTCCGCGTGTTGTTCGAAGGTTGCCCAAAACGATTCAATGGTTCCGTCAGCGGCCGTTACGATCTCCTTGATCACAAAATTTCCCGTGATCGTGTCGAAAGAAAAATAGCTTCCTCCACGCACCAGGAGACCCGGAGAGGTCGAGGCCTGACCATAAAGTGCTGTGCTTGTCGCATTGGGGTAGCTGCCCGCCGTGAGCGGCACATTTCCAGGCGCGGAAAAATAAAGGATCCACGACGTAGAGGGATCGTCGCTCGCGAATGAGACCGTCATCACTCCGTTGTTCTCGTTCTTCGTAGCCGTGAAACGTCCGTCGTTCGGTCCAAAGCTATAGTCCTTGCCCAACCCCACGACGTCGCCTTGCTGGCTGTTCATCGTCAGGGCCATCACGCCGTTCACATCGATCGCCGTGCTGGCGGTATCGGAGGTGCCACCGCCAGTCGTTACTTTGAAGGCTACCGTGCGCGACCCTTTGTCGCCCACACCCGTTGCCCAGTGGAAATGGCCGGTGCCGTCACCGCGATCCGTGAAGGCGGCGCCAGCCGGAAGATTCATCGCGCTAAGCGCCAGTGAGCCGCTCGAAGAGTCGCTGGCCGTGACTTCGAAGTCCACTGCGGTGCCGAAGCGGACGGCCCGCTGAAGCGGTGCCAAAATCCTTGGGCCGCCGGTGGCGTTGAAATTGATCTCACCCCGCAGGTCGGGCGTGCCGACATTATCCTGTTCGAATGTCGCGCGAAACTTCGTCAGAGCCTCGTCCGGGCCATAAGCGATTTCTTTAATCTCAAAAGTTCCCGAACTCCCGTAGGAATACCCAGATGGCTGGTGCACCACCAGCGTTGGTGCCGTATCGGAGGGAAGGGAGGGCATTGCTCCCCGATAAAGTCCGGGGCTCAGTCGAGTTTTCCCCGCGGCGGCAAAATCCAGAGCCCACGAATAGTAGTAGTCCGTGTCCGGCTGGTAAGTGATCGAGATGCCATCTCCCGCATTTTTCGTCAGGCGGAAGGCACCCGCCGATTCGTTCAATTCATAGCTGTTCGTGATCGTCGCAAACCCATTGGTCGATTGCTGAACCTTCAGGGCCGTGATGCCCTTCACGTCGATCGCTGTCGGTGTGGAGCGCACGACGCCGCCGGCATCTTCCGCCCGAAAGGTGACGTGATGCACGCCGACGTCCCCAGCCGACGTGGGCCAATGCAGGAGGCCAGTGTTGTCGCCGCGATCGGTGAGTATCGCTCCTGGTGGCAAATCCGAAGCGCTGAGTGCGAAGATCGCGTTCGTGCCTCCCACGGCGGAAATCGGCACGTCGAGCGTCGCGCCGGCAGTCACCGCTGCCGCGATCGGCGCTGCAACGTCAGAGGCCGAAGGGATGTTGAACTTGATCTCGCCTTTGAGCAGGCCGCGTGCACTGCCCGCGTATTGTTCGAAGGTCGCCCAAAACCTGCGGACCTTGCTGCCCTCGATCACGATCTCCTTGATCTGAAAATTCCCAAACTTCGAACCGAAGTAGGAGGAACCTCGTGTCACATCGAGCGTTGCGGGATTCCATCCAGAACCCAGGTAAACTCCTTCGGTGAGCTCTGGTGAGCCGGTTGGTCGGATGAACGAAAGGTTCCACGATTCGCTATAATCTGGACGGTTGAACTGGACGTAGAGTCTGTTGTCGTACGAATCCCACTGGGTCACGTAGAAGGTCCCGTCCGCCGGGCCGAAGTCGTAGTTTCTTCCGCCCCCGATAGGATCATCCAGCCCGCTCGTTACGGTTAGACGGGTAGTACCGCGGACCTCGATCGCGGTGATCGTGCGGTCAGTCGCCCCGACACCGTTATCTGCGGAAAACGTGACGTTGTAGGTGGCCGCACTTTGGCTCAACGATGGCCGCCAGTGGAATTTGCCGGTGTTGTTGCCAAGATCCGTGAAGGTCGCGCCGAGTGGGAGGTTCGCCGCGGTGAGAGTTAACGCGCGGTTGCCCGAATCCGTCGCGCTGACCGTGAAATCAAGATCGTGGTCAAAATCGACGACCTTCCCGATCGGACCGGATACCTGAGTCGTGACGTCCACGTTGTACCGCACCTCGCCCCTGAGCGCGGCAGTGGCGTTCTCCGAGTGCTGCTCGAAGACGACCCAGAATCGCTCGATGGTATTGTTTGGTCCGTAGGCGATATCCTTCACCACAAAGCTGCCCGACAGCTGGTTCGATCCGCTCCCGTTGCCATAGACGTCCAGGCCCGGTTCACCAGGCTGATGAAACGCAAATCGCGTTGCCTCGACGTAGGCCCCTCGCTGCAGAAGCGCGTCACCGGGCGCCCCAAAATAAAGGAACCACGATTGACCGTAGCTCGCCGTGGCAAAGGCGGCATAGACTCCGTTGCGGTAGGTTTTTTCGACCGTGAAGGTGCCTGCCGATTGTGGGAAGAAGTAGTTCTTTCCGCCGCCGATCCAGTCCCCGGGCTCGCTCTTCAGCGCCAGCGAGATCTCGGCCAGAGACTTTGCCGGAAGGATGAGCGCCAGCAACGCGAGCAGAGTCAGTCGAAAGGGGATCGGGGATTTCATTGGAGTCAAACGGCGTTCGACGGAGCGTAGTTGAACGCACGAGAATGCTTCCCGGGAAGCCGTAACCTCCGGGGAGCCGTCAACGCTACAAACTGGCGTGCAATTCTCCTCATCGAGGCGTCAATTTCAGACGCGCCTCTGATAGCCACTTCGTGCCGCCGGTCAAGGTGGGAACAGCACGAGATCTCCGAGCTCGGGCGCGGTTCGGGGTCGTGCTGACGTACCTCCAGCGTTCGCCACGCCGCCTCGCCCTGAGGGCGTTCGGCGGAGAGGCCTGCTGGATGAGAATCCTACGGCTGTGCGGGCTTCAGTTGCTGGTCGTACACGAAGACCTTCCCGATCTTCTCCAACTCAGGCTTGATCTCCTTCGCTTCGCCGACGACGACGATTACGAGGTTTTCGGTGGTGAGATACTTCTTCGCCAATTCTTGCACCTGCGCACTCGTCACCTCGCCCATGCGACGGGCGTAGGTCTTGTAAAAATCAGCGGGCAAGCCGTAGAGCTCGATGTCCTGCACGCGGGTGGCGATGCGGGCGCTGCTCTCGAGGCTGAGCAGGTAGTTGCCGACGTTGTACTGGCGCTGGAGCGAGAGTTCGTCCTCGGGCACGGGCTCGTCGCGCAGGCGTTGGATTTCCTTGAGCGTTTCCTTGATCGCAGGCGCGGTCACGGCATTGCGGGTCTCGGCTCCCGCGCTGAATTCGCCCGCGTAGAGATTCATCCCGAATGAGGAGTAGGCGCCGTAGGTCCAGCCGTTTTTCTCGCGGAGATTTTGGAAGAGACGCCCGCTGAAGCCGCCGCCGAGAGTGGCGTTGACTACGTTGAGTTCGGCCATGTCGGGGTTGTTCCGCGGCGGGCCGGGGAAGGCGATCTGGATGTTGCTTTGCACGGAGCCGGGGCGATCGACGAGGTGGATGGTGAGGCCTTTCAGTTGGGGCGGCGCGGGCAGTTTTTCGGCCGGCACATCGCGCTTTTGCCATTCGGCGAAAGCCTTCTCGACGAGCGGCAGGATTGCGTCGGCTTTGACGTCACCGACCACGGCGAGTGTGGCGTTGTTCGGCGCGAACCAGGTCTGGTGGAATGCGGCGAGGTCGTCCCGCGTGATGGCCTTTACCGTCTCCGGCGTGCGATATGCGCCGTAGGGGTGATCGCCGAAGACGAGCTTGCCTTCGAGCTTCTCGCCAAGCTTGCCGGGCTCCTGTTTCTCGGCTTCGAGCGCGGAGAGCGCCTTCTTTTGTTCCTTGGCAAATTGCTCGGCGGGGAAAACCGGATGCAGCGCCGCATCGACGAGCAAATCGAGGATCTGGTCGGTGTATTTCGTGAGACCGCCGGCGGACACGGAAATGGAGTCAGCACCGGCGAGGCCTTCGACTTTCACGCCGAGATAGTCGCTCTCGGCGGCGAAGGTGGCGGCGTCGCGCTGGGCGGTGCCGCGATTAAGCAGACCGGCGACGAAGCTGCTCAGGCCCGTCTTCGCGCCGTCATGCAGCGCGCCGCCTTTAATGAGGAGGCGGAAGGTGACCGTCGGCTTCCGGTCGTCTTCGATGACGAAAACCTTCAGTCCGCTGGGCAGCGTGACGATTTTGTAGTCGGGAAAGGAAGCGGCGGGCGCCGGATCGGGTTCCGGCTTTTTAGTGCGATCGACGGCGGCGTGCGCGGCCGAAAGCGTGAGGGCGATGGAGAGGAGGAGAGGGAGAGGGCGCATCGGAAGCGGGGAGTTGGAGCGGATCACTTGGGTTGCGGAGCGGCGGATTCCTTGCTGGGAGCAGGCACCGGGTAGCGCAGCACGTTGGTGCGTTCGGAGGTAAGATACTTCTTGGCGACGCGCTGGAGGTCTTCCCGCTTCACGGCGAAGTAACGATCGAGCTCGGTGTTGATGAGGTTCGCATCGCCGTAGAAGAAGTGGTAGCGCGCGAGGTTTTTCGCCCGGGCATTCATGGTGCCGAAGGAACTGGCAAACTCCGCCTCCTTGTTGTTCAGCGCCTTGCGATATTCTTCTTCCGTCACGCCCTCGGCTTTTACTTTCTCCACCTCTTCGGTGATGAGCGTATCGATCTGATCGAGCGTCACGCCTTGCTGGCCCACGGCATAGACGCCGAGCACGCCGGCTTTTTCGAGGAGGTAAGGGAAGGCCTCGACCTCGAGAGCGACCTGTTCCTTCTCGACGAGGCGCTTGTAAAGCCGCGAACTGCGACCGGTGGAAAGAATGTTGCCGAGGAGCTCGAGCGGATACGCATCAGGATCCGTTTCCTTCGGCGCACGCCAGGCGTGGAGCGAGGCGGGCAGGGGAGTGTTGTCTTTCAGCACGTCCTTGTGGGCGGCGGGGGCGTCGAGCTGCCAGTCGATCTGCGGGCGCTCGACTTCCGGTCCTTTCGGAATGCCGCCGAAGTAATCCTCGATGAGCTGCTTTGCTTCCTCGACCTTGAAGTCCCCGGCGAGCGCGAGCGTCGCGTTGTTCGGCAGGTAGTATTTTTTCCAGAAGTCGCGGAACTCCTCGATCTTCGCCTGGTCGATGTATTGGAAGGAACCGATCGGCACCCACTCGTAAGGCGTGCCTTTGAAGACCAGCTTCGCCAGTTCCTCGAAGAGCGTGCCGTACGGCTGGTTATCCACGCCGCGGCGCTTCTCTTCCTTCACCACCTGCCGCTGCGTCTCGACGCCTGCCTCGTCGATGCGGGAGTGCATCATCCGCTCGCTCTCGATCCAGAGCGCGAGCTTGAGCTGGTTGGCGGGCAGATTGAAGAAGTAGTCCGTCTGGTCGAAGGACGTGCTGGCGTTGAGATTGCCGCCGGCGCCGGAGATGTATTTGTCGATCTTGCCGCGGGGAATGTTGTCGCTGCCCTCGAACATCAGGTGCTCGAAGAAATGCGCGAAGCCGGTGCGGTCCGGACGCTCGTTTTTGCTGCCCACCTTGTAGAGCACGTACGTCGAGACGACCGGCACGGCGTGATTTTCGTGCAAGATCACATGAAGCCCATTCGGCAGATCGTACTCGATATACTTGATCGGCTTGATGACGACGCGCGGCGGTGCGGCGTCTTCCTTGGCGAAGCCCGCGAGCGGGAAAGCGACAGCGAGGGCGAGGAGAAATGGGGCGAAGTTCATGAAGGGTCGGCGTGAGACAGGTGCGGAGTCTGTTTCGTTCGACCCCCGGCGGCAAGCTCGTCGCGAGAAGGCCGCCTTCGTGGATGAGCGATTCCCTGACGACGGGCGGCGCCGCTGGGAAGTTAACGCTTGCGCGAAGTGCGCCGGCGACGGCGTGCGGGGGGCCGCACAAAGAGAGTCAGAAACAGTTCGAAACGGGCATTGAGTGCACCGGAGCGTCCGTCGGCATTCGTCGATTTCATGGATCTTTCTCCTGAGCCGGGGACGTGCCAAGGGCTCGCGCCGCGGCTCCTTATTCGTCCTCAGCCAACTTCCCGGCCCAGTACTCGAGTCGGGGCTGGATATTGAGGCGTTCGAGGTAGTCCCGGTCAAAATCGGGCAGGCCGGTCGCGGCCTGGATATCGATGGCGGTGGCGAGATGAACGGCCGACAGCGGGCTGAAGCTCGTCTCGTCGCACAGGGAAGGGAGCGGGTGAAAGCCCACGGCATTCACGATCGGGAAAGGGATGTGCCACGACGCGAGGATGAAGGCGGCGAGCTCGGCGTGGGTGACGCCGTAGTTCTCGCGCTCGACGCGGGCGACGCTGATGTTTTGCGCGGCGGCGTTGCGGAGGACCTGATCGTAGCTCTCGGGCAAATTGGCGGCGAGCAGGAGGACGCCGAACTGGTGGAGCAGTCCGCCGGTGAAGGCGAGTTCGGCGAGTTGGCGATTCCGGGTTTCGCCGACGGCGATGCGGGAGGCCCAGTTGGCGATTTGCAGGCTGTGGCTCTCGAACGCGGCAGGAACGAAGGACTGGCATCGCGAGGCGTCGCACTGGCCGATGAGGCTGGTGGAAAGCACGAGCGCGCGCAGGCGCTGGATGCCGAGGAAATTCGACGCGTCGCGAATCGAACTCACGCGCTGGCGTAACGCAAAGACCGGGGAGTTGACGACTTGGAGCAGCTTGGCGCTGACCGTGGCTTCGCGGGCGATGAGCGCGGCGATTTCTTCCAGCGAGGTATCCGGCTTTTGCAGTGCGTTAGTGATATCCGTGTAGAGAGTCGGGAGCGCGGGGATCTTGAGGATCTGCGCCTTCAGCGCGACGAACGCGGGATTGGCGTTCCAGCGGGCGGTGGCAAACATGGTCCGCACCAGATCGTCGAGGACTTCGAGCGA
>JBAVML010000487.1:0-21731 GCA_049690035.1 Chthoniobacteraceae bacterium
GCGAGTGTGGCTGCTTCGGAGGGAGAACGCGAGCGGCGAGCAGCAAGGAAGCGGGAACCTCTCCGGCTCACCGCGCCGCCGAAAACGACTCAACTGGTTGAGACTTCGAAAACGCAGGACGGATTGAAGAACCCGTCCCACCTCCGGCGTCAGTAAACGCCCTCGACGATCGTCTTCGTCATCGCGCCGAAGGGCCGCACCTCGGCGACGCCATCCCACGCGTAGGGCGCACGCGGCTTGCGGCGCAGCGCTTCGTCGCGTTCGAGGAAGCGCGGCATGAAGAATTCCTTGGTCAGTGTCGTGAGTTCAACGCGGCCCCACGTGTCGTAGTCGACCGTGTCTTCCGTTTTGTCGGGGTTCACCACGCGAAGCACCGCGCGCGGCTGCGGCGCGTAATACGTGATCGAGAAGTTGTCCTCCGGCGTGAGCGGCACGCTGGCGGCGAGACCCATGAGCGTATTGCCGTAAGTCGGGTAGAAGCCGATGCGATTTTCCAGCACTTCCTCGACGATGAAACGCACGTATTGCGGGAGCATCGTGGTGCCGCCGCAGAAAACGCCACGGATGCCGGCTTCGTAGATGTCCACCTTCTCGGCGAGCGCTTCGAGCAGCTTCGGCGTGGTGAAGAGGCCGCTCACTTTGCGGTTCTTGAGAATCATCGCGGCCTGATCGACGACGTGCTCCATGTAAGCCTTCGCTTCGTCGAACTTCTTGTTGCCGATGAGCTTCTTCACCCAGCGCGGATCGAGATCGATGAAGTAGCACGACGAACCGCGCACATGCGCGAGATGCTCGATCGCGAGCCGCAGCCGGCGCGGACCCGTCGGTCCCATCATCAGCCACGCACCGCCGCGCGGGAAATGCTCGTCGCTGATCTTCTCGCTGAACTCGCTGTAGTCCGTTTTGTAATCCGTCCAGCCGATGCGCTGCTTCGGCATGCCCGTAGTTCCGCCGGTCTCGAAGATGTTGAAGGGTTTGCCTTTGAACTCCTGCGGCACCCACACCTCAGGCTGGAGGTCGCGCAGCCATTCATCCTGGAAGTGCGGGAACTTCACCATGTCGGCGAAGCTCTTGATCTCCGCGCGCGGGTCGAAGTTTTTCTTCGCCCAATCGAGCCAGAACGGGCAGCCGGTTTCCGGCGCGAAGTGCCACGCGATGATCTCCTGGAGATGGGATTCGAGTTGGGCCTGGGCTTGTTCGGGAGTGAGTTGGGTCATGGCAGTGGAGAATTTACGTTGAAGGTTACTCGATGGTTTCCGCTTTCGGCTCGGGAAGGAAGAGGCCGAGGATCAAGGCGACGACGGCGATGGTCGCGGCGAGCCAGCCGGCCGCCTGCGCGATGTGCATCGGCCGCACCGCTTCGACGCTGCCGGCAAACATCGGCGCGAGAATGTTCGTGGTGAGCAGCGAGGCGCTCGTGCCGATCATGCGGCCGCCAACGTTGGTGGCAAAGCTGCCGCCGGTTCCGCGCAGGTGAATCGGGAAGACCTTGGGCAAATACTCACCGAAGTAGCTAAACTGCGCGACGGTGAGGAACCCGCACGCGGCATACGCCCAGAGGAATCCGTCGCCGCCTTTCTGGAAGAGCACGAAGTAGGTTACGGGCAAAATGATGACCGCCGGGAACTGAAAAATCTTCAGCAGTGATCGCCGTGCGATGCCGACGATGAGCAGCAGCGCGAGCGCGATCCGTCCGGCGAGGCCGCCCATTTCCTGAAAGAACTGCACGTGCGTGCTCACCTTTTGCACCTGCTCGTTGATCGGTTTTTGCTGAAGGAAGTTCGCCTTGATCTTGCCGACGAGTTCCTGGCGTTTCGCAGGATCGGTAGTCGCGTTCAACTCCTTGTTCAGCGCCTCGCCTTCCTTGCGCAGCGGCGCGAGCGCTTTGGCCTGCGGCGCAAGCTCGGGCAGACCGGGCGCCACGCGGCTGACGGTGACCTGGAGCGCGCCGAAAGCGATGCCGTAGGCGCACGCCGAAAGCGCCGCGGTGAGAAGCGTCACCTTGCGCAGTTCCGGCGAGAAGAGCGCGGCAAAACTCGGACGCTTCAGCGATCCCGCGGCACGACGCTCTTTCCAAATGCGCGATTCCGGCACAAAGGGAAGCAGCAGAGCGATCGGAATGGCGGGCAGCAATCCGGTCATCAGCAAATACCGCCACGTCGCCGGCACCGCCCCGCCTAGCCCGGCCGGCAATCCCCAATGCGGCAGCGTCGCCGCGCGAGCGAGAATCCACGCGCTGACCATCGTGACGAACACGCCGCCGAGCGAAGCGAACGCTTGCGTGATGCCGAGCCAGCGCTCCTTCTGTTTCTTGTCCTCGAAGACTTCCGCGAGCCACGTAATCGCCGCGACGAACTCCACGCACACCCCGATGAACGTCGTGCTGCGGAAAAAGATAAACACCGGCAGCGACGTGCTGTAGGCGGCGAAAAACGGCGACAGCGAATACACAAAGATGCTGCCCGCCATCACAGTCTTGCGCCCAAATTTATCCGTCAGCCACCCACCGAGCAGACCGAAGACGCCGCCACACAACGCACTGATCCAGAGCAGCCGCCCCACCCACTGCGTCACCAGCGGATTGTTCTGCGGGACCTTGAGCAACTCCGCGATCGCCGCCGGGGCGACCAGCGGCGTCATCAGCAGTTCGTAGGTGTCGAAGAGAAACCCGATGCTGGCGATGATGATGATCAGCCAGTGAGTGACCGTGAAGCGCGGCGCGGTGGAGGAAGACATGATGAAAGGTCGGGGAGAGGCGCCGTTTCTACGCACACGTATCATTCACCGCAAGGCGATTCTTTCCGTTCGGGTCCCCCTGAAAATGGGTCGTCTGGCGAAACTCCCGGAACTAGTCTGCCCTTTCGCGCGACGGCACAGGAACAGGATGGCCTTGGCACGAGCGACGTTTTTCGAGAAGCTTGCGCGCGCCTGCTCCTCCCGTCGTGAAGCCGCTCCGCACCAACTTTTCAAAACTATGAACTCATCGCAGTCAAAAATTCTGCCGATTGCTCTGGCGGCGGTTTCCATCGTCTTCGCGGGGACGAATGCGGAGGTGCATGCGCAGGGGTGGCCGGGCTATGCGCACGACGCGCAGCATACCTGCGTCTCCAGCGTGCAGTCGCAGCCGCCGCAAACCATTCGCTGGAGCGCCCCGGTGGATTTGCAGCCGCAGTATTCCGGCAACGATCTTTTCATTCACTACGGTTCGCCGGTCATCACCCAGGCCAATACCGTCATCGTGCCGGTGAAGACGGGAGCGAGCGATGGCTTCGAGGTCCGTGCCTATTATCATCCCACCGGAGCCGGATCCGCGACGCTCGTTTGGACGCTTTCCACAGATTATTCGGTACCTTCCTACAGTTGGACTCCCGTGTGCGGGGTGACGCTCACTCCACTGGACAGCGCCCTCGTCGCGCCGGCGGCCGGCGGCACGGTCCTCGTCCGCAGCACTCCGAATTCTGCGAGCGGAACCACGACGCGCCTGGCGTTCCACGGTCTCGCCAACTACAACTTCGACCCGACGGCATTCAACAGCGCGATCAAGATTTGCACGCCGATCAGCAGTGACGACGCGGGCAACCTCTACTTCGGCTATATTTCCACCGGTGCGGCGCTGCCGGGCTACCCGAGTGGAATCCCGAGCGGACTGGCGCGCATCTCCAGCAGCGGTGTAGGCAGCTTCGTGGCCGCCGAGGCCATGTCCGGGGACGCGGGCTCGCAGACCGTTTTGTATAATTGCGCTCCCGCCGTCAGCGCAGATGGCTCGACCCTCTATGTGGCGGTGAGTAACATCCCCGTCGGTTCGCCGAATAACTGGGGTTCCGGCTATCTCTGCGCGCTGAACAGCGCGACCCTAGCTAGAATGGCGAGCGTCTTCCTGAACGATCCTCGACCGGGCGTCGGCGCCGCGTCGGTGATCAATCTGGCCAGCGCGACGCCGACGGTGGGGCCCGACGGTGATGTGTATTTCGGCGTGCTCGAAGGGAACTTTCCCTCCAATCACGACCGGGGCTGGCTGCTACACTACAGCAGCAGCCTCGCAACCACGAAGACGCCCGGCGCCTTTGGGTGGGACGACACCGCTTCGATCGTGCCCGTTTCGGCAGTCCCTTCCTACAGCGGCCCATCTTCCTACCTCCTGCTTACCAAGTACAACAACTATGCGAGCGTGGGTGGCGACGGCGTCAACAAACTCGCCCTAGTGGACCCGAACGTAACGATGACCGATCCCATCACCGGCGCGACGGTGATGAACACCGTCCTGACGGTGGCTGGAGTCACCCCCGACGAGGAGTATGTGGGCAGCTTCCCTAATGCCGTGCGCGAATGGTGTATCAACTCCGCTGCGATCGACGTGGTGAACAAATGCGCGGTGGTCAACAGCGAGGACGGCAAACTTTATCGCTGGGATTTTAGCACCAATTCGCTCTCCACAGGATTGACCCTGGCGCCGCCAACAGGCGAAGCCTACACACCGACGGTGATCGGTCCGGACGGAGCAGTTTACGCGATCAACAATGCCACCCTCTTCTCAGCCGGCACCACCTCCGTCACTGTGCCCGCCTTGCCTGCGTGGGGTGACGTGGTTTTGCCTTCGCTGCTCGCTTTAGTCGCGGGCGGATTTCTGCGCAAAACCTCGCAGCGCCGCTACTTGATCGTCTTGCCTTCGCGGAAGCGCACATTGCGCACCTGAGCGCCATCGCCGGCGGCAAACCACCAGCGGACTCTGGGCGTAGCCAGATAGGGATGCTCGGCGCGCAATTCCTCGCCATTGAGCCGTGCAACGAGTTTACCGTTCGTTGCTTCAACGTGAAGGCGCTGCCATTCGTCTGGCTTCAAGTCCAGTTTCGATTCCGTGAGCGTATTGCTGGGAGTCTTGCCCTTCACTTCGGTCGAGTCCTCACACAGCTTCACGTTCTTCGCGGTAATGACCACGCGTCCGATGTGCTTATTGCCATCGAAGCCGACGAGAAACGTCTTTCCCCCATTGAGGCGGAATTCGCAATCGACCACGAGATCCACGGGGCCGGTGGCGAGGTGAAGCACCGGGATGTGCTTTTCCTCCGGGAGGTCGGTGGAAGTGAGCACGCCATCCGTAGGCGTCCATTTGCCTTTGCCCGTGGACCACTCGGGACCGAGCGGACTTTTAAGATCGGGCTGCGAGATCACTTTGCCGGGACTGACAAGGATCGGCGTGGAGTCATCGCCGCGGACGGAGGCGAGGACGGCAAAGAGCGAGACAATGATGGGGATGAAATGTTTCACGCAGGAATGAACCCTCGAACCTGTGTTTCCTCGCAGACTGTTTTCTCTACACGCGTAAAAGCAAAGCGCCGCTCCCAACGCATCAAGCGCACGGAGCGGCGGTAAACTTCCGGGAAGGAATGTCTTCCTAGATGACGCGCCTTACTTCTTAGCGCCTGCCTCGGCTGGCTTGGCGCCGGCAGCGATCGCGAAAAGATGCGTCTGCGTGCCGATATACATTGTCCCGTTGGCGACGATCGCCGTGGAATAGACGGGCGCGCCCATATTCACTTCGCTCAACACCTTCTTTTCCTTCGAAGACGTGAAGACGGTCACGTCGCCATCTTCATCGCCGACATAGACCTTTCCATCTGCCACGAACGTAGAGCCCCAGATGTGCGCTTTGGTGTCGTATTCCCAATACTTATTCCCAGTCTCCGCATCGAGGCAGAAGACGAAGCCGCTAAAGTCGCCAACGAAGAGCAAGCCATTGGTCGGATCGATGCTCACCGTGGAGATCGAGCGGTGGATTTCTTTGAAATCCCAGATCAGTCCGGTCTTGGTGATGTCGCCAGTCTTGGTCGCGTCCACGCAAACGAGACGGCCCACACCTTCACCGTGCTCGGGATCCTGGCCGATCGCGACATAAACGCGATTCTTGTAAAAGACAGGCGTCGCATTGATTTCGCTCGGACCTTCCGGCGCAGGGTACTTGATCGGCTTGCCCGCCTTGTCGTGCTTGTATTCCTCCGGCACCGCGTCAAACCACCAGACCTTCTTAATGAAGCTGCTGTCGCCTTCCTTGATCGGAGTCGTGTCGAAGGCGTAGAGGATGCCGTCTCCGCCTCCGAAATAGACCTGCTCCTTGCCATTGACCTTGCCGAGCGACGGCGAAGTCCACTGGCCATGCTTGATATTGGTCCCGATCTTCGCGTCGTCTTCGCCGAGGAAAGCTCCGGTGGCTTTATCGAGCACGATGAAGCTCGGGGAGAGTGGCGAGGGGATATTAACGTGCGTCCAGTCCTGTCCGTTGCTGGTGCAGGTAAAAAGCTTCTCGCCAAGCGTGATCACGGAGGAGTTCGACGCGTTGTGCGGAAAGACGCCGAGTTCATCCATCATGTCATAGCGCCAGATGATATCGGCATCCTTCTCGCCCGGCTCAATCGGCGGCTTGCCTGGCCCACCGAGATACTTGGCCTCGTCCTTATACGGTCCGTCATTGCCATTCGCCATGCCTTCCACGTCGAGGCAGACGACTTCGCACCGGTTCGTGACGACATAGAGTTTGCTGCCTTCCACCGTCGGCGAACTAAGGATGCCGAGATACTCCCAGTCATTCACCTTGCCGCTGGCCAGCTTGGGCACGGCGAGCTGCCAGAGATAGTCGCCGTTGTATTCGTTTAAGGCGTAAACACAGGAGCGGTCGTCGGTCAGCTTCGGATCGCGCGGAGTCGCGTTGTTGGTGCCGACGAATACTTTGCCATTCGCAACCACAGGATTCCCGTAGGTCTGCGAGCCGAGCTTCGCGACCCACTTCACGTTTTTTGTGGTCGCCATATCGACCTCTTCGGTGCCGGACTTGAACTTACCGGGGTTGAACGAATCTGGCAGCCCGGTCGCAGTGGAATACATGTTCCGACCGGGATCATTGCCGCCCCAGCGCGGCCAGTCTTCGGCGCGGGCTGCGATGAGGGTCGCGATACTGAGGGTGAGGGTGAAGATCGTGGAGGTTTTCATGGAGATGCAGTTGGCGAAGTTATTTATTCGGGGTGACGGCAATGTTATCGATCCAAGCCCGCTGTTCCTGCGGCACAAAGCTAAACAATCCCGGCGAACCCTCCTCGTGCGCATGCTTGTGCGGCACTTCGATCGTCCAGGCTTCCGGCTCCGGCTCACCCTTCTTCCATGCCTTCCCGCGCACGACTCCGCTGCCATCGCCGGCGACATCCACGCGCGTCTTGAGGTGATACCATTCGTTCGGGCTCCACTTAAAGGGCACCGACTTAATGAAGAGCTCCTGATTGGATGACACTTCGATCGCCTGCGCATTGCCCTTGAGCACGATCAAATAGCGCTGATTGACCAATCCGACCTCCGACATCTTGCGCTTGTTCCCCTCGCTGAGGACATCGGCTTCCACAGTGTAGTTACCAAGGTCGGCGCGATTGATAAAGACCATGCCGCGCTGGACCCGCTTGTTATCGATCGTCTTGACCAAAGCCTTGTTGCCGTCCTTGTCGCGGACTTCAAAGCGGAAGCGTGCGGCGTTCCACGGCAGTGGCGGATAGGCAAACGGCGTCGGCGGCTCCAGGGAATTGGGAACACCGGGCGCCGGCGGCTTAGACGTATCCTGGGTTAGTTCATACTTTTCGAAGTCCTGCGTGTAAGGCAGGCCGGGAAGAATGCGGCCTTTGAAGTATCCCTTGAGTTCACCCAAGGAAGCCTGGAATTGACCCGCGCTCGGCGTATTGTCGCTGTCCGCGACGAAAACTCCATCAGCATTGAAACTCGCCTTCATCGTGGCTTTCACGAGAGCCGTCGGCGGGATGAAAGTCTCCCATTTCACCGACTTCGGATCAACGTTGTCGTCAACGGTGAAGCCATTCGCATCGAGCGCGCGGACATGGAAGCTGTGCTTGTCACCGGCATTCACGAGCACCTCGGCCGGCACGACGAGCAGCTTGGCTTTTGCTCCCGGCGCGGGCCATTTCTCCGGCGCGGGCTCCGCGGCGAGACCGGGATTCTTTCCCTTCTTCCCAAAGCAATAAAGCTTCTTCTCCGTCTGCATGTAGAGCTTGCCATTGTAGCCGACCGGCGAGCCGTAGCACTTTCCGGTGATGATGGTGCGGCTCAGGATTTCCGCGTCTTTCTCGCCCGGCTTGACGACGAAGAGCTCACCGTCACCGGTGCCCTCTCCGCCTGCCGCCTTGCCTTCGGCGCCGGCGACATACATGGCGATATATAGCTTTCCGTCGGCATAGAAGGGACTGCTCTGACGCTGTTCGATGCCGAGCTTCTTTTTCCAGAGCACCACACCGTCTGCCGCGTTGATCGCCACCAAGTCGCCCGTACCATTCACTTGATAGATACGATCACCGACGAGCACCGGCGAACTAGCCAGCGCGCCCACCGGATTTCTCCACTGCTCGAGTTCTTTGGTCTCGAACACCTGCGGAGCCTGAGGCGACGGCGGCTTGATCTCCGCGGGGATCTTGAAGGCGGCCATGCGCCCGACCTCGCTCGTGTCGATGTTCTCGCTCTCGTGAGTGACGACGATGTTGCCCTTGTATTCGATCACGCTGGCATTGATGCCACCCTTGGCTCCCGCTTTCGCCACCGGAGTGCGGAAGAGCGGTTCGCCAGTCCGGGCATTGAGGCAGACCAGGCTGCTGTCGCCGCCGGCGGAATAGAGCACGCGCTTGCCTTGAAGGAAGCTCAGCCAGGGATGCGAGAAGGTATTGTCCTGCGGCAAGGCACCCGGGGCGCTCGACCAGACGAGTTCGCCCGACTTCTTGTCGAAGGCATAAAAACGATCTCCGGGGGGGCCGTAGGCGCCCCACGCGCTGGTGATGCCGCGGGTGATGACGAGATCCTTGTCGAGCAGCGGGGAAGCGGTGCGGTTATTCGGGAACGTCATGCGCCCGAATTCCTCCATCATCGAATGCTTCCAGAGCAGCTTCCCATCAGCCGTGAAGGCCATGAACAATCCCGAACTGTTTTGGATGTAAACGTTCCCGGTTTCCGCATCGATCGAGGGCGAAGAATTCGCGTAGCGCAGATAGACCACGTCGCTGAGGAAGTCGTTGAAGAGTTGCTTCCAGAGCAGCTTGCCGGACTCCGCATCGAAGCAGGCCACACCTTCCTGCAACTCGGGCCCTTCACCCTGGTAGCCCATGATGTAGAGCTTTCCGTTGGCAATCACCGGCGCGGATTGGCCTGGGAAATCCGCGGTCCACAGCGCGGCCTTCGAGTCGATCTTGTCGGGCAATCCCTTCTCCAATGAAACACCCGTCTGCAACGGCCCGCGCCAGTCGAGCCAACCCTGCGCGCCAGCAGTCGATGCGGCGGCCGGCTTGGATTCGTCAGGCTTCGCAGGCTTGGCGGATTTCTTGGCCGCGTGGAGCGGGAGGGACGCGGCGAGGAGGGCGAGCGGGAGGGCGAGACGGAGCTTCATGTTGAAACGGGCAGAGGGTTACCGGGGAAGATTCGGAGAGCGGAAGGGGTAGATAGGGAAACGAATGATCGATGTCAAAAAGATACTTACACGTATTATTTCTTAGACATGTGTCGGTGAACCTTTTTTAACCTTCGGGAGACGCGAGCAGTTTCCGAAGCGAAAATCTTGCCGGTCTCGCTGATCCCCCACCTACCCATGCCCGCACCCGCTCCCGCACCGCAAAACGCCGCTCCCAAGCGGCTGCCCGTGCTGCTGCGGCGCGCCTGGTACGGATTGAACCAGGCCTTCCGCCAGCGCATCGCCCACCTCGGTGTCACCCCGGACCAATTCAGCATCCTACGCTGGCTGAGCGAAGGTGACCCGCAGGGCTTGACCCAGCGCGCGATCACCGACCTCATGGCCAGCGATCCAAACACCATCACCTCCACGCTTGTGCGCATGGAAAAGAGCGGCCTGATCGCGCGCCAGCCGCACGAGCGCGACCGCCGTGCCCACCGTGTGAAGCTCCAGCCCGCGGGCCGGCGCGCCTTTGAGAAAGCGCGCAAGATCGCGATGGAATTGCGAGAGCAGGTGCTCAGCGCGCTCCCGGCCGCCCGGCGCGAAGCGTTTCTCGAAGAGCTCGAAGCCATCGCCGATTCCTGCGCGAACGTGGCCGAGCGCCCGGCGACTCGTCGCCAAAAATCTCCCGCCAACTAAATCACCGGGCGCGCCACGGTCCCGCGTCCGATTTGAATCCAGCCATCGCCGAGCGCGAACAAAGCCGCGCTGCAGGTGAGCGTGTGTAAGGCGACGAGCAGCGCAACAATCTGCCGTTCGAGGCCGATGCAGAGCCCAGACGCGGGCCGCTTGATCCACTGCGTGGCAAACACGCTGACGGAGAGATTCCGATTGGCCGCGAGTGGTTGATCCATCAGCCTACTTCGCCGCGGAAGCTGTCAGGATCCGCTCGATCTGGACGCGGTGAATTCCAAGGTGGCCGCCAGCCAGCGCATACCAGCCATTCGCATCGAGCGGGCCAAACCAGGGATGGGTAAATCGGTCCGGCGTCTTCAGTTCCCGCGCCGCAGCCGCGGTCGCGAGCAGCCGATCGCAGGACGCCTCATAGTCCGCGACGACGCTCGCGTCGGCTGCCGGGCTGGGCTTCACGGCGGCGGTGCTGGCCTCGCCCGTGAGTTGCCGGCCATTCGTCAGCGCCGCTATGACTCGCGTCATCTCCGCGTGGACGATGCGCAGGTGATCGAGCGTCATCCACACCGACCAGTAGCGGCTGCTGTCTTCCAGACCCGGCGGGCGCCGGATGAGCACGCGCCGGGCACCCGCCGCTGCATCGCAGTTCGAGATCAGAACGGAGATTCGCGCGCGCTCGCGGACAAATTTTTGCGTGAACGAACCGCGGTTTCCCGTGCTACGCCGGAGGGCGAAAAGGCAGCGGGCGATCAAGTGTTCGAGCGGCGGCAGCCCGGCGCCAGGCGGTGCGAATTGAGGTACGGTGATTGTCGTCATCTTGCGCGCATCGTTCCATTCTACTTGTCTTTTGCAAGTAATATAGCTCTGTAATGCAAGCAATCTCCCTGCATCATTTCGCTTATGCCCAAGACCCGATCGAAGCCACGCCGCCCCGCCCGGTCCGCGAGCCCGCGCCGCTCGCCATGCCCTGTGGCATGTTCGCTCGATCTCTTCGGCGACCGCTGGACACTCCTCGTCGTGCGCGATCTCATCCTCGGTCACAGCCGCTTCAAGGATTTCGTCAGCGCACCGGAAGGCATTCCCACGAACATCCTCAGCGACCGCCTCGAACGCCTGCTCGCGGGCGGGATCGTCGAACAAACTCCCTCGGCGGAAGGCAGCAAGCACCTCGCCTATCGCCTAACGGCAAAAGGCGCCGCGCTGCGCCCGATCTTGAAGTCGATCCGCGACTGGGGCCTGGCGTGGGAACCGGGGACGACCGCGGGCCGTTAGCGTCCGGAGTTTTTCTACAGCGTCTTCGACTGAAGATAGGCAACGATATCCGCGATCGCCTGCGGTTGCAGGCCGAGTTGGTCGGCGCTGAGCATGAGCGAGCGCGTCATCGGCGTGATCGATTTCACGCGAGCCCGCGGCACGGCCTGTAGCTGACCGCCGATGGACCGGATCTGCACCGGGTCGTTATTGGAGATCACCATGCCGTCGATGGTCAGGCCGTCCTTGGTGCGCAGGCGTTTGCCTTCGTAGCCGTGGGAGATTTCCGCGGAAGGATTGATGATGGCGTTCACGATCACCTGCCGGGTCTGCGTTTTGCCGAACGCCGTTAGATCGGGGCCGAAGTCGATGCCCTGCTGGCCGATGTGGTGGCAGGTGTAGCAGACAGCGATCGCTTGTTGACCGCGCGCGGCGTCGCCCTGAAGCGCGAGAATTTCCTCGATCGGCGGGAGTTTCGACTCGGCGGGTGGCTCGGGTGATTCGACGGTGACGAGCTTCACATCTTCGGGATCATAGACGCCGCGTTCCTTCATCGCGTCGTCCACGCCGTAGTCGCTCCAGAGATTGCTCTTGCGGCTGAAGAGCCACCACATCGCGAGTTCCTTGAGCGGGAAGTCGGGGCTCGCGGCGATATCGACGAAGGCGAGTGCGGCGTAGGGCGACTTCACGAAGGCGAGCGAGTCGAGGGCGAGCTTGCGCTGCTCAGGAGTGAGTTTTTTGGAAAGAGCGCGCGTCTTCAGATCTGCGACCGCGTCCGGCGAACTGAGGCGCCAGGCAATGCGGGCAAAGGCGTCCGACCACTGCTCCGCGGCCGCGCCGAGCAGCGGCGCGAGCGCGGCGAAAATCGCGCGTTCCTTGCCTTCACAGCCGGTGCCGAAGGCTTCGAGATACGAGCGGTCGTGGCCGTCGAAGCGTTTCGCGATCTCGATGAGAATGTCGCGGCTTTGATCCAGCGGCACGTCGCGCATCGTCAGCGCGACTTCGCGGCGGGTCGCGGCGGACGAATCGGTCGCCATGCGCTTCGCCATCGCGAGCACTTCGACATTCGCACGGCGCAGCGCGCGGTAGGCCACGAGCCGCTGCGTGTCGTCCTTTGCCCCGAGCAACGGTGTCACCTTCGCCAAGCCCGCCGGACCCATCTGCGCGAGCAGCCACACGACACGCGCGGCGATGTAGGGATTCTTGTCCTTGAGCAGCGCGGCGACGGCGGGCACGGCGGCTTCGCCCTGAGCCTTGAGCCTTGTGAAGCCGCTGTTGCGCACGTTCGGCGCGGGGCTTTTCAGCGCGGCGATCTGGCCGTCGGTCGTTTCGAGGTCGATCTTCGGCACCACGGATTTGAAGCCCTTCGGCGCGATGCGGTAGATCGTGCCAGAGACCGTGTCGTCAAGATCGGCGTGGCCGCCGACGCGCGGATCGAACCAATCGGCGACGTAGATCGCGCCGTCGGGGCCGACCGTGACATCCGAGGGACGAAAGAGCGTCGGCAACTCGTTTGTGATGCTGTTCTTGCCGCCGAGGAAATCCGAGCCAGCGAATTTCCCCTCCTTATTCGACGTAATGAAATTCATCCGCTCCAGCTTGAAGCCCGCGCCGTCCGGCTTCGGCAGATAGCCGAAGACCACATTGCGACCCGCCTCGCAGGCGAGCAGCAGGCCGCGCCATTTGTCCCCGAGCGCGCCGTTTTCGTAGAACGCGACGCCGGTTGGCGAACCGCCGCCGTACACGTCGCCGACAGGCATCGTGCCGGGATCTTCCTGCCGCCACTCGGCGATCGCCACGGGCTGACCGGGACGCTGATCGGCTTTCCACGCGCGTTTGCCGTCGCGCGAGGAAAAGCCGGCGTTGCCGTACTCGAGCACGTGGCTCACGCGGCACGCGGGCGGGTCGTCGTTGTCGCTTTGGAAGAGATCGCCGATCGAGTTGATCGCCTGCTCGAAGGAGTTGCGATAGTTGAAGCCGATGATCTGCGCGTTGGTGCCGTCCGGATTCATCCGCACGCTGAAGCCGCCGACCCACACGTGGCCGTCATCGCTCTTCATGCCCGCGATCGTCGAGGGATCGACGACATTCTTGCCGTTCGGATGCACATACGAACTGCCGATGCGAAACGTCTTCCCCGATTTGTCCGTGAACTGCGCGCCGGTGTTGCCCTGATTGAAATACCACAGACCATCCGGACCGGTGGTGACGGAGTGCAGGCTGTGATCATGCTGGCGTCCATTGAAGCCGGTGAGAAGCACCTCCCGCGTGTCCACGTTCGACTCGAACTTCCCGTCGCGATTCACGTCGGTATAGACGATCAGGTCCGGCGGCTGGGAAACGACGACCTTATTGTCGAGCACGGCGACACCGAGTGGCGCGAGCAGCCCTTCCTCCTGCACGAAAGTCTCGCTCTTGTCCGCCTTGCCATCGTGATCCGTGTCCTCCAGCACCACGATGCGATCGCCCTCCTTCCGCCGGCCCGCGTGGCTGCGGTAGTTCACGCCCTCGGCCACGAAGAGTCGCCCGTCCTTGTCGAAGTCGATGTTCGTCGGATTGAAGAGCTGCGGCGTCGTGGCCCAGACAGTGACTTCGAGGCCGTCGGGGACGGTGAAGAGATTGGCCGGGACGATTTTCGGCGGTTCCGGCTTTGGCTCGTCAGCCTTTGGTGCGGCAGGTTCCTGCGCGTTCAGCAGGAGAGTCGTGATAAGGCCGGTACAGATGGCGAGTGAGCGTGGGTGCATAGGTAGATTGACAGGTCCAATAAGGCTGCAGACAGACGTGTGAAGCGCTTCTAAAATCAGATGTCATCCCGAACGGAGCCCAGCGAAGTCGAAGGATCCCGCAGACATGCAAGGGGACCGCTTGAAAGCCGCGCGGGCTCTTTTGAGAAACTTCCGGGAAGCGGGCCGGTCAGTAACTTACTTCCCGCCCGCGTCGATGCACACCGCTTCCTTCGTGCTGCGGGCATAAATTTTCCCGTTGGCGAGAATCGGCGTCGTCCAGCACTTGCCGTCGAGCACATGGGCGCGCGCGGTTTCCTTGTAGTCGGTGG
Source organism: Chthoniobacteraceae bacterium (assembly GCA_049690035.1). Classification (GTDB taxonomy): domain Bacteria; phylum Verrucomicrobiota; class Verrucomicrobiia; order Chthoniobacterales; family Chthoniobacteraceae; genus Chthoniobacter. Next base: position 14,415 of record JBAVML010000487.1, read on the forward strand.
GCGTGGCCTCGAAGAGCACGAGATCGCCCGCATCGGAGAGCGCGAGCACCTTGTCGCCCGCGAGGATCACCTGGCCTGGGCCAAAGCCTTCGCGCTGCCACTTCACCGCGCCGGTCGCGACATCGACGGCCTTCACCGGACCCGCGCCGTATTCCTTGAATTGGAACATCCCGTAAAGGTCGCCCTTGTAAAGCACCGGCGTGCTCCAGTGGTTGGCGATGTCCTTATTGCCCGGCACCCGGTAGATCTCCTTCGCTTCGAATTTGCCGCCCGTGTTCGTGATCTTCGCCGCGCCGGCGCCGACGCCGTACCCTGCGGAGCAATACACGATGTCCCCCGCGACCACCGGCGACGCGGCGGTCGAGGTGCGGTATTGGAAGTTGTAGCGCCAAAGCTCGGTCAGCGTCTTCGGTTCGACGGCGAGCAGTCCGCTTTGCAGGAAGAACACGATCTGCCGCTTGCCGAGGATGGTTGCGGCGGTCGGTGTCGCGTGAGTGATCTTTTCGTCGAAAGCTTTCGCCACCACCTTGCCGGTCGCGGCGTCGATCGCGAGGAGCGACTCGCCCGGTCCGCCGCCACCGACATAGAGCAGCCCGCCTTCGAGCAGCGGCGACGCGGCATTCTGCCACTGGATGTTCCGGCCGGCGTGCTCCTTGATGAGATCGACCTTCCACTGCTCCTTGCCGGTCGCAATATCGAACGACTGAAGTACGAGACCCCCGCTCATCGTCACCACGCTCTTACCGACGATCGTCGGCGTGCTGCGCGGGCCGTCGCCGCCTTTGTTTTCCTTGGTGCCCGAGTCGCCGCCACCGTCGTACTTCGCGATCCCGATCGGCGCCGTCCACGCTTCCTTGCCGGTCGCCGCGTCGCGCGTCACGAGCACTTCCTGCTTCACGCCATCGACTTCGCGACCTTCGATCGTGAACGCCTTTCCACCAGCCACGGCGAAGGAGCTGAATCCATTCGGCGACTCCACTTTCCATAGCACCTTCGGTCCAGTGGCCGGCCAGGCGGCGATCTTTTCAGCGGTGCTGCCGTCGCCCTGCGGCCCGCGATATTGCGGCCAATCGGCGGCTTGGAGACTGGCGGCGGAGATGAGCGTGGCGAGAATGAGGCGGTGGGTCATGGTTCGGGTGGGTGGTGAAACTGGAATACAGAAATGGAGTTGAACGCCGATCAAGAAGCCGGCGTGATCACGAGATCATCGAAGCGAATCGGCGTGCCGGAATACGGACTGCCCCACAGGCCGGCGCGGCCCGCGGATGGAGCATCCTTGAGTTCGAGCGTGATCTGCCAGTCCTTCGGCTCGGTGCCCGTGGACGGCCAGGCCCTTCCCTCGACGAGCCAGCCTGCGCCCGCCTTGCGCACTTGCAGGCGGAGCGTCGTCCACTCACCGGAGGTCCACTCGAAGGGCACGCTCTTCACCACTTCGTCGCCCTTCAAAATCTCCAGCATCTTCTTCCCCGCGCTCATCATCAGCCGATACCCGCCGACCCCGCCGAGGCTCACGCCGAATGCCGGAAATTTGCGCCCCGTCTTTGTGCCAAAAAACTTCGCGCTCGCATCGAGATCCCCCTGCCCCGCTGGCCCGAGCAGAATGCCAAACGTGTCCAGCGGCTCACCGGGCAGCTCCAGGAACTTGTTGCCGCCTTCCGCTTTCACCAAGAAATCGCCCGCGATCGCCATCGCACCCTCGGGCGCCTTCTCCATCGTCGCCGACTCGAAGTTGTTTTCGTAGACGGGTGCGGCACCCGCCGCGAAGGTGACCAGGCCGGAGAGAACAAGCGCGAGCGGAAGAGTCGGTTTCATGAAGCGGGGCGTGAAAGTGAGCATCGGCAGAGGCACGTGTCGAGAGCGATTGGCGGTGGCCACGGCGCAGCCGACTTAAGCAGGCTATCGATCGGCGTCGGATGATTGAGCCTCCTCGCGTCGGCTGCTCTGGAGTTCACTTCCCGATACAATACAGCTTCTCCGTCGTGCGGATGAAGAGCTGACCGTCGCTGATCGCGATGCTGGCGCGGGACCCGTTGGCATCGCCCATCGGGATCGTCGCGAGTACTTTGAATTCATCGCCGGTGCCGCAGACGAAAACGGTGCCGCCTTCGTCCATCGCGTAGAGCTTGCCGTCGGCGGCGACTGGCGAGCTGCGGATGACGATCTTCGTCGGAAGCGCGCCCTGCCATTTCGTAGCGCCGGTCTTCGGGTCGAGGCAGGTGAGCGTCTTCGAGTCGCCGTCGAGGACGAGGAGCTTGCCTTGGTAATACACGGGCGTGCAGACGTCGGGCGTGTGCTTCTCGTCGAATTTCCACGCCAGCCCGCTGGTCGTGATGTCGCCCTTACCGTCGGTGCGGAAGGCAAAGAGCGCTTCCTTTTTCGGCCCCGCCGCGATGGCGACATCCCCGGCGCTGACGGGACTGGTGACGAGCCGCATCCACTCGCCGTCCTTCGGATTCAGGCCGTAGCCGCGCCACAGTTCCTTGCCGGTTTTCGGGTCGTGGCCGGTGAGACAGTTACCACCCGCGATAAGAAGCTGCGCCTTGCCGTCCGCGCCAATGTGCGGCACCGGCGTCGCGTAGCTTTCCTGGGATTCAAGCTTCGCTTCGCTCGGGCGTGCGACTTTCCAGATGTTTTTGCCCGTATGCGGATCGAGCGCCAGCAGGTAGCTCTCGCGCTCCGGCGAACCGCCCGCGAGTCCCGGATAATCCGGCGGCGCGGGGTTGCGCTGGAGCACCTGGATGTAAAGCCGGCCATCGTAGAGCAGCGGGCTGGAGCCGAAGATCCAGATAATCGAAAAACGTCCGTACTCCTCGCCGAGATGACGCTGCCACTTGATCTCGCCGTTGAAATCCACGGCCGCGATGTCGCCATTTCCGAAGAGCTGCCAGACCAGCTTGCCGTCGGTGATCGGCGATGGCGATGCCATGTTGCCGTTGCGCTTGGTAATGTCGCCGGTGGAGACCTGTTTCTTCCAGCGCACCGAGCCGTCTTTCCGGTTGATGCAGAAGAGCAGGAGATTTTTCTCCGCATCGGGGCTGGCGACAAAGATCGCATCGCCCCAAACCGCCGGAGTCGCTCCGCTCCAGCCCGGCAGCGGCGTCGCCCACTTCGAGTTCTCCTTCGTCCACGTTTCGGGCAGACCTTTTTCGGTCGAAGTGCCGTTGAAGGCGGGCCCTCGCCACTGCGGCCAGTTGTCCGCATGTGCGGAAATGACGAGGGAGGCGATGGCGACGGCGAGTGGGGCGAACGATTTCATGCGATGGGTGAATCCGGGTGGGTGCGAGGGATTAGGCGGAGTGCAGTGGAAATTGGAAACTGAAAACTGCCAGTTTTCCCCGCCCTCACTTCCCCGCGGCGTCCACGCACACGAGCTGACCCTCGTTATTGCGGCAGAAGATGCGGCCATTCGCGAAGGTCGGCTGGACCCAGCAACGCTTGGGCAGCACTTGCGCGCGGGAGAGCGGGCGGAAGCCACTCGATGACTCGTCGGCGATGATCAACTCGCCGGACTCGCTGAGGATGATCAGCTTGCCATCCGCCGCGACGAGCGCGCCGCCGATGCCGCGCTGGGACCATTTCACCGCACCGGTGGCGAAGTCGAGGCACACGAGCGGCGCGCGGTTCGAGGCCTGATCGTCGATGCCATACACGTAGCCTTTGGAATAGACCGGCGAATTGATGTGCGCCTTGAGGTTCTTGTTGCGCCACTTTTCCACCGCCTTGCCGCCGCTGATCTCGATGAGCGCGCAGCCGCTGCCATAGCCGGAGGAGATGAAAATCCGGTCGCCCACCACGAGCGGCGTCGCGGCATTCACTTCGTAGTTGGTCTTCCAAGGCGTGCGCCAGAGCTCCCTGCCATCCTTCACATCGAGGCCGACTAGCGCCGTACCTTTGAACATCACCACCGTGCGCTTTCCCCCGATCGTCGCGACCACAGGCGACGCGTAGCCCGCTTCATCATCACCACTTTTCCAGACCAAGCTGCCCGAACTCTTGTCGAGCGCCACCGTGGAGGAACCTTTGCCGCCCACATCGACGATCACGAGATTTCCCTCGATCGTCGGCGAGCCCGCGAAGCCCCACTGAGGACGTTTGCCGCCAAGATCCTGTTGATAGTGTTTGTACCAGATCTTCTTCCCCGTCGCCGCGTCGAGGCAGAAGAGGTCGCCCTGATGGCTCACGGAATAAACACGGTCGCCATCGATCGTCGGCGTCGCCGCGGTGCCGCCTTCGAACATGCGCTTGTCGAGGTCGAGCGGATATTCGTGCTTCCAGACTTGCGCGCCGGTCTTCGCATCGAAGCAAAAAACGTGATCGAAGTTCTTGGTGTTTCCCATCGTGTAGGCGCGCTCGCCGCTCACCGTGACCGACGAGGTGCCCACGCCGACGTTCGTCTTCCAGAGCACGCGCGGCCCATCGAGGGGGAACTTGCCGCTTACCCCTTTCTCCACGGATGCGCCGTTGGCATTCGGACCGCGGTAGCTCAGCCAGTCGGCGCGCGCCGAGTCGGTGGTGCTGAGACTGGAGACCGCGAAAACCGCGGCGGCGACGAAGTGATGCGCGGAGGTGGGCGAGCCGGTCATGAGTCCACAGCTAGTGGGCGGTCTGGGCAGTGTCAACCGGCCCACGTCTCACCGCTGGCAGCGCGGACACCAGCGCGTGGTGCGCCCGCCGACGGTCGCCGTCTGCAGCGGGCTCTGGCAGCGCGGGCAACGACCCGCTTTCGTCCAGCGTGCGTGAAAGAACCAGCCCTCCGGCGGATCGGAGAAATCGACGCCGACGGTGGCCAGCGCGGTCGCGCAAACTTCCCGCGTCTCGTGCCAGACGGACTTGATACGCGGCGCAGTCAACTGCCCGCAAAGCTTGCGGGGATCGAGCTTCGCGCGCCACAGGATCTCATCGGCCATCCAGTTGCCCACGCCGGGAAACCGCTCCTGCTGGAGCAGCGCGGCCTTCACCGCGAGCCGCGCCCGCCGTCGAAAAAAAGCGCGCACGAGACCGACAGTGAACTCCGGCGAGGTCACCGCGGGCGGCAGCTTCGTCCACCACGGCGGCGGCTCGTTTCCCTCGTGAAAAAGCACGCGCCCAAATTGGCGCGCATCGTTAAAGACCAGCGCGTGCTTTCGCTGGAAAAGGACGAGGTGATCATGCTTTTGCGGCGAAAAATCCGGCGGTTCCACGCGGAGTCTGCCGGTCATGCCGAGATGCACTCCCAGCCACTGTCCGCGTGAGAAGCGAAAGAGCATCTGCTTCGCCCGCGCCTCGGATTCGAGCAGCATCGCGCCGCGCATTTGCACCGCGAGACGCTCGACATTCACGCCGCGGAAGATGCGCTTTTCACCATGCAGCGCGACGCGCTCGACCTTGCGGCGCAGGCCGCAGTCCCACTGCTTTCGGTAATATTCGACCTCCGCGAGCTCGGGCATCGCGGCTTACAAAAACCGGATGCAGAGCGGATAGCGAAACGGCTTTCCCTCGTAGGCGGCGATCGCACCCATGATCGTGACCACGAGCACAAAGACGCCGAGCGCCGGCAGCAGCACGAACCCGATCAGGATGAAGCAACTCAGCACACCGAGGACGGCGTAAATGAGCACGCTGAAATGGAAATTCAGCACCTCCTTCGCCTGGTCGCCGACAAACGCGCTCTCATCCTTTTTCACGAGATAGATCACGAGCGGCCCGATGAAGCTGCTCATGAACGTGATGAGGTGCGCGAGCATCGCAACGGTACGTTCCTCGTTCGTTGGCGCGCCCGGCACGACGGCGGACGAAGTGGGCGTTTCCATGACGACGAAATTATCCCGTCAATCTCCGCTGCCAACGCGAAACAACGCCCCGAAACATCAATCGTTCCGCCGGCCGCCGAGCAGCAGCGGAAGCAGATGCCACAGCAGGTAGGCGAGCGACGTGATGAAGGCCGCCACGTAAGTCCACCCCGCTGCGTCGAGCGTCTTGCGTACGCCGCTCATCTCCTCGTCGGTGCCGATGAAACCCATGCCCGCGAGGATTTCCTTGGCCCGTCGCGAGGCGTCGAATTCGACCGGCAGCGTGATCAAATTAAAGAGCATGATCACGCCCCACGCGATCGCCATGAGCCAGCCGATCGTGTGGTAGCTGATGCTCGTGAAGAAGCCGAGGATGGGCAGGAACATCACGATCTGGCTCGCGAAGTTCGTCGCGCCGACTGCGGCCATCCGCCAGTGCAGCGGTGCGTAGGCGATCTTGTGCTGAATGGCGTGCCCGCATTCATGCGCGGCGACACCCAGCGCAGCGAGCGAGTTGCCATGGTAGTTTTGATCGGAGAGGACCAAACGCTTGTTCATCGGGTCGTAGTGGTCGCCGAGCATTTCGTCGTGGGAAACGATCTGCACATCATGAATCCCCGCGCGATCGAGAATCGCGGCGGCCACCTCCGCACCGGTCGCACCCGACGCTGCGGCAATCTGGCTGTAGCGATGATAGACGTGCTTTACCCGCCACGAGGCCCACAGCGAAATGGCCATCGTGCCGACAAAAAGAAGGATGGATAGGAGGCTCATATTGGTTGGTAAGTTGACGGTAATGTCCCTAGCGCGTCGTCGCCCGGTGGCAACCAGCCGTCACGCCGGCAACGCCGGAGGACCCGCCCGGCGCGCCGCCGAGGTCCGCGCGGAGGAACGCGCGAGCGCGCTGCGCACGAGCAGTAATTCGCTCACATTTTCCGGGGTGAAGAGACCGATCAGCCGACCCATGGAATCGACCACCGGCAGCGCCGGGCAGCCACTTTCCTGCAAGGTGATCATCGCGCGATCGAAGAGCAGCGTGGGCAGCAGCACCGGCACATCCACCTGCATCACTTCCGCGACGGGCGTGTCCGCTCCCGACTTGCGCAGCGCCACGAGCAGATCGTCGCGCGTGAGCAGGCCGCGCACTTCACCGGCCGGCCCGAGCACCGGGAAATCATGCTGCGAAGTCGCGAGCAGTGCCTCAATCGCGTCATTGAGTGTGGCGTGGAGCGGCAGTGAAGTGAAATTCGTCTCCGTCGCCGCCTGCACGCGCAGCGAGGACGACAGTCCCTTGAGCTGCGCAAATGCCGCTTCGCTCTGCGCGCCCACGTAGATGAACACCGCGATGAGCACCAGCATCGGCAGTCCATTCATCAGCGCCCACAAACCGCCGATCACGGCGATCCCCTGACCAATCCCCGCCGCAAGCGCGGTGGCGCGGCCGTAGTCCATGCGCATGGCCAGAAACGCGCGCAGCACGCGGCCGCCATCCATCGGGAAAGCCGGAATCAGATTGAAGAGGACGAGCATGATATTCGCAGCGAAGAGC
>JBAVML010000488.1:0-2568 GCA_049690035.1 Chthoniobacteraceae bacterium
ATCTTAACCTCCCCAATAATAATAGGTGGGATGGTCAACGTTTCAAATGGCCGCTGCGATGCGAAGGGAGGCACGGCGACGCCCCTTGGTGGTGGCCACCCGGGCCGGCATGTGACAACGACCCCAGGGTTTTCCTGAATGCGGGAAATTTGCTTCAGGCGGGAGTCGGGCAACGGGAGTATTTGACCATAGATTGTGTGTCCATGTGTTCCAGGGCAGCGTATATCGTCACTCGATTCTCGGAGGAAAGTCCATGAGACCTCTCTTTGCGTTGGCAAGACCGGGCGCGTTGGCGCTAGTTATGGTAGGGGGCATGATCCATGTCAGTCTGGCTGGGCCGGCCGACAATGGACAGGCTCCGTGGCAGTCGCAGCAGCAGACCCAACAGCAGCAAGTGCAGCAGAGTCCGCAGCAGCAACAGCAAGGCCCCCAACAACAGCAGCAGTGGCAGAAGCCGTACGACAACAGCTACGGCAAGCCCTATCAAAAGCCCTACGACGGCGGCTATCAGAAGCCGTATAACGGCGGCTATCAGAAGCCCTTCGACAGCGGCTACAGCAAGCCCTATCAGAAGCCGTACAACGAAAGCTACCAGAAGCCGTTTAGCGGCAACTACCAGAAGCCCTACGATGGCGGTTACCAGAAGCCGTACAACGGCGGCTACCAGAAGCCCTACACGGGCGGCTATCAGAAGCCGTGGGACGGCAAGCCGTACGCCGACAACAGCGGCGCTGGTAACCCTGGCGGCAACTATCCGCCCCCGCCGTCCGGCAACTCCAGCGGCCCGATGGCTCCCGATGGCGCCGCCGACTCGCGGTTGAGCGCTCCCAGCCGGGGTGGCGGGCCGACCCAGAGCCAGGACTCCTACCAGAAGCCCTACAGCGGTTCCTACAGCAAGCCCTACGGCAAGCCCTACGGTTCCGGCGGCTATCAATATGACTCCGGCTACTCAGGCGGCTCGTACGGCGGCGATTCGTCCGCTTCGTATGGCGGTGGTTCGTATGGCGGTGGTTCGTATGGCGGTGGTTCGTCGTACGACTCTCAGTCGGGCTATGGCTCCGGCGGCATGGGGTATGGTTCCAGCGGCGGATCGTACGATTCGGGCTACGCTTCGTACGACAACAAGTCGCCCTATCGCGGCCCGCGCCGCGGTCCGATGCCCTATCGTCCCGCTCCCAACAAGCGTCTGGCGATGCCCAGCCGCGGCGGCTATGACTACCCCAATCAAGGGCAGGACAACAGCCAGCAGCAACAGCAGTACAGCAAGCCGAACTACGGCAAGCCGTATCAGAACGACAACGCCTATCAGTACAACAAGCCGTGGGGCAAGTACCGTACGCCTGACTATCAGGACTACGGTTCCTATAATCAATACGACTCGGGCTACGGCAGCTCGTATAGCACGGGTTACGGCAGCGGTTCGTACGATTCGTCGTACGGCGGCTACAAGACCCCGCGCAACTTCCGCCGTCCGCCCCCGATGCGGTTGGGCTACCCGGCCCGCGACGACGAAGGTCCGGCCAATCCGTCGGCCGAGCAGCGCGACCCGGGCTTCGACCGCTTCATCGATATGGCCCAATTGGACCAGGCCTGGGAAGAGCGGAATCCCGAGCGGCTCACCGACCTCGCGATGCAGATCGTCGAGGGGGAGCGGGTGCTGGGGCGCAAGCATCACGGCCTGAAGGTCGAGCAGGTGTTCCAAGGCGCACTGGAAGTGGCCGTCGATCGTCATGACGAAGCGACGTTGAAGCGGATTGCCAAGGCGGCAGCCGATTTGCACCTGCCGAAGCTTGGCGAGGCCGTCAAGCACGCGGAACACAGCCGCAACGACGCCCGGCCCGCCGAATCGGCCGAAGCCTTCAAGGACACCCTGCGTCGAGTGCGCGAAGCGCGACTGGCAAATGACCGCCAGGGCCTGGAAGCAATCGGCAAGAGCCTGGGCAACAGCAAGGATCTCAATCCCGAGCAACGGGCTCACGTGGGCGAAGAGATCGAGCAAGCGATGAAGAAGCTCGCCGGCGAAGGCCACAAGGCTTCGAAGTAGGAAGTTGACGCAGACCTGACCCTTACGTCCCTGACGCCGTCGGGCACTCGTCGTGAGCGCCCGACGGCGGATCAGGGTTCTTTTTTTCGGGTGCCGATCATGGAACGAGCCAGCAGTCGCCCCGCCGCCGTATGTCGGACACTCTGTCTGCTGGGGGCCGCGCTGGGCGCCTTCGTCACGGCGGATGCGGCCGAGCTCACGGCCGTGTTCGTGCGGTTGGACACAGCCGAACTGCCCGGCGTGTCGCTGTTGCCCGGCGGACCGGAGTCGTTCGATCCGCGACAGTCGGGTCTGATCTTCTGGTCGGACCGCGGCCATTCCCAGTATCGCACGTCGGGCCAGCAATTGAATCGGCCGACCCCGGACACGCTGGCCGCGATCTCCCGCGCCGACGCCGCCGCGCCCGCGAATCTGCCCGGCGGGGTCGGCATGCTGTATACCTTTCCACTAAGCCCGTTGCGTCCGCAGCCGATCCTTCGCGGCCGGGGATTGCTGACGCCGCCGGCGAACGGCCGGCTTCTAGG
>JBAVML010000489.1:0-32008 GCA_049690035.1 Chthoniobacteraceae bacterium
ATCCCGACCCGCGCTTCGAGTCCCAGACGAAAGTGAAACTCATCTCTCCCGAGGTGGAGAGCATCGTCGGCTCGGTGAGCTACGAGGGGCTGATGCTGCATTTCGACCAAAACCCGAACGTCGGTAAGCGCATCATCGAGAAATGCCTCATGGCCGCCCGCGCCCGCGAGGCCGCCCGCAAGGCCCGCGAGACCGTGCGCAAAGGCGCGCTCACCGGCGGCGGTCTTCCCGGCAAGCTGGCCGATTGCTCCGAGCGCGATCCGGCGCTCACAGAACTTTACGTGGTCGAGGGCGACTCCGCAGGTGGCTCGGCGAAACAGGGGCGCGACCGGCGTTTCCAGGCGATCCTTCCGATCAAGGGCAAGATCATCAACGTCGAGAAAGCGCGCCTCGACAAGGTGCTGCAAAACACCGAGGTCCAGACGCTGATCACCGCGATCGGCACCGGCATCGGCACGCCGAGCGGCGAGAAGGGCGACAAGGATCAGGAAGGCACCTTCAACATCGAGAAGCTACGCTACGGCCGCATCATCATCATGACCGACGCCGACGTGGACGGCTCGCACATCCGCACCTTGCTGCTCACGTTCTTCTATCGCCAAATGCCCGAGCTGGTGAAGCAGGGCAAAATCTACATCGCGCAGCCGCCGCTCTATTTGATCAAACGCAAGAAGCGCGAGGAGTACGTGGACGACGACGCGCAGCTCAACAAAATCCTCATCGGCATCGGCGCCGAGGAGGTGAAGCTAAAGAACCTCGCCGACGGCAAAGTCTTCACCGCCACGCAGCTTAAGGACATGCTCGAACTGCTCGAGCGCCTCGCAAAGTTCAGCGACGCGATCCGCCGGCACGGCGGCGATTTCGAATCCTTCCTCGGCGAACGGGATCCAAAAACCGGTAAGCTGCCGGGCTACATGGTGAAAGTGCGCGAGGGAAATACCGAGTGGGCGACCTACTTCCCCGGCGAGGCCGAAGTGCGCGCCTTTCACGAGGAAAACCGCGACCTCAATCTCTACGACGATCCGGCGCCCGAGCAGATCGTGGACGGCGACCTCGTGCTGAACGAGCCGGCCGCTCCCAAAGCGAAGAAAGAAAAGCTCGACCCCGCCAACCGCCGCCGCGCCAAGCTCATCGAACTGCACGAGTCCACGACGGTGCAGAAGCTCATCGACGAACTCGCCAAGAAAGGGCTGAAGATCGAGCACTACGCGAACAGCGACGCTCCGATCTTCGAGCTCATCGAAGGCGAGGGCGACAAATCGGTCACGCACCCGCTCTTCGCCATCCCCGACATCCTCAAGAACGTCCTCGAAATCGGCAAACGCGGCCTCTCCATCCAGCGCTTCAAAGGTCTCGGCGAGATGAACCCGAAGCAGCTCTACGAGACGACGATGAACCCCGACAAACGCAAGATGCTCAAGGTGGACCTCAACGAAGACAACGCCGTCGAAGCCGATCGCATGTTCACCATCCTCATGGGCGACGTCGTCGAGCCTCGCCGCCAATTCATCGAAGACCACGCGCTGAATGCGCGGCTGGATGTGTAGAATCTGTGACCGAGTCAACTAGACTTCTAACTCATTCGCAGCCGGAGCTTCCAAGCCTTGCGGGTGCTCGTTACTTGGAGAAACTCCGCCACCCTAGGTGGCAAAGGCAGAGGGTCGAGGCGATGCTTCTGGCGGATTTCAAATGCACTCAATGCGGGGATCCAGACACGCCCTTGGAAGTTTACCATGTTGCCTACAGACCCGGTGCTGAGCCTTGGGAATACGCGCTCTCCGAGCTGAAGGTACTTTGCGAACGCTGCCACGAGTTTGCGCATGTGCCTGTAGCTGCAGAAGGTTGCTGCATGGGTTGTGGAGAGGTAACGAATCCACCGCCTAGCGGAAGCGTCCGGCCATGCTCAACCAATACGAGTCAATGCTTCCGTTATAAGCGACTCGGTGCCGTTCTCCGCGCTATGGATCGGAATGTGAAACGCAAACTGCGTTGGCTGAACGACCACAAGGGGCTACTGACCGCTTGTTGGAAACGCCCACCCTCGCTTCGAGACAAGGAACATGTTCTCGCGCTGTGGGCAACTGTTGGAAACGAAGATTTCGGGGCAGAAGTCGTTGAGCATCAAATCGGCGATGTCTGAGGCCATTCTAAAGCCATGAAGACTTTCTCACTCGCCAACGGCATTCCTATGCACCTCCTTTCGGAATTGGGCCTGCACGAGTCGTTCGTTGAATGCATCGCGCAGCACCGTCGCGACCAGCTGCCAATGCCGCTTAATCGCTCGGGCCGTAGCGAGCTGGTTCCGGTTGAAAACCTGGGGCCTGAGTTGACCCGCGCTCGCATTCGCATCGCCGAACTCACCGCGGAGATCGCCAAATACGAAGGCTCGCCGCTTTCGCTCAAAAAGACGCCCGAATGAAAAAGAAGAAGCCCGCGCCACTTTATCGAAAGAAAGGATTGCGGAGTGTGACTACACGTGACTACATTGGTGGCGTGAAAACGAAAGCTACCGCTGTGCTCCGTGACAAGGACGAAGAAACGTCCTCGTCGGTGATTCAGGAAATCATGCCGATGCCGGGCGTGGGGGCGTCCATCTCCGTGCGCGCAGCCAAAGCACATCTGTCCGGTTTGCTTGATGAAGTCGCCGCGGGGCGCGAGGTCGTTATCACCAGCGATGGTGTGCCCAAGGCGCGGCTCGTGCCTATGCAGAGCGGGCCGCAGCGCAAAGTATTCACCGGCACGCGCGAACATTTGAAATCCATGCCGCCGTGGCGTGGAGGACCGACCGCGGACGAAATCATCCGGGAGGATCGCGACGGACGAGGCTGGTGATGTATTTGGACACCGCCATCATCATCAAACTGCTCGTTGCGGAGCCGGACAGCGAGTTCTTTCAGGATGCGCTCGGAGGTGAGGTGCTGTCGTCTTCCGAACTGGCGCTGACTGAAGTGTGGTCGGCGCTGCTCGCCAAGGAACGGAACAAACACATCTCGGCGCAACAGCGCGCGAAGGCGTGGCGGGTCTTCAACGAGCGGGTGCATGCGAAGCAGCTTCTCCTGCATCCGCTCAATTCCGTCGTGCTGAAAAAAGCGAATCATGTGCTGGAGCGGTGTCATCCCGCGGTGCCGCTGCGCACCCTCGACGCCATCCACACGGCGGCCTGCGACCTTTCACAAGACTTCCCGCTGTGCACCACCGACAAGCGGATGCGCGACGCGGCTGCCGTGCTTGGTATTCCCCTCTTTCCTGAAACCGAAACGTCCCCCAGCTAGCCCATCCTTTTCCCACCCCTCTCGATGTATAACCAAAACGAAAAAGTCGAAAAAAAGAACGTAGCCGAGGAGATGTCGCAGTCGTTTCTCGACTACTCGATGTCCGTCATCATTTCCCGCGCACTGCCGGATGCCCGCGATGGACTGAAGCCTTCGCAGCGGCGCATTCTTTACGCGATGAACGAGCTCGGCGTGCAGCCGAATCGCAAGCATCTCAAGTGTGCGAAGATCGTCGGCGAGACGATGGGCAACTATCACCCGCACGGCGACCAGGCGATTTACCCGACGCTCGTCCACATGGCGCAACCGTGGGCGATGCGCGAGATGCTCGTCGATGGCCAGGGCAATTTCGGTTCGGTAGAAGGCGATCCACCAGCGTCGATGCGGTACACCGAGGCGCGGCTGCAGCATCTCGGCGCGGCGCTGATGACGGACATGGACAAGGACACCGTCGATTTCATCCCGAACAACGACGAGACCCGCACCGAGCCGACCGTCTTCCCCGCAGCTTTTCCGAACCTGCTCGTCAACGGCGGCACTGGCATCGCGGTCGGCATGGCGACGAACATCCCGCCGCACAATCTCGGCGAGGTGATCAACGGCGTCTGCGCGCAGATCGACGATCCGGACATCACCATCGAGGGGCTGATGGAGCACGTGAAGGGACCGGACTTCCCGACGGGCTGTCTCCTGCAAGGCAGCGGTGGCATCAAACAGTATTTCGAAACCGGCCGCGGGCAGGTGCGCGTGCGCGGACGCGTCGGTGTGGCGGAGGTGAAAGGCGGACGCGAGCAGATCATCATCACCGAGATTCCCTACAACGTGAATCGCGCCGATCTGGTGAAGCGCATCGCCGATCTGACCAACGAGAAGATTCTCACCGGCATCAGCGACGTGCGCGACGAGAGCGCGGAGGACACGCGCGTGGTCATCGACCTCAAGCGCGACGGCAATCCGAAGGTCATCATCAACAACCTCTACAAGCACACCGCGCTGGAATCGTCCTTCAGCGTCAACATGCTCGCGATCGACCACGGCCGGCCGAAGCTGCTCTCACTCAAGGACGCGATCACCAGCTACATCGAGCATCGCCGCGAGGTCATCCTGCGGCGCACGCGCTTCCTGCTCGCCGCCGCGGAAGCCGATGCCGAGAAGCTCGAAGGCCTGCTCATCGCTCTCGCGAATCTCGATGACTTCATCAAAATCATCCGCGACTCCCGCGACCGCGACGACGCCAAGGGCAAGCTGCTCGCGCTCTCCTGGAGCCGCGCGATCGTCGAGCAACTCGGCATCCTCATCCGCGACGAGGCCCGCGTCGCCGATGGCTTCTACCGCCTGAGCGAAAAGCAGGTCGGCCACATCCTCGACCTGCGGCTCTATCAACTCACCGGCCTCGAGCGCGAGAGCATCAAGAGCGAATACGACGCACTCGTCGAAGTCATCAAAGACCTGCTCGACATCCTCGCGAAGGAGGCGCGCGTGCTAAAGATCATCAAGGACGAGCTGCGTGAACTGCAGCGGAAGTACGCGACAGAACGCCGCACGCAGATCGTGCCAGCCGAAGGCGAGATCAGCATCGAAGACCTCATCGCCAACGAAGGCTGCATCATTACCATCACGCACAACGGCTTCATCAAACGCACCGCTGTCTCCGCTTACCGCGCCCAGCGTCGCGGCGGCAAAGGCGTGATCGGCATGACCGCACGCGAGGCCGCCTCGGAAGAGGATGACGACGACTTCGTCGAACATCTCTTCACCGCAACCACGCACGACTACCTGATGTTCTTCACCCAGGATGGCCGCTGCTACGTCGAGCGCGTCTTCGAGATCCCCGAGATGAGCCGCGCCAGCAAGGGCCGGAGCATCGCGAACATTCTCGAGCTTCGCGCCGAAGAGAAAATCGCGGCGACCATTCGCATCCAAGGACAGAAGCAGGACGAGGATACTTGGAGCGACAAGCTGCACATCGTCTTCGCCAGCCGCAGCGGCATCGTGAAGAAGTCGAACCTCAATGACTTCAAAAACATCCGCAAAGGCGGCATCATCGCGATCAAGATCGAAGAAGGCGACCGCCTCATCGACGCGAAGCTGACGACTGGGCTCAACGAAATTGTGCTCATCACCCACGAGGGCATGAGCCTGCGCTTCAACGAAGAGGAACTCCGCGACCAGGGCCGTGATACCGTCGGCGTCTGGGGCATCCGCCCGGACAAGGGCGACTTCGTCGTCGGCGTGGCGCTGGTCGATCCGAATGCGATGCTCCTCGTCGCGGGCGAAAATGGCCTCGGGAAACGGACGCCCTTCGACGACGAAAACGGCCCCGTTTACCGCATCCAATCACGCGGCGGCAAAGGCGTGATCACAATGAAGACGAATGAGAAAACCGGCGGAGTCGCCGGTGCATTGACCGTGCGCGATGCGGATGAACTCATGCTCATTACCAACAAGGGCAAGATGGTGCGGACCAAAGTCGCCGGCATCCGTGCCACCGGACGCAACGCTCAAGGCGTGATCCTGATCAACATGCGTGAAGGCGAAATCCTCTCCGGCATCGCGCCCGTCGTCCGCGATGAAGAAGACGACGAGCCAGCGCCTCCCGCCGAGGCTTAGGCTGCAGGCCGGTTACTCGCTCCGCTTCTTCTTCCGCGTGCCGGAGGAGGAAGTGGCGGGCTTGGTGGTATTGCGCGGCTTAGGCGTCGCTGCGGCGACGACCTCGCGCTCAGATGCGACTAGAGTCTTCTCCGCGACGGGCTCCGGCGCCGCGATCTCGCGCAAGCCGGGGATGCGCCCGTAGCCCACGAAATCGACCTTCGTTCGCTCTCCGTTCGCGGCGGTGCCGTTCGGCATTTTGAAATCAAACACGCTCACGCCCCAGCGCTGGATGCCTGCGTAGCTGCGCCCGTCGCTGGCGCCAAACATCACGCGCTTCTTCGTCTTCTTCTCGGTGCCGAGGTAGAGCATCACGTGGCTGATCGGAATCTCGCGACCGGTCTCATAAGTGCCGGTCCAGAAGAGCAGGTCGCCCGGCTGGAGATCCTTGAATTCAAAGCTCTCCGCGCTCTTGCTCACCACCGCGAAGAAAGGTCCGCCCTTGCGCGCCCAGACGTATTGGCTGCTGGAGTCGCGCGGTACATCCTTGAAACCCTGCGCGCGCAGCACATAGGCCATCGTACCGCTGCAATCCATGCCGCCCTGCGCCGGATCGTCGCTGCCGTAGGTGTAGGTGAGATTGAGTTTGGTCAGTTCGAGCGCCGCCGCGATGAGCGCTTGAGTGCGCGGCGGCAGTCCGGCGAATTCGGCGAGTTCGGCAGGCGCAAGACTCGCCGCCGGGGCTCGTTCCGGCTTTGCCGGTTGGGTGTCCGCATTTGCAGATGGCGTCGTTGCGGATTGCTTCTCAACGGCTGCCGGAGCAGCGGACACCGTTTCCACCTCCGACGATTTCTCGCTCGCCTTGGTCTTCTTTTTCGACGCGACGGGCTCCGAGGATTTCGCTTTCCCCGAAGGGCGCGGAGTCGCCGACTTCTTGTCCCCAGATGCGTCTTCACTTAGCGTCTTCTTTTTGGGAGACGGAGTATCTTCGGCAGCGTTCGTCTTCTTTGGTTTCGGAGTCGGCGTGGCCGAGGTTTTGAATCCACCGCGCTTCTTTGGGGAATCGTCGACGGCCGCGTGGAGCGGCTCGCCGAGCAGCACCGCGATCATGAAGCTGAGAAAGAGAGTGGCGGAGCGATTCATGTTCCTCCTTCTACGTTTCTCATCGCCTGGAAGCGCGCTTCGTATTCACCCCGGACGCCGATTCATCCTGCGGCGAGTTCGGCGAGCAGCGCTCGATTGAGGCGGATGCCGGCGAAGAAATTCTCGATCGGAAAGTTTTCGTTCGGCGCGTGGGCGCGGCAGTCGGGCATGGCCAAACCGAGCAACAGCGTCTCGACGCCGAGCACTTTCCGAAATGTGGTCACGATCGGGATGCTGCCGCCCTCGCGGATCAGCGCGACCTCCTTGCCGGGAAAGGCGGTCCGCAACGCGCGCTGCGCCGCCTGGCCAAACGGGGAATGCGGATCGGTCGCGTACGGTTCGCCGCCGTGGCCGCCGTGGAAGGTAACGCTCACCCCCGGCGGCGTGTGCGCGACGAGATGCGCTTTCACTTTCTCCACCACTGCGGCGGGTTGCTGATCGGGCACCAAACGACAGGTCAGCTTCACAAAGGCTTCGCGCGGGATGATCGTCTTGCTGCCGACTCCTTGGAAGCCGCTCGCCATCCCATTTACCTCGATCGTGGGCCGCGCCCAGACGCGCTCGAGCGTGGTGAAACCCGCTTCGCCAAACAACGCCGGCGAGCCGGTGAACGAGAGGATCTCCGCATCCGAGAGGGGCAGCTTCGCCCACGCCTCGCGCTCCCACGCGGCGAGCGGCGGGATGCCGTCGTAAAATCCCGGCACGGCCACGCGCCCATCGGCGTCGTGCAGGCTGGCGATCATCCGCGCGAGCGCCGTCGCCGGATTGGCGACCGCGCCTCCGTAGATGCCCGAGTGTAGATCGGTGGAAGGCCCGGTCACGCGCACCTCCAATGCGGCGATACCGCGGAGGCCGTAGGTGAACGTCGGCACACCGCGCGCGACCATGCCGGTGTCGGAAATGGCGATCAGATCGCAGTGCAGTTCCTCGCGGTGGCTGTGCAGGAAGGTCTCCAGATTCGCACTCCCGATTTCCTCTTCGCCCTCGATGAGGAAGATCAGATTCACGGGCAACTCGCCGCCCTCGCGCAGCGCCTCCTCGACGCCGAGTAAGTGCGCGAAGATCTGCCCTTTGTTGTCCGTCGAGCCGCGCGCGAAGACGATGCCATTCTCGAGCCGCGGCTCGAAGGGCGGCGTGATCCACAGGTCCAGCGGGTCCACGGGCTGCACGTCATAGTGGCCGTAGATCATCACCGTGCGGCGGCCGGGCCGATGTTCGTTGCGCGCGACTACAATGGGATGGCGCGCGGTCGCGTGAACCTCGGTCTTGAGTCCGATCGAGGTGAGCTTTTCCCCCAGCCAAGTCGCGCAGGCCGCGACATCGGCCGCCCGCTCGGGGTCGGTGGAAATGCTCGGGAACCGCAGGAAGCGGAAGTACTCGTCGATCGCGGGTTGGTTCATGCGGCGCACGTTAGCCGCTCGCTGCGCGCGGCGAAAGCAGAGCCTGCGTGGTGCATTGACGCTGCCCGCGACTTTGGCAACTCTCCCGCCTCCCGTATGGAAATCCGCAAGGCTCTTATCACCGCCGCTGGCCTCAATCAGCGCACTCTCCCGCTCCAGTCGCTCGTCGATCGCGATGGCGTCACCAAGACGGCGCTCGCCATCGTGGTGGAGGAAATCCTGCGCACCGGGATCGAACAGATCGGAGTGGTCATCATGCCGGGCGACGCGGGCCCGTACCGCACGGCGGCGGGGAAGCACGCGGAGCGGCTCACCTTCATCGAGCAGCCCGCACCGCTCGGCTACGCGCATGCGATCCACTGCGCGGCGGATTTTTGCGGCGACGACGCTTTCCTGCTGCTCGTCGGCGATCACCTCTACCTCAGCGCCACCGACAAGGGCTGCGCGCAGCAGCTCGTGGAGATGGCCCGAACGGAAAACTGCGCGGTCTCCGCCGTGCAATCCACGCACGAGAGTAAGCTTCCCTACTACGGCGCGATTGGCGGACGGTTGGTGAACGCGGCGCAGCGGCTCTACCAGGTCGAGGCGGTGCTGGAAAAACCGACGCCCACCGAGGCAGAGCAAAAGCTCGACGTCCCCGGCCTGCGCGCGGGCTATTACCTGTGTTTTTTTGGAATGCACGTGCTCACTCCAGCGCTGCAGCGGATTCTCGGCGAATTGCTCGCCGCTGCGCCCGGACGCGAATCGACCGTTCACTTTCGCGCCGCGCTCGCCCGGCTCGCCGGGCAGGAACGCTACCTCGCCTGCGAGCTCGAAGGCCGTCGTTACGACTTCGGCGTGCGCTATGGGCTGTTCACCGCGCAGCTCGCGCTCGCGCTCTCGGGGAAAGATCGCGACGAGGTGCTGCGCGGATTGGTCGAGCTGCTCGCGACAAAGTAATCCGCCATGTCGCTCGGCCTCATCGAGATCATCACGTCGCCCGACGCCGCCACGCGCAACCGTTCGCTCGACGAACTCTGCGGCGCCGCGACCATTGACGCGCTGCTGGCGGAATGCGACGCGCTCGATTCCTTCCGCCGCGGGAGCGAGAACCTTTACGAACGTGTTCGCGCGCTCTTTTTCCTCTACGCGATCCATCGCTTCCACCTCCCCACGCGGCCCGAGCTGAAGTCGGGCGGGCAGATTCCATTTCCCGGCTACGAGCAGTTGTTGCATCGACGTTTTGAGGAAGCCATCGACCTTTTCTCCCAAGCGCAAAAATCCAACGGCCCAAGCGATGCGCTGAGCAGCGCCCTCGCCGCGGCCTATCATCGTCTCGCCTTTCAGACACTCGCGGATCAAGTGCGGCGCAGCGTGCGCACGGTGCGCGGGAATCAATGGATGTTCCGCATGGGACATCCGAAGGATCAACCGCTGCGCTGGCGACCGGAGCTGCTTACCCGCGCGGCAGATGGTTCTTTTCCGATCCTGCGCGAACGCACGCCGGTCCGGATGGATCTCACGCACTCGGCGTGGAGCGATATTTTCTTCCTCGGCATGGACTACCCGGAAGGCGCGCGGGTGCTCAATGTCTCGATCGATCTCGGCGTCCATGGCCGTGACTTGGGGACGCAGCCGCCGGTCAGCGCGTGGCTGCGGGTCATTGAGGAGCCTGTGCTGCGACTAGTGAGCGTGGATCTCGGCGCGCGCGCGGACATCTCGAATCTCGCGGAGGTCTTCGACTTCGCGAAGGACTACCTCGGCTTGCTCAAGGCCGCGGTGATCGCGTCGGGCCTCATCCCACCGGGCATCGAAGGCTCCGGTCAATCGCTCGCCGACCTGCTTGCCGAGATGCTCGGGCCGGGGCGCGGGCTCGAACTTGTTTCCTCGGTCAACGACATCCCGAAAGGATCGCGCCTCGCCGTCTCCACCAACCTGCTCGCCGCGCTCATCGGCGTCTGCATGCGGGCCACCGGACAGGCGGAATCGCTCACCGGTCCGCTCGGGGAAAGTGAGCGCCGGCTCGTGCTTGCGCGGGCGTTGCTCGGCGAATGGATCGGCGGCAGCGGTGGTGGGTGGCAGGATTCGGGCGGCGTGTGGCCGGGCATCAAGCTGATCGAGGGCGTCGCCGCGCAGGCGGGCGATCCCGAGCATGGCATTTCGCGCGGTCGCCTGATGCCGAAGCACCACGTTTTTTCCCGCGACGAAATCTCCGCCGAGGCGCGGCAGCATTTGCAGAATTCCCTCGTGCTCGTCCACGGCGGCATGGCGCAAAACGTCGGCCCGATCCTCGAGATGGTGACGGAGAAATATCTGCTCCGCTCGGGCGCCGAATGGGAGGGCCGCGAGGAAGCACTGGGGATCCTCGCGCAGATTCTCGACGCCTTGCGCGCGGGCGACATCGCGCGCGTAGGCGCGGTCACCACGCGCAACTTCGAAGGCCCGATCCAAACGATCATCCCGTGGGCGTCCACCTACTACACCGAGCGGCTCATCGCGCAGGTGCGCGCGGAGTTTGGCGGAGATTTCTGGGGCTTCTGGATGCTCGGCGGCATGTCCGGCGGCGGCATGGGATTCATCTTCGCCCCGGCACGCAAGGCCGAGGCGCAAAAGCGCCTCCAGGAAATCATGAGCGCGACCAAGAAGGAACTGGAGCACGCGCTTCCCTTCGCGATGGAGCCAGTCGTTTATGATTTCGCGATCAATGAGAACGGTTCCTTCGCCGACCTGCTCACGGGTGGCGATGCGCTGATGCCCGCCGGCTATTACGCGCTGACCGTACCGGAACTCATCCGCCAGGATCGGCGCACGCTGTCACTGCTGCTGCGCACGGAGCTGGATAAATTCGGCGCGGCGTGCCGCACGAGGTTCGAACTGCGCGGGATGGTGCAGACGCTCTTCGATGCGATGTTCCCGCGCGGGAAAGCCGAGACCGCCGCGGACCAATCGCTCTCCGCCTTCCTCGAGGCAAATGGCTTCGATGCGAAGCAGCACGAGCAGATCCGCTCGCACCTCCGCGACGGGCGCATCGGCCTCGCGCAGAATCGCCTGCCGGCCAATGCCGTGATTGAGGATGTGCGGCCGGAGGATATCGCGGACCTTTCGACCACGCGCGACGCTGCGCTCGAAGCGCGTGGCCTTGCCTCGCTGCGCGCTGGAGAGGTCGCCGTCGTGTCGCTCGCCGCCGGCGCGGGCTCGCGCTGGACGCAGGGCGCGGGCGTGGTGAAGGCGCTGCATCCTTTCGCCAAGCTCGGCGGCCGCCACCGCACTTTCCTCGAGACTCACCTCGCCAAATCGCGGCGCATTTCCCGCCTCGCAGGCACGCCGATCCCGCACGTCTTCACTACCAGCTATCTGACTCAGGATCCGACCGCGGAGTTCCTGCGGAAGCATCACGACTACGGCTACGCGGGACCGCTCATCCTCTCGCCGGGCCGCAGCGTCGGCCTGCGCATGGTGCCGACGGAGCGAGACCTGCGTTTCGCCTGGGAAGAGATGCCGCAACAGATGCTCGACGAGCAGCAGCAAAAAGTTCGCGAAAGCCTGCGCACGGCCCTGATCGGTTGGGCGCGCGGCGCGGGCGAAGCGAGCGACTACACGGACAATCTGCCGCTCCAATGTCTGCATCCGGTGGGGCATTGGTTCGAGCTCCCGAACCTGCTCCGCAACGGCGTGCTCGCGCAGCTCCTCGCCGAGCGCCCGCAGCTCAAGACGATCGTGCTGCACAACATCGACACGCTCGGCGCCGACGTGGATCCGACGCTGCTCGGTCATCATTTGGCGAGCGGCGCGTGCCTCAGCTTCGAAGTCATCACCCGCCGGCTCGAAGATCGTGGCGGCGGACTCGCACGCGTCAATGGCCGCCCACGACTCGTCGAGGGCCTCGCCATGCCGCGAGAGGAAACGGAGTTCGCACTCACTTACTACAACACGCTCACCACGTGGATCGATCTCGACCGCCTGCTCACCGCGTTCGGGCTGGAGCGGACCGACTTCCTTCCCGGCGTGAATGCGGAGGAGAAGATCACCGCGGCGATCCGCAATCTCGCCGCGCGGATGCCCACTTACATTACCCTGAAGGACGTAAAGCGGCGCTGGGGACATGGGCAGGAGGACATTTTCCCGGTGACCCAATTCGAGAAGCTCTGGGGCGACATGACCGCGCTGCCGGAGATCGACTCGCGTTTCATTGTCGTCCCGCGCCGCCGCGGCCAGCAGCTCAAGGATCAGGCCCAGCTCGATGGCTGGCTGCGCGACGGCTCCGCGGCGTTCGTCGAATCGCTCTGCGACTGGGGGGACTGAGCGTCGACGGGGATTGCGCCGGGCGGCTTTTGCGGAAATCATTCTCCCTTGCCCCATGCCGCGAGACTCAAACGCCAAATCAGCGCCCGGGAGCGACGCGAAACTCACCGCGGCTCAAAAACGGGATGTGCTGAAGCAGACGGCGCTCAACTCGATCGCCGCCCAGATCATGGTGATCGACGGCAAGGGAAACGTCATCGCCGTGAATCGGACGTGGGAAAAACATCTCGGGACCGGGACCAGTGCGTCGCTCGACGTGGCGGGACGCGCATCGAACTACCTGGATGCCTGCCGACACGCCCACTCCGAGGGCCGCGAGGGCGCCGCGCAGGTGGTGGAGTCCATCGTAGCGGTGCTCGAGGGAAACGCCGCCTCGGGCCGGGTCGAGTACCGCGGCCATGCGTTCGACGGCCATGAACAGTGGTTTGCGCTCACCGTCACCCCGCTCAGTGCTGGCGCCGGAGCTGTGCTCTTTCACGAAGACATTTCCGTCCAGCGCCAGCTGGAAGGAGAGATCCTCGAGATCAGCGAGCGCGAGCGCGCGCAAGTCGGCCAGGAATTGCACGACGGGCTCTGCCAGCACCTCAGCGGCGTGGCGCTACTGGCTCGGACCCTCTCGAATGCGCTCGTCAATGCTCGCCGCCCCGAAGCCGGACAGGCGCAGGAACTGGAGCAGCTGATCCTCTCGGCGGTCGAACAAATCCGCGTCGTCGCGCGCGGCCTGCGTCCCGTGGAGCTGGATGAAGGAGGGCTGGTCGCCGCCCTCAGCGATCTCGCGGAGCAGGCCAACACGCGTCTGCGTTGTGAGCTACGAACCACGGGACACCCGCGCGTCAATGACAACGAAATCGCCACCAATCTCTATCGCATCGCGAATGAAGCCCTCGCCAACGCAGTCAGGTACTCTTTCGCGACGCGAGTCGTCATCCGCCTGCGGCAATCCGCCGATCACCTGACGCTGGCCATCGAAGATGACGGGATCGGGATTCTCCCGGCTCGCGAGGGCCCAGATGGGATGGGCCTGCGCATCATGCGCTACCGCGCGAATTCGATTGGCGCCCGCTTCAACATTTCGCCCCGCGTCCCCCGAGGCACGATCGTGAGTTGCAGTGTCCCATTGGCGATCGCGGCGGGCGCGTTGAACTCGCATTGAAATTACCGGTGAGCAATTCCCTGCGCATCTATATCGTCGAGAATCATCCCGACACGTTGCTCTACCTTCGCCGCTACCTCGAACAAATGGGCAATGACGTCCACGCAGCGCCAGACATGACCACCGCGCTCGCGCAGTTGCCCGCGCTCGAAGTGGATCTTTTGATCAGCGACATCGGCCTGCCTGACGGCGATGGATGGGAACTCATGCGCCGACTGGGAGGGCGCGGCCGGTATCTCGCCGTCGCGATGAGCGGTTGCGGAGCGAATGCCGACAAGTCACGGAGCCGGTCGGTCGGGTACCGCTATCACTTGATCAAACCCTTTTTGCCCGACGAGCTGGACCCCATCCTCGATGAAGCCCGCCGCCTCGCGGATGCAGCCCGGGCGGGCCGCGAGGGAGAATAGTGACGACGCACGCCGAATGGACGGTCGCCATCGTCGGCTACGCGCTGACGTGGCTGGCCATTCCACACGTGCTGCTCGCGGGGAAGCGGCCCGCCGCCACGCTTGCCTGGGTGTGGTCGATCCTGCTTTTTCCCTACCTCGGCGCCATTGCCTATTTCGCCTTCGGAGCCGACCGCATGAAGCGCCGCCGCCTGCGCCGCATCTCCAAACGCGCCATCCCCTCCCACGGCCAGTCGCCTCGCGCCAGTTCCGCACTCGAAGCTGCAGCCCCGCCGATCCGGGCGCTGCTGCGCGGGCTGGTGAATATCAATCGCATCCCGCTCTCCACGGCGGATCACGTGAATCTGCTCGTCGATGCGGCGGAGTTTTATCCCCGGCTCAGCGAGGCGATCCGGCAGGCGCACCATCACGTCCACATCGAGTTCTTCATCTGGCGCAATGATCAGCGTGGGCGGGAGTTCGTCGAACTCCTCGCGGCGGCGGCGCGGCGCGGTGTGGTCGTCCGCCTGCTGCTCGATCAGATTGGCTGCATCGGCGTGAGCCGCCGCTTTTTTCAGCCACTGGTCGACGCGGGAGGAAAGTTTTCCTGGTTCTACCCGCTGCCATTCGGCAGGCAGTTGAGGTTCGTGAATCTGCGCAATCACCGGAAGCTGCAGATCATCGACGGTGCCATTGCGTTCGTCGGCGGGATGAATATCGGCGAGGAGTATGCGCGGCCTCGCGAGCATGCGGACTACTGGCGCGATGCCCAGATCGAGCTGCGCGGAAACGTCGTCGTGCACTTGCAGGAGGCGTTTGCCACGGACTGGCTTTTCGCCACGGAGGAAAGGATCGAGGCGCCCGAGTTTTATCCCGACCACGAAGCCCACGGTGATCATCTTTGCCAGGTCATCGCCGGCGGGCCCGACCTTCCCCGCGAGCCCATCCCAAAGTCGTTGGTCGCGCTGCTCAACGCGGCCGAGCGACGAGTCTGGATCGCCACCGGCTACTTCGTTCCCGACATCCTGGTCCTCGCTGCCCTGCAACTCTGCGCCGCGCGCGGCGTCGAGGTCCGTCTGCTCATTTCGGGGAAGTCGGATCACCCGCTGCTGGTCAAAGTCAGCCGCTCCTACTACGAAGAACTGCTTCGCTTTGGCGTCCGGGTTTTCGAGTATTCCGTCGGGATCAATCACGCGAAGACGATCCTGGTGGACGACGATTGGCTGATGGTCGGCTCGGCCAACTCGGACAATCGCTCGATGCGCCTGAACTTCGAGCTGAACGTGCTCGTGCAGGCGCCACGAGCCGCCCGTGAATTGGAAACAATGCTAGGCGAGGACTTCGAAGCGAGTCGCGAGATCACGCTCTTCGATTTTCTCCACCGCCCCCTCCGCCGGCGCTTGATCGAGGCCGCGCTCCGACCCTTTGCGCCCTTGCTCTGAAATGTCGCCCGCCGCGGAGAAATCGCTTGCCGAATGCAAACAGCGGGAATCAGCTTTGGTGGTGTCGGGCGGGGCTGATCAGTCGATTTCCGCAGGCAAACAAGCGGCGGGCAACCACTCACCGTCGGAGCGACGAATCAGCGCCCCCGGCCGCAATCGGAAGGATAAACCATGAACACCATCGACCCCACTTCCACTCTGCGGAAGAACATCCTGATCGTGGACGATCACCCCGTTTTCCGCCGGGGCATCGCTGCGCTTGTCGGAGAACAGCAGGATCTCGCCGTCTGCGGTGAGGCGGAAAGCGCCACGAGCGCCCTGGAAGCGATGCGGCGGCTCAAGCCCGACCTCGCGCTGCTCGACATCTCCATGCCGGGGACCAATGGCATCGAACTGATCAAGCTCATGCTCGCGGAGCAACCGAAGCTGCTCATCCTCATCCTCTCCATGCACGACGAGTCGCTCTACGCGCTGCGCGCCTTGCGCGCGGGCGCCAAGGGCTACGTGATGAAAGCCGAGGCCATGACTCATGTCATCGCGGCCATTCACAAGGTCCTCAAGCACGAGATCTACGTCAGCCCGCGATTCAGCGAGCGCCTTGTCTTCAAAGCCGTGCAGTCGCTCGAGGGCGGCATGGGCTCCCCGGTGGATAAACTCTCCGACCGCGAACTCGAGGTGCTGCAACTCCTCGGCAAGGGTTTTGGGACGCGCGAGGTCGCGAATGAATTGCACCTGAGCGTGAAGACGATCGAAACCCATCGCGCCCACATTAAGGACAAGCTTGGCTTCAAGGACGCGGGTGAGATGGTGCGCTTTGCCATCGACTGGGTAGCGCAGGAGCAGGGCTGAGCCAGAGCGCTCCCGCGCGTCGGGGACGCTCTCAACTGAAACTGCGCGATGGCTTTCGCCCTAGCGCCCGTGGCCAGGTGCGGCTACAGATAGGCACGAGCAGCATGGAGAATTTTCTCATCCAGTACGGCCTCCTCGCGGTGCTCTTTTGTGCGCTGATCGAGAACGATGTGACGTTCATTCTCACTGGCGTGATCATCCATCACGGCATCGTGGACCCGTTCCTCGGCGTCGCCTACTGCGTCGCGGGCGCGCTGGGGCACGACCTGCTCTGGTATTGGCTCGGCCACTCCCGATCGGAAACGATCCGCCAGAGCAGTGTCTATCGAAGAGTGGGGCCGCTCGTCGAAAAACTCGCCGCCCGCTTCGGGGCATGGGAACTATTTTTTTGCCGATTCATCTGGGGCACCCGGAATCCCAGTCTCGTTTATTGGGGCGTCCACCGTCTTCCGCTGGCGAAGTTCCTCGCGGTCGAATCGCTTGCCCTTCTCGTGTGGGGCAGCTTTCTCGCTTCGCTCGGCTACTTCCTGAGCGATCGTGCGCAGTTCGTGATCGGCAAGGTCAAGAGCTTCGAACACCTTCTGCTGGGCATCGCCATCGTCGTGATCATCGGCGTCGTTGGCATGCGCATGTTTGCCCGCTACGAGATCCGCAAGCGTCTCCCTCCTCCGCGGGAAGAGCTGTAGTCTCGCTAGCTAGATCAGCCGGAACCGCGCGAGGTCCTGCGAATCGACGACCCCCATCGGCCGGCCTGCTTCGTCCACGACCACGAGATCGTCGATGCGATGTTTCTCCAGGATTTGCAGCACCTCTGCGGCGAGGCGCTCGCCTTGGATCGTGATTGGCCGCCGCGTCATGAAATCCTTCACCGCCAGTTCCAGCAGGTCGCTGTGCGTTTGAAAATGGCGACCGAAATCGCCGTGCGTGAAGACGCCTTGCAGCACGCCGTTTACATCCGTGATCACCGCCGCACCCGCGCGCACCCGCGCCATGGCGATGAGCGCTTCGCGCACCGTGGCGTCTGGCGGCACGAGCGCCATTTGCTCCCGGCCGCGCATGATCTGATGCACCTTCAGGAGCAGCGTTCGACCTAGCCGTCCGCCGGGATGAAAACGCGCGAAATCTTCCTTGGTAAAACCGCGCGCCTCGAGCACCACCATGGCCAGCGCATCGCCGAGAACGAGCATCACCGTGGTGCTCGCCGTGGGCGCCAATTCCAGCGGACACGCCTCGCGCTCCACTCCCACATCGAGGTGCACATGGCAGTTCTTCGCGAGGAAGGAAGCAGGGTTGCCCGTCATCGCGACGATCTTCACATCGAATCGCGCGAGGGCCGGCAGGATGTTGATTAGTTCATCCGTCTCGCCGCTGTAACTGAGCGCGAGCACGACGTCGCCATCGGCCACCACGCCGAGATCGCCGTGCAGCGCATTGAGGGAATTCAGCACCACGGCCGGGGATCCCGTGCTGGTCAGCGTCGCGGCGATCTTCTCCCCGATGTGCCCGGACTTTCCCACGCCGACGACCACGATCTTGCCGCGATTTTCCACACTGGCGCGAATCGTCTCGACCGCGTGAACAAACGACTGATCGAGTCGCGCCAGCAGTCGTTGCACTTCGGCGAGCTCGAGTTCGATCACGCGTCGGGCTTTTTCGAAATAGTCCATCGGCGGCGATCTTACGCGCCTCGACGGCACTGGAAAGCCGGCAGTTCGCGCCCGCCGCCTACTTCGACTCCCGCTCTTCCTGCATGCGGAATTCCACGAGCAACTCCGCGAGCCGATCAAGTGCCGCGGCCGCATCCGGACCGACCGCCTCGATCGTCATTCGCGACCCGCAATCGAGATTCGCGGTCAGCACTTCGAGGATGCTGCCCGCCGAAAAAACGTCGCCACCATCCCCTTTCCGGATTGTGATTTCGCTCTTGAACTCCTGGACCGCACGGACGAATTCCGCCGCCGGTCGTGCGTGCAAGCCCAGTTCATTTAATATTTCGACTTCTCGCCGCATGGAGGATGGCAACATAAGGTCGCACCTGCGGCTGTCGAGTGACGACTGCGCAACAACCCATTCATGACCCAAAACGAGGCGCCGGTCGCGGCGCAGTATGTAGTCACCTTTCTCAAGCCGGAGATGCTGCATGTCTATCGTCAGATCACAGCTCTCCGCGTGTTCCGTCCGGTCGTTTTTTGTCAAAAGCGGGAGCACGCCGCGGATTTCCCTTTCGACCCGATCGTGGTCCTGCCCAAACCACGGACGCATCAGCTCCGCCGCTTCGTGCAAAAAACGCTGCGCAATCGGCCGATCACCATCTATCGCAGCGAAGCGCGCCGGATCCTCAATGCGCTGCACGCCGCCGAGGCGAAGGTGCTGCACATTTATTTCGGCCACATCGGCGTGCACCTGCTGCCGCTGCTCGAGATCGCCGACCTGCCGGTGATCGTCAGCTTTCACGGAGCCGACGCGCAGGTCGATCTCGACAAGCCCGCCCACCTCTCCGCCACAAAGCGCATGCTGGCGCTCGCCACACTGCTCCTCGTCCGCTCGCAGTCGCTCGCGGAGCGACTGATCGCGCTCGGCGCGGATCCGGCGAAGATCCGTCTCCACCGCACTGGCATCCCGCTCGAGGAGATCCCCTTCTCCGCACGGCAGGCCCCTCCCGATGGCGCATGGCGCTGCGTCCAAGCCTGCCGGCTCATCGCGAAGAAAGGACTGGCCACCGGCCTCCGCGCCTTCGCGGAATTCGTTCGCAGGTATCCATCGGCCACCTTCACCATCGCCGGCGAAGGCCCGATGCTCGCGGAGTTGCGCGCACTCGCCACCGAACTCGACGTGGCCGCTCGCGTCGATTTTCCCGGCTTCCTCTCGCAGGAGAAGTTGCGCGCGCTCTGCGCCGCCTCGCACCTCTTCCTGCATCCCAGCGAACGCGGCCCCGATGGCGACCAGGAGGGCGTGCCCAATTCCCTGCTCGAAGCCATGGCCAGCGGCCTGCCCGTCGTCGCCACCCTTCACGGCGGCATTCCCGAAGCCGTCACCGACGGCATCAGCGGTCGGCTCGTCGCGGAACGCGATCACGCCGCCCTCGCCCAGGCAATGCTCGCGCTCGCCGGCGATTCGATTCGTTACGCCGAGATGAGCCGCGCGGCGTCCGCCAGTGTCCGCGCCCACTTCAGCAGGGACGAACAGGCACACGTCCTCAGCGAATGCTACTCCACAGCCATCACCACTTTCGCCTCCGCGGCGCCGCACCCCATCGCGTGATCCTCGGCGGAATCCTCCTTTACTGCGGGACGAAGGACTTGCCGGTCGTCAGCTTGAGACTCATGAGGAGGCTCTTGTTCGCTTGCGAGCCGGAGTGAGTCGCCCCGGCGGCCAACACCGTGAAGACGGTCTTGGAACTGCCGTTCGCGGCGACCGTGGTGGTGAAGGAATAGGTCCCGGCGATGCTGTTAAAAATGTTTGCACTCGGGGCTCCGAGAACGGTGCCCGTTCCCCGAGTCACGTTTGGCTTGGTCTTGTGAATGCTGAAGGCGCTCGGAGAGAACTGCATCACGCTGAGGACCGGCAGCGCCGAGCCAGCGGATTTCGGCGAAAGAACGAGAGAGCTGCTTACCAGGAGCAACACGTAGTTGTCCGCGTTCACGTTGAATTCCTGGAAGATGCGCTTTGTACTCAGCGGCGTCACCTTGATCGTCGTTCCGCCGCCGACGGCATCGTCTTCCACCGCCGTCGATCCGAGTGCCACGATGCTGGCGCCGCACTTCCGTCGGGGCGCGCGCTTCCGGACGCACTCTTTCGCGACGATCGTGCCCGCCATTTCCACGACTACGGTCGGCGAGCGCTCACGAGTGGAGGCTGCAAAGGCCGGAAGTGGAGAAGAAAAAGCGAGAAGGCTAACGGCCGCGAGTGCGAGCGGAATTTTCATAGACCTCGTTAGAAATTGCCGGGGGCATAGTCAAGCATTCCTCCCCGAGTGGAGATATTTCGAAGCGGGACGCGCTTCCTCGTGTCGCTGACCCGGCCACGGCGTCCGGACCAGTGCTCTACGTCGCGGTGAGCGCGGCGCGTTCATTGTCGAGCGCGCCGGTTTTTTCGAGGAAGTAATCGTAGCCGCCGGGATACGGCGACACCTTGCCGGCGTGGACGTGGAGGACTTTGGTCGCGAGCTTCCGGATGAAATGCACGTCGTGCGAAATGAAGACAAGCGTGCCTTCGTAGTGCTCGAGGGCGAGGATGAGTGACTCGACGGTGTGGATGTCGAGGTGCGTGGTCGGCTCGTCCATGAGGAGGAGATTCGGGGGATCGACGAGGAACTTGATCAGGTTCAGCCGGGTCTTCTCGCCGCCGCTGAGGACTTCCGTTTTTTTGTAGATCTCTTCCTTGCGGAAAAGGAACGAGCCGAGGATGCCGCGCGCTTCGTTTTCCGAGAGCGCGCCGTTCGCGTCCATGACTTCCTGGAGCACGGTCTTGCCGGGGTCGAGCGTGGCGGAGCGGTGCTGGCTGAAGTAGCCGATCTTGGCGTTGAGCCCGAGTTTGCGTTCGCCTTTCTGGTGTTCGAGGACGCCGGCGAGGAGTTTCATCAGCGTGGATTTGCCGGAGCCGTTCGGACCGACGAGGACGGTGCGTTCGCCGCGCTCCACATCGACGCTGAGGCCGCGATAGACGTGGTTTTCGCCGTAGGCAAAGTGGATATTCTCCAGGCCGATGACGCGCTGGCCGCTGCGCACGGGCTGCGGGATGTTGAAGCGGAAGGGCTTCTTCGGCGGCACGGGTTTCTCGATGAGTTCCATGCGCTCGATCTGCTTGAGCTTGCTCATCGCCTGCGAGGCTTTCGACGCGACCTGCCGGAAGCGGTCGTAGAATTCGCGGAGGTTCGCGATCTCCTTCTGCTGGTTCTTGAAGGCCGTGTTCTGCTGCTCGTAGCGCTCGTCCTTCTGCTTGAGGAAGGCGGTGTAGTTGCCCTTGTAGTCGGTCAGCTTGCACTCGGAGATTTCGTAAACGTTTTCCACGATCTCATCCATGAACTCGCGGTCGTGCGAGATGAGCAGCACGGCGCCGGAGTAGTTCTTGAGGTAGTTTTGCAGCCAGAGGAGGGAGAGCAGGTCGAGGTGGTTCGTGGGCTCGTCGAGCATGAGGAGGTCGGGCTCCATGACGAGCAGTCGCGCGAGGTGCGCGCGCATGACCCAGCCGCCGCTGAGTTCCTTCGCCTTCTTGTCGAAATCCACTTCCTTGTAGCCGAGGCCGGCCAGCATCTTCTTCGCTTTGGCGTCCACTTGCGGATTGCTCAGCGCTTCGTGCTTGGCGTGTGCTTCGAGGTATTCCGGGCCATCGACAGTGCCGGCTTTTTCGAGTTCGTGCAGGCGCTTTTCGAGCGCGGGGATTTCGCCGGCGCGGCCCGTGGCGACATCCATGACGGTCTCTTCGCCATGCACCTCGGCCTCCTGCGGGAGGTAGCCGATCATGGTCCACTCGTCGCGCTCGACGGTGCCCGCGTCGGGCTCGACGGTTTTTAGGATGATGCCGAAGAGCGTGGATTTTCCGGCGCCGTTCGGGCCGACGAGCGCGACGCGTTCGCCGTAGTTGACCTGCATGGCGGCGTTTTCGAACAGCGTGCGGCCGCCGACAGATTTTTTGAGATCGCGAATGGTAAGCATGGAAAAGCGGGCCGCATCGTTACCCGAAATCCGCGGAAACGCCAGCGGGGGAAGTGGGCAGAGATCCGGTCAGGAACTCGACAATCCGCCGCTCCGACCAGCGCTGGAGGCCGTGGGCGAGATCAAGGAAGCCGCAATGACCGCCGTGCGCGGGAGCTTCGAAGGTGAGCGATGTGCTGCGCTCGGCGGCGGCGAACGGCAGGGACTCGGCGGTGAGGAAGGGGTCGTCGAGGGCATTGAGGAGCAGCGTGGGAATGCTAATGCCGTGGAGGTAACGCAGGGCGCTGGAGCGAGCCCAGTAGTCCTCGGCATCGCGGAATCCGTGGAGGCGCGCGGTGTAGCGGTCGTCGAACTGCTGAAAGGTGTGGATGGCCCGCGCGCCGGTGGCGTCGAGATCCTGCGGGAAGCGCGTGGCTTTGGCTTCGATCTTGGCCACGAGTGTCTTCATGAATCTCTGAAGGTAGAGGCGATTGGCGGGGCGCTGATCGAGCGCGCGTGCGCTGGCGGCGAGATCGACGGGGGTGGAGATGGCCACGGCCGCGACGATGGCCGGATGGGCTGGCGCCTCGCCGAGGTATTTCAGGGTCATATTCCCCCCGAGACTGAAACCGACGAGGGCGATGGTGGCGTAGTCGCTCGCGGCGCGATGGATGACCGTGCCGAGGTCGCCGGTCTCGCCGCTGTGGTAGAAGCGCGGGAGGCGATTCAGCTCGCCGCTGCAGCCACGGAAATTCCAAGCGAGCACATCCCAGCCCACCCGATGCAATGCGGCGGCGGTGCCACGCACGTAGCCGTTGGCGGTGCTTCCTTCGAGACCGTGCGAGATGATCGCCACCCTCTGCTTCAACCCGCGCAGCCAGTCGAGATCAAGGAAATCGCCATCGGAAAGCTCCATCCTTTCGCGGGCAAAGTGAAAGAGCAATCGCCGGGGCAGGAGCACGGGCAGGATCGTCTGCACATGCGGATTCCGGAGAATGAGCGGCGGGTGAAACTGCGACTCAAGGACAGGCATGAAAAAAAGCCGGAATGGAAACCAGCGGCAGCGAACCCTACTCCAAATCGGCGACGGCGGCGTCCCAAACGCCCGGGCCTGAACGTGGAACGGGTGAGCTTAGCTGAGAAAGGCGCGCACCGCGGCGGCGATGCCGAGGACACCGATCGTGAGGCCGCTGAAGAAGATGGGCTTCCACCGCACGAGGATGGCGATGGAGCAGACGACCACGGAGATCTGGAGAACGAGCGCGGCTTCGTCGGACCGGTCGTCGATGCTCATGGAGTGGGCCGCCTGCTTCTCGAGCTCCTGCGCATCGGCCATGAGTTGCTGCTTCTCGCCATCGTAACGGCTCACGTCCTTCCTGATCTCCTCCTGCTTCGCCTTGGCCGCGACGGGATCCACCGGGGTGAGCAGACCGAGCAGGATCGCGCTGTTCTCGGCGAGGTTCCCCTTGATGCTCTTCGCTTGAAAGTAGGACCACTTGTTGGCGGCCGCCGTGGTCTTGACGATGGCGTCCGTCTTGGCGTTGTCGCCCGTGTTGTCCACGAAGGCGAGGATGACCGCGAGGATCGCGATGGAGAGCGCGATGGCGCGTTCGTACGAGTCTTTCGCTTCGGGAAGTTCGGGGACGTCGGCCATAAGCGCGCGACTGAATCAAAGCGGTCGCCCGCTGGCAAGGGCAGTGCCGCGCGGCGGGGTGCTCAGGGGACCATCCGCCGTCCCGCGTACTCGACCCGCAGGTTGGCGACGGTGTCCAATTCGAACGCGATGATGAAGATGCCGCGCTTGCCCGTGGCGGGATCGATCGCCTTGTCCACGTAGCCGATTTCCGTGCCGTCTCCGTAGATCCGGTTGGGCGGGCCGAGGAGCGCGAGCACCTGGGCGACAGTCTTCTTTTTGAGCACGGGCGCCAGATCCTGGAGGGTGAGAAAGCCGTCCTCGAATTGCTGCAAAAACTCGCGCTGGCGGCTTTTGGGATCGGCGGCGATGGCCTTCTGCCGCGCCTCTTTTTCGGTAGTCACGGTGAGCTGGTTGATCGCGGCAGACGCGTTGTCAGCGAGCGGGCTTTTGGGGAAATCCTTGACGAACTGCTCGTAGCGGCTGAGCGCCAGGGCGGACTGGCCTTGCTGCTGCAGCGCGGCGATTTCCGCGAAGACAAACGCGTCGCGCTTCTTCAGGGTTTCGAGTTCGGACTGCAGGATCTTGATCTGCGAATCCTTCTTGGCGATCAGCGCATCCTTCTCGGCGAGCTGCGTTTTCGCCGTGGCCAGTGCGGCCGTCGCCGCGGTCAATTCGGCGTTCTTCGCCTCCACGTTGCTCGCGGCGGCGGTGAGCTTTTGCTTGGTCTCCTCCACATCGGTTTGCACGGGAACGACCTCCGCCTCGGGCGGTGGCGCCTCGTTGCGCCCGCAGCCTGCCACGGAAGCCGCAAACAGAATGAGCGCGAAAAGACGCGCCGGTGGAACTTGACGGTGCGAGAGGTCGAAGGCCGGGTGATCCATGCGGCATCAATACGGGCGCAGCGAAGACACCGCAAGACCTTGGAATATCGCGGCCTGCGAAAAAATGTTGCAGCAATTCCGGGCAGGCTCTGGATATTCTCCCAAGGCCCAGTCCCCCCAAAATGCCGAATCCTTTCCCCGAGCTAAAATCGCCGCCGCGTCTCGCGACGCCGCCCTCCGGCCATGAGGGAAGGCAGTGCACGGCGAAATGCGGGCGCTGCGGCACGAAGCAGCTGCTCACGATTCCGCCCGACTGGGATCGCCGCAGCTTCGTGCAGACCTACTGCACGAAGTGCTCGTATCGCTTTCTCCTGCCGACCCGTCGCCTGATCCTCTGGCGCAGTCTCGCTCTGCTTTGCTTCCCTTTGTGCGTGTGGTTTGTCATCCACACGATCCTGCACGCGGGCTGAAAAGGCGCGTCACACGAGCTTCGCGAGATCCTTAGGCAGCGGCGAGTCGAAGCGCATCTCCTGGCCCGTGTCCGGATGGGGAAAACGGAGTGAACAAGCGTGCAGGCCGAGTCGCTTCAGAGGATCGGATTTCGCCCCATACTTCTTGTCCCCCACAATGGGACAGCCGGCGTCGGCGAGGTGGACGCGGATCTGGTGGCGCCGGCCGGTCTCGAGAGTGAGTTGGACAAGGGTCCGCCACTCACGGCGCTTGAGCACGCGGAAGTGAGTAATGGCGTGCCGGGTGGTCGCGCTCGCCGGCGCGCTACGGACCTTGAAGGGATTCGTTTCGTCGAGGTCCGATTCGAAGACTCCCTGATCCTTGGGAAGCCGGCCTTCAACCACGGCCTCGTAGATTTTTTCCGCCCGATCCCAGCCGGACTGGAGCGCGGCCTTAGCCTCCGCGGTCTTCGCGAAAACCATGAGCCCGGACGTTTCGCGGTCGAGGCGGTGCACGATCCAGACACGGTCGCGCGCGTGTCCCCTGCCCTGGCGGAGATACTCGTTAAGCTGAAAGTAGGCGGTCTTTTCCTGCTCCGCCTCGCTGGCGATGCTGAGGAGATTTTCCGGCTTATCGATGACGATGAGACTAGCATCCTCGTAAAAGACTTTGATGCCCGAGGGGAGAACCGTTTTCGGGATGGCGAAGCGATCGGAACGGATGGCGACGACATCGCCGGGCACCAGCGGGTGGTTGAACTGCGTGATGGGACGCCCGTTCACGGTGACGGCTTGGAACTTCAGCCAGTTGCGGATCTGCTTTTTCTTCTCGTCAGGCCAGATGGCAAAAAGATACGCGAGGAGTTCTGCGGGTTGCTGGACGGTGGAAGGTAGGGGCATGGGTGATCGCGCCAGCAGAGTCGGCCCGTGGCGCCGGCATGTCGAGAGGAGCGGAGAAAAACCCGAGCGGACTGCG
The DNA here is from genome assembly GCA_049690035.1 of Chthoniobacteraceae bacterium. Taxonomy (GTDB): domain Bacteria; phylum Verrucomicrobiota; class Verrucomicrobiia; order Chthoniobacterales; family Chthoniobacteraceae; genus Chthoniobacter. The sequence goes on from JBAVML010000489.1 coordinate 26,031, forward strand.
AAATCGTCGTCAGGCAGCGCCGATCCTCGCCCCGCTCAACGGCGCCTGCGGGATCCCCGCGACGCGCCTTTGGCTGGCTTCTTCGAGTCTCCGCCCCGGCGCGAACCGCGCTCCTTCTCCGGCGCCCCTCGCCCGGCGCCGCGAGGCCGCTGCACCACCTCGCGAGGCCCGCGCGTTTCAGTCGCGACCGGCGTCGAAACCGGGGCAAAGTCGATCTGCCGGCGGCTCGCATCGACGCGCGCGACGATGACGGTGAGCCGGTCGCCGAGCTGGTAGCCGGTGCGCGAGCGGCGGCCGATGAAGCGCTGCCGCGTGGCGTCGAACTCGTAGAAATCCGAGCCAAGCGCGCTCACGTGGATCAGCCCGGTCATCTGCACATCGGGCAGCTCGACGAAGACGCCCATCGAGCGCACCTCGACCACGATGGCCGCGAATTCCTGCGGCTTCTTCGCCGTGAGTTGGCGCTGAAAGAACTCCATCTTCTTGAGCTGCGTCGAGTCCTTCTCCGCATCCGCGGAAGTGCGCTCGGTCTTCGAAATGTGCGCGGCGGCTTCCGCGAGTGATTTGGCATCGCCGGCCTTTTCCCGCGCGATCACGCGGTGCACCACGAGATCCGCGTAGCGCCGGATCGGGCTGGTGAAGTGCGTGTAGTTCACCTTCGCCAGGCCGTAGTGCCCAATCGGGTTGGTGTCGTAGGCCGCGCGCTTGAGGCTCTTCAGGAATTGCAGCTTCACCGCGTATTCCTCCGGCTTGCCTTTGATTGAAGCGAGGAGCTTCTGCACCTCCCGCCGCTGGCTGAGGTCGCCGGCGCGAAAGCCGTAGCTCGCGGCGAACTCGCGGAATTCATTGAGCCGATCCGTGTCCGGATTTTCGTGAATGCGGTAGATGCTCGGCATCGCGCGATTCTTGATCTCGCGGGCAACCACTTCATTGGCCGCGAGCATGCACTCCTCGACGAGCTGGTGCGAAATGTCGTTCTCGATCCGCTCCATCCGATCCGCGCGGCCTTCGTCGTCGAGCCACACTTTTACTTCGGGAAAATCAAGATCGAGCGACCCGTGCTCGAAGCGACGGCGGCGCAGCACCGCCGCGAGTTCCCACGCGGTCTCGACGCGCTCGCGCATCTCGGGCGTCACGTCCACCGGCACGGGCTTCGCGTCGAGATGCACGCGGCCGCCGCGCTCGTAGTTCGGCGTCGGTGGCACCGGTTTATTTTCGAGGATGGCGAAGGCCTGCCGGTAAGTGAGCCGCGCCGCGCTATGGATCACAGTCTTCGCGAAGGTCGCGCCCTTGATCGCCCCGCTCTTGTCGAAGTCGATGAACGCGCTCGTCGTCAGGCGATCGACGCGTGGCTTGAGCGAACACACGCCGTTGCTCAGCCGTTCGGGAAGCATCGGGATCACGCGGTCGGCGAGATAGGTGGAGTTACCCCGCTGCCGCGCCTCGCGATCGAGCGCGGTGCCGGGGCGAACGTAGTGCGAGACATCGGCGATGTGGACGCTCAGCCGCCAGCCGTGCGCGGTGCGTTCCACGTGGATGGCATCGTCGAAATCCTTCGCATCATCCGGATCGATGGTAAGCACATACTGCCCGCGGCAGTCGTCGCGCCGCGCGGATTCGCTTTCCGGCACGGTCTCGGAAATGCGCTCCGCCTCGATCAGCACGTCGCTCGGAAACTCCATCGGCAGGTCGTGCTTGCGGATGATCGAGAGCATGTCCACGCCCGGCGCGGTCGCGAGGCCGAGCACCTCGATAATTTCGCCCTCGGGATTAAGGTGCGGATCGATCCACGGCTCCAGGCGCACCACGACTTTGTCGCCGACGCGCGCGTTTTTGGCCGACGGAACGTTCACATCGCGCTGCAGCCGCGAGTCGTCCGGCTTTACGTAAAAGAAGTTCTTCGATTGCTGGAGCACCCCGACCACTTTCGTGTTCACCCGCTCGAGCACCCGGATCACCCGGCCTTCCGCGTCGCCGCGGCGCGAACGTTCGATCCGCACCACCACCTTGTCGCCGTGCATCGCCGTGCCGAGATTGGCGCCGGGCACGAAGAGATCTTTCACTCCCGCCGTCTCGCAGAGGAGATGCGCATTGCCGCCGCCATGTACCTGTAGCGTCCCAGTGGCCAGATCCGCCACGCCGGGCACGACGTAGCGTCCCTTGCTGGTCCGGACGATCGCGCCTTCCTCCTCCAGCGTGCCCAGCACGTCCTGCAGTTGGCGCCGCTCGGAGCTGTGCATTTCGAGGGCCTTGGAAAGTTCGACCTTGTCGAGCGGTCGATAGGCCGGGGCGCAGAGTTGTTCGAGAATGCGATCGCGCAGCGAGGATGGTTTCATCGCGCGCAGGCTGCCACGCCGCCGCGCTGGGCGCGAACTACTTCCGCGCCTTCTTCACTGCTTTCACGAATTCTTCCGCCCGCGTCGCCAGGCGGCGCCAATCGTGGCTCGTGAGGATTTCCTTCGACACGAGGCTCGTGCCCGCGCCGAGAGCGACGCAGCCGGCATCGAGGAATTCCGCAGCGGTCTCAGGCGTGACGCCGCCGGTGGGAATGATCTGCAGCATCGGCAGTGGGGCCAGCAGGGTGCGGATGTATTTCGGGCCGTGAAGGTCGGCGGGGAAGAGCTTCACGAAATCCGCGCCGGACTCGTGCGCGAGCAGGCATTCGGTGGGAGTGAAGGCGCCGCTGGCGATCGGCTTGCCGTAGCGGTTGCACATGGCGATGACCTCCGGCTTCGTCACCGGCGTGACTACGAATTCCGCGCCCGCGAGGATCGCCGCGCGGCACGTCTCGGGATCGAGCACGCTGCCGACGCCCATCAGCAACTGGTCGCCAAAGCGCGCCGTCACTTCGCTGATGACCTTGAGCGCGTTCGGCGTCGTCATCGTCACCTCCATCGCGGTGATGCCGCCGGCGAGCAGCGCCTCGGCGACGGCGCCGAGTTGGTCCGACGAATCCGCGCGAATGATCGCCACGACGCCGGGATTGAGCAGGCGCTGAATGATTTCGGGCTTGGTCATGCGCTCTTTCGTAGCAGCCGACGCGTGCCGGCTCCAACTCTTCTGCGAGGCTAGGCGGCCTTCCTGGCCACGCCGCCGGTGAGCACCTGGCGGATGGTGCGGAGCATCGCCTCGGCGGAAAAGGGCTTGCGCAAAAAGGCGGACGCGCCGGCCTCCGATGCCTTGAGCACGCGCTCCTCGGTCATCAGTCCGGTGGCGGCGATTACGCGCACGTTCGGGTCGATGGCCTTCAGCGCACGGATCGTCGCCACGCCATCGATCCCGGGCATCATCATGTCCGTCACCACGATCGCGATGTCGCGCTGCCGCTCGGCGAAGGTGGCGACCGCGCTTCGGCCATCCGCCGCGGTGATCACGCGGTAACCGAAACCCTCCAGCGTCTGCCCGATCACCAACCGGATGGATTCTTCGTCATCAATCAGCAGCACGAGTTCCTTGTTCCCCAGCGGCATCATCGCGATTTCCGGGCGCGCAACTTCCGCGGGGCTGCTGAGCGCCGGCAGGCAGAGCGTGAAGGTCGTGCCAAGGCCCGGTTCGCTGGTGACGTCGAGCAGACCCTCGTGGCCCTTGACGATCGCCGCCGCCGTGGAGAGCCCGAGTCCGGTTCCCTTGCCCACTTCCTTCGTGGTGAAGAATGGCTCGAAGATCTTCTCGCGCAGTTCCGCGGGGATGCCCGTGCCGGTGTCGCTCACGCGAATGAGCACGTGCGGACCTACCGCGGGTGCGATCTTCAACGTCTTCGCCGTTCCATCGCAGAAGAAATTTTCGGCCTCGATCACGAGCGTGCCGCCATCCGGCATGGCGTCGCGCGCATTGACGCAGAGATTGAGGAGCACCTGGTGGAGTTGCGTGGCATCGCCGCTCACCGAGCAGAGGTCGTCGGCGACGACGTAGCGAAACTCGATGTTCTTGGGGAACGTATCGCGGGCGATCTTGCAGACTTCGCGGACGACCCGCTCGATGCCCATCGGCGTCCGCTTCCCTTCCGCGCCACGCGCAAATTGCAGGATCTGCCGGACGAGATCGGCCCCGCGTTCGGCGCTGGTGGTCACGGATTCGTAGATCGGTTCGAGGCCCGGATCGGTATTCTGCGCCCGGAGCAGATCGATCGAGACGAGGATCGGCGCGAGCATGTTGTTCAGGTCATGCGCGATGCCGCCGGCCAGCGTGCCGATGCTTTCCATTCGTTGCGCGCGCAGGAATTGCGCCTCGAGCTTCTTCTGCTCAGTCACGTCAGTGCTGATCGTCAGCACGGATTTCGCCTGGCCCGCATCGTCCCGCAGCAGCGTCCACCGGCTCTCGGTCCGCACCTCGCGGCCGCTCTTGTTCAAGTGCGTCAATTCCCCAGACCACGCGCCGCGCTCGACCACGAGGCGTTTGGCTTCCAGGAAACGCGCCGCGTCTTTCTGGAAGAGCGTGCCGAGTTCGCGACCGACGACATCGCCATTGGTCCAGCCGAGCACGCGCTCGGCGCCTTTGTTCCAAAAGACCGTTACGTCACTCATGTCGCGGACGACGATGGCGTCCTGCGCGAGATCGAGCAGGCTGGCCTGTTCGCGGATGCGCTCTTCGGCGCGGGCGCGCTGGGTGACATCGCGAAAGCTCCACACCCGCCCGACACATGCCCCGTCGATTTGCTGCGGTTTCGAATAGCGCTCGAAGAGGCGGCCATCGGCAAAATCGATGACGTCATGGCTCTCGGATACGGTGTCGGCCAGGAGCTGGACGGTCTTGTGGATGAAGGTCTCGCGATCCTTGACCTGCTCGGCGGCGCACTCAATCAGTCGCGGGTTGTCGCGGGTGGCCACGAGATCCTCGGGCAGCCGCCACATCGTGACGAACTTGCGGTTGAAATCCACGACCTTCCCGGCGCGATCCACCACGAGAATGCCATCCGCCGTGGAATCGAGCGTGGCATTCACGAGCGAGAGCGAGCGTGCGAGATCCTCCTCGGCGCGCCGCCGTTCCGCGACCTCCTGCTGGAGTTCCGCGGTGCGGTCCACCACGCGCTTTTCCAGCGTGGCCTGTGCTGCCCGGAGCGCGGCGTCGCGGGTCTGGATTTGCTCGAGCATTTCGTTGAAGCCATCGATCAGTCCGCCGAGTTCGTCATCGCCATCGCGCGGCACGCGGAGGGAATAGTCGCGGTCCGTGGAGACGCGCTTCGTGGCGTCCGCGAGGGAGACGATGGGGCCGGTGATGTAATGCTGGAGCGCCGCGGAGAGCCCGAGCGCGACCAGGCCCGAAGCGAGCAGGACGACCCCGAGAAGCCTGGCATACGAATAGAGGCGATCCCGCATCTCGCCGAAGTTCGCCTCGAAGTAGATCGTCCCGATCCGCACGTGTTCCCGTTCATCGTCGATCGGCGCGAAATAGGTGAGCCGATCCCCGGCGAGCGCGAAACCATCGGGCGCGGGTGCGGCGGGAAACCGCCCTTCCGAGCCGGGACGGCGGAAGGTGCCGAGCCGCTGGCCGTTGGGTCCGTAGATGCAGGCGGCGAGAATTTTCGGCTCCGCGCGCAGCGCCGTGAGCATCTCGGTTGCGGCGCTACGGTCATCGAAGGAAATCGCGGCGACGCTGTTGGCGCCGATGACCTTGGCCAGCGTGGCGACATCGCGCTCGAGGTTGGCGCGGAACTCGGACAACTCCAGCCAAAGCAACGCGGCTCCCGCGAGCAGGAGCGCGGCGCAGGCGGTGAGCATCGTGACGAGCACGACCTTGCTGCGGATGGGAAGATTGCGAATGAGGTTCATCGTGAGGCGTTTTCCCGCGGCCCGCGGACGGACTGCGCGAGAGCGAGCAACTTGGAACTGATGCGGACACCCGCGCGCGCGGCGTGGGCGAGGTTGACGGTGAAGACCGTGCGCCCATCGGCGACGGAGAAATTGATCGCTGCGACCTGTTCAGTTTCCTCTGTATCGCCGACGCAAAGCACGTGCGAACTCTCCAGGGCGGAGCAGATC